>NZ_JBHIOU010000016.1:0-27758 GCF_042195705.1 Bartonella sp. AP72JLCBS | reverse complement strand
TCTTCCCATGATCAACGTGACCAATCGTACCAATATTAACATGCGGTTTTGTTCGTTCAAACTTGCTCTTCGCCATTTGAGCTCTCCATTTTCCGTCCAAGCCAAGGACTAAGTTAAAAATTAATTACCAACCTGAAATTACGCGTATTTCTTTTGAATCTCCAAAGCAACAGCTGAAGGCACAGGCTCGTAATGATCAAACTGCATTGTATACTGCGCACGCCCCTGACTCATAGAGCGAAGAGTATTCACATAACCAAACATATTTGCCAAAGGAACCATTGCATTCACAACCGTTGCAATGCCGCGCGCTTCAGTTCCTGAAATCTGCCCCCGACGAGAATTGAGATCACCAATAACATCACCAACATAATCATCTGGAGTAACAACTTCCACCTTCATGATCGGTTCAAGAAGCTGTGCACCAGCCTTCTTTGCCCCATCACGAAAAGCCGCACGAGCAGCAATCTCAAAAGCCAAAACCGAAGAATCAACATCGTGATAGCCACCATCAATGAGAGTCGCTTTTACACCAAGCATAGGAAAGCCCGCAAGAGGACCTGACCCCATAACACTCTCAATCCCTTTTTGGACACCGGGAATATATTCTTTAGGAACAGCACCACCAACAATCTTTGACTCAAAAATAAAGTCATCACCATCATGAGGCTCAAAAACAATTTTCACACGAGCAAATTGACCTGCACCACCCGATTGTTTCTTATGCGTATAATCAATTTCCGCCATTTTAGTAATTGACTCACGATAAGCAACTTGAGGCTGCCCAACATTTGCTTCAACCTTAAACTCACGCCGCATACGATCAACAATAATATCAAGATGAAGCTCACCCATTCCAGCTATAATAGTCTGACCAGATTCCTCATCCGATTTAACACGAAATGAAGGATCTTCGGCTGCTAGACGGTTAAGAGCAATACCCATTTTTTCTTGATCTGCTTTTGTCTTCGGTTCAATTGCAATCTCAATAACAGGCTCTGGAAATTCCATCCTCTCCAAAACAACAGGTTTCAAAGGATCACAAAGAGTATCCCCTGTTGTCGTCTCCTTAAGTCCTGCAAGAGCAACAATATCACCAGCAAATGCTTCTTCAATATCCTCACGAGAATTTGAATGCATTTGAAGCATACGCCCCAAACGCTCTTTTTTCTTTTTCACAGTATTCTCAAGAGAAATACCTTTCTGAACTTTACCTGAGTAAATACGACAGAACGTCAATGAACCAACAAAAGGATCATTCATAATTTTAAAAGCAAGCATAGATAACGGAGCATCATCAGAAGATTCGCGTGTCGTCTCAGCCTCAGTCTTTACATCAATACCCTTAATCGCCGGAATATCAATTGGAGAAGGAAGATAGGAAACAACAGCATCCAAAAGTGGCTGCACCCCCTTGTTTTTAAAAGCCGTACCACAAAGAACCGGATGAAACTGAACTTCTACTGTCCCCCTACGAATGAGAGAAACAAGCTGCTCGTTGGTTGGCATAACACCTTCCAAATAAGCCTCTGTCGCAGCTTCATCAACCTCCACAGCCATCTCAATCAATTTCTCGCGATATTCTTCAGCTTTCTCCTTTAAATCAGAGGGAATTTCACTTATCACTGCCGAGGCACCAATAGAACCATCCCACTTTAAAGCCTTCATTTCTACAAGATCAACAACACCTTCAAAGTCATTTTCAGCACCAATCGGCAACTGCAAAACAAGCGCTTTAGCACCTAACCGAGAACCAACCATCTCCACACTACGATAAAAATCAGCTCCTATTTTGTCCATTTTATTAACAAAAACCATACGAGGCACGCGATACTTCTCAGCTTGCCGCCAAACAGTTTCCGTCTGAGGCTCCACACCAGCATTTGCATCCAACAAAGCTATTGCGCCATCAAGAACACGCAAAGAGCGCTCAACTTCAATCGTAAAATCAACGTGCCCTGGCGTATCAATAATATTAAAGCGACGCTTCCGACCGTCCTGCCCTTCCCAAAACGTCGTTGTTGCAGCAGACGTAATCGTAATACCGCGCTCCTGCTCCTGCTCCATCCAATCCATTGTAGAAGCACCATCATGGGTCTCGCCAATTTTATGATTCTTACCGGTATAGAACAGAATACGTTCAGTCATCGTAGTCTTACCAGCATCAATATGCGCCATAATACCAAAATTACGATAATCTTCAATTTTATATTCGCGAGCCATTATATTTGCCTTAGTTTAAAACTTCTACCAGCGATAGTGAGAAAAAGCACGATTAGCTTCAGCCATACGATGAACATCTTCACGCTTTTTCACGGCAGAACCACGATTATTAGCCGCATCCATCAATTCACCAGATAAACGCTCAATCATCGTCGTTTCATTTCGACCACGTGCCGCCGCAATCAACCAACGAATAGCAAGAGCCTGACGACGATCAGGACGAACATCAATCGGAACTTGATAAGTAGCGCCACCAACACGGCGTGAACGAACCTCAATGTGAGGAGCAACATTCTCTAAAGCTCGATGAAATAGAGCCACAGGATCTGTTTTTACTCTTTTTTCCACAGAATCGAGCGCACCATAAACAATACGCTCTGCAACTGATTTTTTACCATCAAACATAATGGCATTCATAAATTTCATAATAACCAAATCACCAAATTTTGGATCTGGATTAATCTCACGCTTTTCTGCTCTATGACGACGGGACATTGGCTTTGTCTCTCAATATTATTTTGGACGCTTTGCGCCATACTTTGAACGACGCTGTTTACGATTCTTGACACCCTGCGTATCAAGCAAACCACGAATAATGTGATAACGAACTCCTGGCAAATCTTTCACACGACCACCACGAATCATTACAACAGAGTGCTCTTGAAGATTATGTCCCTCTCCAGGAATATAACCAATCACCTCAAATCCATTCGTCAAGCGAATTTTAGCAACTTTACGAAGAGCAGAATTAGGTTTCTTCGGTGTTGTCGTATAAACACGCGTACAAACACCACGCTTCTGCGGATTCGACTGCAGAGCAGGAACCTTATTACGTTTAACTGGCGCTACACGCGGCTTGCGAATCAACTGGTTTACGGTAGGCATGCAACCTTCCTCTTTTTCGATCTACATTCGTCTCACCCAATCGGGCTTTTCTATTTTCATTTCTATCCACCCCAACAAAATCGGAGCAGATATCTAAGTCTACACACAAAATCGGGCACACCTGCAAAAAAACAGTTTACCCGACCATAAGCAGAGAAGGCAGTAGCCTTTTGCACTAGGATTTACTTTTAATCTTCTTAACACCTGTGAATAATCTTCCGGTTCATATCCAAAGCACCTGATTACACCCACATCGGCTATATCCATCTCTAATAGCGAGAACACGTACATTCGTCAAGAACTAAACAGCAGAAAGTTTTTAAAAATGAAAATAAATTAAATTTTAAAGCTTTAAATTTGCTTTTACCGCTACTCTTGATAAATCAATTTACCATAAGTAATATCCCTATAAATAAAAAAGTAGCGATATGACTGTAGTAAAACATAAATGCAGTAAATTGAATTGCATATTTGATATCTAATGATGAACACCATGAAAATAGCAACGTGGAATATTGCCGGGATAAAAGCACGACATGAAACATTATGTCAATGGCTGCAGCAAAGCCAGCCGGACATAGTCTGTTTACAGGAAATTAAAAGTATTGATGAAAATTTTCCACGCGATGCAATTGAAAGTTTAGGTTACCATATAGAAACACACGGACAAAAAAGTTTTAATGGCGTTGCGATTCTCTCTAAAAAAACACCAGATGAAGTGATCCGTCGATTACCAGGCAATGATAATGATAAACAAACACGTTACATTGAAGCTGTTTATTCAACAAACAAAGGTGTTGTTCGTGTTGCATCTCTCTATTTGCCAAATGGGAATCCTATTGAGAGTGAAAAATATTCCTATAAGATAGAATGGATGGAAAGATTATATACACATGCAAAATCATTGCTTGCGTATGAAGAACCTCTTATTCTAGCAGGTGATTATAATGTCATCCCCACTCCATTAGATGCAAAAAAACCTCAAGAATGGTATCAAGATGCCTTATTTCTTCAAGAAACAAGAAAAGCATTCCAACGTATTCTTCATTTAGGTTTTTATGATGCTATCCGGAATGTCACCGATACTCCCTCCTTCAGTTTTTGGGATTTTCAGGCAGGTGCTTGGCCTAAGAATAATGGGATTCGCATTGATCATTTATTATTATCACCAGAAGCTGTTGATCAACTAATTTGCGCTCATAGCCAAACAGAAGTAAGGGGATATCAAAAACCATCCGACCACGTTCCTGTTTGGATTCACCTTAATATCAATTAAGAAAGTAAAATCCTCATTTCATGAGACAACAAAAAAATTCCACTCAAAATAATAACTATGCTACAGCATATAAACAGTATATCTTAAGCAAATAAAATAAAAATAAATGAATGGAGGACATAAATGAAGAAATCATTGTTAATGCTTATTGCAGCAACGGCCATTGGATTCTCAAGTTTTGCACATGCTGAACATGATACTCTTGAAAAAATAAAACGAACAGGGGAAATTACTTTAGGTGTCCGTGAATCATCTGGTTTAGCCTACGCCCTTGGTAATAATAAATATGTAGGTTTTCATACAGAAATGGCAGAACGGATCATTGATGATATCTCAAAAAAAATTGGTAAACCAATTAAAATTCATTATCTTCCCATCACTTCTCAAAATAGAATTCCTCTCTTAAAAAATAAAACCTATGATTTTGAGTGCGGCTCAACAACACATGATATTGCCCGCAGTAAAGAAGCAGCATTTGCTTATACGACATACATTGAAGAGGTTCGGATTGCTGTAAAGAAAAACTCTAACATTAAATCTCTTGAGGATTTAAATGGAAAAACAGTTGCAACGACCACCGGTACAACATCTGTTCAACTTATTCGTAAAAATAAACGTGCAAAAAACATTCAGTTTAAAGTTTTAAAGGGGAAAGATCACGGAGATAGTTTTTTATTATTAGAATCTGGTAAGGCAGATGCTTTTGTCATGGACGCTTCAATTCTTGCTGGACATATTGCTAAATCAAAGAATCCATCTGATTATGTCATTCTTGATACTGTACTTTCAGTCGAACCTATTGCCTGTATGCTCAGATTAAATGACAAAAAATTTGAACAAACAATCAACGATAGTATCGTACGTCAGATTAAAGATGAATCACTGGAAAAGCTTTATAATAAGTGGTTTATGAAACCGATCCCACCTGCTAACACTGTTATGAACCTTCCCTTGTCAAAACAAACAAGATATGCTTGGGATCACCCAAATAATAAGCCTCGAGAAAGCTACGCAGAAAAAGATTTATAGAATTTAATAAAGAAGAACCACACTCTTTTGAAATTGAGTGTGGTTTATATTTTAATTCACTTTTTAATAAATCTGGACTATGTAGATGCGCGTGGTTTATTGTCCTATTTGTGAATGACTAATTTGAGGGAATATCAATTAATGGACTTTTCTTTCCTTTGTAGAGATGACCTTACTCAAACATTGGTAACAGGATGCTTGGGAACTCCCGGCGTAAGTCATACCTATTTAGATACACTTCTCGATGGCTTAAAAAATACAATTATATTGTCTATCACTTCACTTATATTAGCTGTATTGTGTGGTGTTATTATAGGAACAATGCGCACTTTACCCAAAACATCCATAATCAATTATATATTTCGCACTATCGGTACTATTTGGGTAGAGATTATGCGTAATATTCCCCTCCTTGTACAAGTGTTTTTGTGGTATTTTGTTGTTCCGAAGATTTATCCACCAGCGATGAAATTTTCCCCCATTCTCTTAATAACATGCGCATTGGGATTCTTTACATCTGCACGCATTGCTGAACAGGTTCGTTCAGGTATTGAAGCGATTCCTTCTGGACAACGCTATGCTGCTATGGCAATGGGATTTACAACTTATCAAAGTTATCGCTATATTATACTACCACGTGCTATACGTGCAATTATGCCACCTCTTACTTCAGAAGCAATGGGCATTGTGAAAAATTCGTCTATAGCATTCGCCGTTTCAATAAATGAGCTCATGCAATTTCAATACCAAGCAATTGAAGAGGTAAGCCATGTTTACGAAAATTATTTACTTGTTACGGCTCTTTATATTCTAATAGCCTTATTCGTATTCATTGTGATGACAGTCATTGAACAAATACTCAAAATTCCTAATTTTCAAACAAAGGGAAATTGAATATGATGAATTTCATAAGCTCTCAGTTTGGACTTTATTCTCCTTTCAATTTTTCCGACTTTGATTTTTCCTTTTTTACCTTTGATGTATTTCGTTCTTACATTTTATCAGGTTTACTCTTTAGCGTTTTTCTAACTCTTTTTGCAACGGTGTTGGGGTTTGTTTTCGGTACGCTTTTAGCAATGATGCGCCTTTCTTCCATAAAACTTCTTTCTTGGTTTGCAATAGGTTACATAACAGCTATGCGTTCAATACCACTTGTGATGGTTATCTTATGGTTTTTCGTGCTTCTGCCTTTTTTAACCGGTATATCCATCGGTGCAAATAAATCAGCACTCATTACCTTTACCGCATTTGAAACGGCTTATTTTGCTGAGATTATGCGTGCTGGAATCAATTCAGTTCCGCAAGGACAAAAATATGCAGGACAAGCTCTTGGAATGACATATTGGCAAAGTATGTACATTGTCATTCTTCCTCAAGCCTTTAGAGATATGCTTCCAGTCTTTTTAACACAAGTTATTATCCTTTTTCAGGATACAACCCTTGTTTATGCCATCAGTGGTCATAGCCTTTTGAATGGTTTTGATATTGCTGCTAATAATTTTGGTGTAAAGCAAGAAGCTTATATCTTAGCAGCTATTTTCTATTTTGTTATCTGTTTTACACTGTCACAAATAGTTTTGTATTTACAAAAAAAAGTATCCATTATTCGCTAACAGGAAAAAAAATGTCTACTCATATGATCGAAATAAAAAATGTTTCTAATTGGTATGGCGAAATTAAAGTCCTTAAAAACTGTACAACCAACATTAATAAAGGAGAAGTCGTTGTCGTTTGTGGTCCATCAGGCTCAGGAAAGTCAACACTCATTAAAACTATTAACGCTCTCGTCCCTTTTCAAAAAGGTGAAATTTGGATTAATGGAATACCAGTTCATTCAAAAAAAACGAATCTGCCTAAATTGCGAAGTCAGGTAGGAATGGTGTTTCAACACTTCGAGCTTTTCCCCCATTTATCTGTCACAGAAAATTTGACAATTGCACAAATCAAAGTCCTAAAACGAAGCAAAAAAGAAGCACTTGAACGTGGATTGTTATATCTTGAACGCGTTGGACTCATTGAACACAAAGATAAATATCCTGGTCAACTTTCTGGAGGGCAACAACAACGTGTTGCTATTGCACGTGCCTTAACTATGGATCCACTTGTCATGCTTTTTGATGAACCAACATCTGCTCTAGATCCTGAAATGGTAGGTGAAGTACTCGATGTCATGATTAGCTTAGCAGAAGAAGGTATGACGATGATTTGTGTAACCCATGAAATGGGATTTGCACAAAAAGTATCGGAGCGTGTTATTTTCATAGATCAAGGAACAATTCTTGAAGACTGCTCATCTAAAGAGTTCTTTTCTGATCCGCAAGCAAGAAAACCGAGAACGCAAGAATTTTTGTCTAAAATCCTAAGTCATTAGCCGTTAGATTATCAAAAAAAGCTATCTTTACTATGAACTTGTATACAAGAAAACAGAGTTTAATATAAGATGAGAGAATGTAAAAATATTACAATCAGATGTTTAAAAACTGTTATTCTTTAAAATCTCAGCAACCAGTGAAATTGCTGTACGTCTCTCAGATTCATTACAAAGAGCAAAAGCCTCTTCTTGCAAAGGGTGAATCCAATTTTCGTCTTTTACGTTAGCTTTTTATAGGCAGCAGTTAACATTGCTGCCCCACGGACAATTTTTCCTTCTTTAAGCAGTATATTTCCAAGCATTGCTTGGGCAGAAGGATTTTCTTTTTTTGCTGAAAGTTGAAACCATCGTGCTGCTTGTATAAGATTTTTCTCCCTTCCCTCTCCCTTTAAAAATATTTTTCCTAAATGATACTGAGCTTTAGGATTTCCATAGTTTACCGCAGCCTGCATATAAAGATGAGAAGCATAAGAAGGATCAGGTTTCACAGGTGATTGAGGAATACCTTTTTTTATATATCCGGCAAGTTTAATCAATGCATCAGAAACATAACTTTCATCCTCTGAACCAAGATCAGCACCTTTTTCAACAATATATGCAAAAAAATTATATGCCTTATAATCATTTTTAGGGACACCATCACCGTTTGCATAGATAGAGCCAAGTTTCCAATTCGCACCAATATAGCCTCTCTTAGCAGCACAACGTAATGCTGCAATAGCCTGAGTTATATACCCATTTTTATAAACAGACATGCCACGTTTTAAAAAATAAAACGAACCATCATTCGCTTCTTGCAAGCTATTGACATCTATTACATAAACAGTCGAAAAGAATTCCTCTAAAATCACAACAATCGTGACTTTTTTCCATATCTGAAACCTATTAACCATTCCCCCTACCTCAATTTTAATGATTATATCTGTTACAAATTTCTTTGTAGATATTTAAACTCTTTTTCTTAGTAAGAAGCATACGCAATTTTAAAGTAAAAATTTTAAAAGAAAAAACAAATAGATAAAAACCATCCAATAGGATTTATCGATCTTAAAATTTTATACGTATGAGCAAAAATCGTTCAATAGAATAACGTGCATTAAACAGCAACTTGAGAACGAAGAGAATACATGATGAATGGTAAACGTTTGAGTATAAAAAACAATACGAAAGATGGATAAATATAATGATGATAGTTAACTTATAACTTCACGACTGCCTTACCACCTTAAAGATGAAGTTTTTTGCCTCCGTCAATCTATAAACAATACAGCTTTTTGTTTAACGGATTGCACCTAACATCATTTCACATGGGGTTACTTCATACTTTACACACAAGTTTTACCTCAGAATACTCACCACTACATACAAAAAATACCACATATGTAATTTTACATGCCTTATATTGCTACTCTAAATGATGATATTTTACAGAAATAAAACAAGATATTGATTTTAATGATACTTTACCATTTTGCATGTTGAATGAGGACCTCGAATATCGTAAGATTCTCTCATTCCAAACTTGTTCCATGTTAAATCAATCAAAACCATCCGCTTGCACATTACAAGTAGAGAGAGCTATGTGGATAAAAACTCTGTGTAAGAAAGAACTAAAAATGCCTCTTACGAACGGTTTGAGCTAAGGGTTGTCCGGATATTGGACAGAATGGTGCTCCCAGCGCTTGTTACTTCACAAGCATAAAGAAGGGAAGCTCAATGGATTTACCGTTATACCATTCATGATCTACGTCGTGGAATAAGCTTGAATGCCTTAAAAGATGTCTCTTTAATGATAAACATAAAACAATGGATTTCAGTAGAGATTTTATGATCGTTCATGAAAAACTAACAAAAGAAAAAGTTTCCTTTTAAAGAAGATCTATACTAGCCCTACTGGTATGCAATTATCTATCAAAAAAAATAAAAAGTTGAAATCAATCTAACCGCTCTAAAGCAACAAATATTTTTTTCTGCGCTGCACGCAGTTCTACAACCCTATTCCGCTCACGCTCAACAATTTCTGCTTTTGCATTTGCTATAAATTGGGGGTTGTTTAACTTAAGCGATATTTTTTCAATATCTTGTTCAATTTTACTGACATCCTTCCTCAAACGAACACGTTCAGCCTCCAAATCAATCAACTGTCCTAATGGTAAACAAAAAACAGCCTCTCCCAAAATCATTTGTGCTGATACTTCCGGAACTTTATCAGAGAAATCAATAACTTCAATACGCGCTAATTTTTTAAGAAGTGCATCATAACGCTTCATACGCTCTCGCGTTACTTCCCCTCCTTCGACAACAACAAGAGGTGCTTGTGTAGCCACTGGAATATTCATTTCAAAACGTACAGACCGAATCCCTGTGACGACATCAATAAGCCAATTAATATCATCAGCAGCTTCTTCATCTATCAATGTTTCCTCTGGCCATTTTGTCAATGCGAGCATATCCTCACGCTTGATGGCTTGCGTTTCTGTAAGAAACCACAACTCTTCCGTCATATAAGGCATAAAAGGATGAAGAAGTTTATAAACTTCATCTAAAACCCAAGCAGTACAAGCTTGAGCCTCATTTTTAGCATCTTCATTTTCCCCCTGAAAAATAGGTTTGAGAAGCTCCAAATACCAATCACATAATGTATTCCAAATGAAACGGTAAAGAGTGGCAGCAGACTCATTAAATTTATAGTGTTCAATACCAGTCGTAACTGCTGAAATTGTTTTAGATAACTCTGTTAAAACCCAACGATTAAGCGCCAATTTTGCTTGTTCTGGTTTAAAAGCTGGATCATGCTTCACACCATTCATCTGTGCAAATCGGGTAGCATTCCACAATTTCGTAGCAAAATTACGATAACCAGCAATACGGGAAACATCAAGTTTTACATCACGACCTTGTGCTGCCATAATAGCTAAAGTAAACCGAAGTGCATCAGCACTATATTGATCAATAAGCTCTAAGGGATCAATAATATTTCCCTTTGATTTTGACATCTTTGCACCCTTTTGATCCCGTACAAGAGCATGCACATAAACCGTTGGGAAAGGAACGTCACCCATAAAGTGAAGTCCCATCATCATCATACGAGCAACCCAGAAAAAAATAATATCAAATCCTGTCACAGATACAGATGTTGGGTAAAAAGTAGATAATTCAGTCGTTTTATTTGGCCATCCTAATGTTGAAAAAGGCCAAAGAGCTGATGAAAACCAAGTATCTAAAACATCCGGATCACGGATTAATTCAACAACCTCACCATAATGAGCAAAAGCTGAATCTAAAGCCTCTTTTTCACTTTTTTCAACAAAAACCGTTCCATCAGGACCATACCAAGCAGGAATCTGATGTCCCCACCATAATTGGCGAGAAATGCACCAAGGTTGAATATTTTCCATCCAATTGAAGTACGTCTTTTTCCAGTTATCTGGAACGAACTGCGTTTTGCCTTGTTGAACAGCCTCTATCGCTGGCTTTGCTAATTCAGCAGCATGAACATACCATTGATCTGTCAAAAAAGGCTCAATAGGGACACCACTGCGATCTCCATGAGGAACCATATGGGTATGATCATCAACAGAAGCTAAATATCCCTGTTCTTCCATCAAAGAAACAATCTTCTGGCGAGCAACAAAACGATCAGATTTATCGAGGTTTTCTACTAACATTTTTAATTCATCTGATAAAATCAAACCATCGAAAAATGCTTCATTTTCACGAAGAAAAATCTCGGCTTGCTGGGTAAAAATATTGATCAAGCGTAAATGATTACGCTGTCCTACTTCAAAGTCATTAAAGTCATGAGCCGGTGTGATTTTTACAGCACCACTTCCAGCCTCAGGATCAGCATGGCTATCACCAACAATTAATAACTTACGACCAACAAGCGGCAAAAGAGCATTTTTACCGATAAGATTTTTATAACGCTCATCTTCAGGATTAACAGCAATTCCTGTATCACCAAGCATTGTTTCTGGTCGTGTTGTCGCCACTGTTATAAAAGTTGTAGCATCATTTGGATCAAAAGTTTTACCTTCAAGTGGATATCTAAAGTGCCACAAATGTCCTTGAACTTCTTTTTGCTCAACTTCAAGATCTGAAATAGCTGTCAACAATTTAGGATCCCAATTGACGAGGCGCTTATCCCTATATATCAACCCTTGCTTATAAAGCGTGACAAAGACTTCACGAACCGCCTGCGACAACCCCTCATCCATTGTAAACCGCTCACGCGACCAATCACATGAAACCCCAAGGCGACGCAACTGGTTTGCAATAACGCCTCCAGTTTCATAACGCCATTCCCAAATACGCTCAATAAACTTTTCTCTCCCCATTTCTTGACGCGTTGGCTCTTTACGTTCTGCAAGTTGACGTTCCACAACCATTTGCGTAGCAATCCCAGCATGATCCATACCAGGCTGCCACAACACATTTTTGCCACGCATCCGCTGAAATCTAACTATTATATCTTGAATTGTCGTATTGAGCGCATGCCCCATATGAAGTGAGCCCGTAACATTAGGAGGAGGAAGCATAACGCAAAAAGGTTCTGCACCGCTTTTAGAACCAGCTCCCGCTTTAAAAGCCCCACGAGTCTCCCATCTCTTTGCAACCCGTTGCTCTATAGAGGCAGCATCATAGTTTTTTTCTAACATTCTATCCATCCATAACGCCGCTGAAAAACACAATATATGATCAAAACCTGATCAGAATCTCGTGAATCTCAGCCATTCACTAGAGAGCTCGCAAAATCGCAAACAAAATCCCCATAAAATGAAAAACATAAAAATAATGTAAAAAATAATTAAGACGATTTTTTAATCGCTTTCACAATCTCTTCACGCAAAATATCTTCCAGCAAAATAGGCAATTTAGACTGTAACCATTCTGCTATAGCAGGACGCAACACATCCTTTGCAATCTTTTCTGCAGAAGAAATACAATATGCAGACAATTCCACATGACCATCCCTTCCAGCGTCTGATTGTGATTTCCTTATCTCATCTTCATATTCTTTTGCTTTATAAACAGAATTCCGTTCTTCAGAAGAAAGCTTCATCTTTTGCATATCCATACCAACTGTATTATTTTCTGCCTCTATATCCTCTTTCTCTTGCGTTATCTTCCCTCCTTGATTTTCAGAAGAAAGACCAATACGATCAGCTAAAGCTTTCATAGCATCATCAACCGATAAGGTTGTATCATAAATACCCTCGGATGCCACTTCTGAAGCATTCACTGCAACATCTTCATTTAAAAAGTGATCAGATTGAACCGCATTTTCTTCGATTATTTCACGAATAGATGTTAAAATTTCATCCATACTTGGCTCACGTAACACGCTTGAACTCTGTACCATACTTTACAACCTCTCAAAGACGCAACAACAAATAGAATCATATTTTCAGTGTATGCAAAAGAATTATAAGATCAACATGCCTCCTACGATATTTTCAAATATGCTTGTCATAAAGAGGGCGCTACACACAGTTTTCTACACTTATAAAAATAATATCTCGCCGCAATATCTTTCAACATATTCAACTGTTGATTTACTAATCTTTTAAAAACTAAAATAATTTAATAAGATTCAAAGAGATACTTTTATGTATTATCGGATATATTTAATTGTTTTTAAACCTAAATAACTTGCAGTCAATTTACCAATAGAAGATTGAACACTATAGCTCGCCACAACAGCATTACGCTCTGCCATTGCAAGCGCAATCTGAGCATTAATCAATAGAGTACGAGAATTTAAAACATCCAGCGTCGTTGCTTGCCCTACGCGATTTTCTTGAACACGACCTTTCAGAGCAATTTCAGCAGCACGAACACTTTCACGGTAAGCAACAACAGATGAGCGTGCGCCCTCCAACTGAAACCAAGCAGAAGTAAGTGCTTGTCGCGTATTACTATGCGCCAAATCGAGTTGAAGCTGCGCCTGTCCAAGCTGTTCCCTTGATTGGCGAATTTGCGCAGACGTACGCCCTCCTTCAAAGATTGGGACACTTACTGACAACCCTATCGATTTAGAAACGCCATCTTCTCCAACCCCGCTGTAGATTCGATTATAAGATGCAGTTGCAGAAAAATCAACTTTAGGGAGCAATGCCCCTTCTTTCGCCTTTACATTATAAACACTCGCATCGACTAAATATTTAGCATAAAGGATTGCTGGATGCATCACAACGCTCATTTGGTAAGCCATATCAAGGTTGACGGGAAAATCTTTGGCTACAGGTGGGCGTTTTAACTTTTCAGGATCAGAACCAATAACTTGTCGATACACTGCCTCTGCTGCTTTTACATCAGAACGAGCAAGACTCAGCTCTGAAACCGCCACGGAACGTGCAGCTTGAGCTTGAGCAAGATCAACATGCCCTCCTTCACCCACATCAAATTTTGCTTTATTTGAACGAACTTGTTCCTCAAGAGCTGCCAAATTTTCTCTCCGAAGATCGGCAACACGACGTGCGTGATAGACATTAGCATAAGCGGTCACCGCCTCCAGAAACGTATTTTGTTCAACATTACGAAGATATTCACGCTGGGCCTGCAACTTAACTTGAGCTGAAGAAAAGATATTTTGCGTGATAAAACCATCAAATAATCTTTGATTTAATCTCACTCCTATAGATCCAGAAGTGACATAAGGACCTGTAAAAGACTTATTGCGCCCATAGTTCCCAACCCCCTCAACCTGTGGCAATAGCCCCGATCGCGCAATGACAACATCATCACTGGATATACGCACAGCTGCACGTTCACTATTCAACTTAGCATTATATTTATAAGCCTTAGAAAAGGCATCCATCAATGTTTCAGCACAAACAGCCTCTGATAGAAAAACACTCAACACCAGCAATAAACACGCCTGAAACTTCTTGTTTACTCTAAACATAATACACACAATAACAAACCCCAAATAAATTACAAAATTATCTTTTATTCACAAAACAAACAAGCACTAAAACACAAAACCAGGTGTTTTGAAAAAACAAGGAAGAGGCTTTACAGCGAGGTTAAAAGCACGACGAGCCGAGATGATCCCATCTTCTTTTATATAGATTTGTGCAACAGCAGCATTTCCATGCCCTTCAACCACAACAAGACGTCCACAGTCTTTCATTTGATCAAAGATACCCTGAGGAATAAAATCAACAGATCCCTCAATGAAAATCACATCATAAGGTCCCTCAACGGCATATCCTTTCTCTAATGGACCATGAACGACAACCACATTATCACATTGATTCCGTTCTAAAGCTTCAAGAGCACGTTCAAAGAGAGATTTATTACTTTCCAGCGCAATCACAGACCCTGCAAGTTTTGCAAGCAACGCTGCACAATAACCACTATTTGCACCAATATCTAAAACAACATCTGATGATTTTAAAGCGGCAAGCTGTAGTAATTTCGCTAGAGACGCAGGTTTCATCAAATAGCGTGCAGGAACCCCATCTTGCACTGGACATAGAACAATATCAGTATCAAGATAACTTAACACTTTCATATCTTCCGATACAAAATCTTCACGAGATACCGTTAAAAAGGCTTCAAGAACTGATAAATCCGTTACATCGACTGTACGAATTTGATTGTCAACCATTTTGCGACGAAGCTCAGCAAAATCTGCA
Source organism: Bartonella sp. AP72JLCBS (assembly GCF_042195705.1). Lineage (NCBI taxonomy): Bacteria > Pseudomonadati > Pseudomonadota > Alphaproteobacteria > Hyphomicrobiales > Bartonellaceae > Bartonella > Bartonella sp. AP72JLCBS. The sequence continues at coordinate 12,331 of NZ_JBHIOU010000016.1, read as the reverse complement.
ACCATAACGAATATTTTCTCCTAACCTACAAAAAACAAACAAAACAGCGACAATAAGGGATAAAGATCTCTTAAACTATGGGCGTTACAAAAAAGGATGCTACAGTCAACAATTAGATTTTAACTGTATAATCTCTCATACAAAAGTGTCTTCACAAGAATAGAGGGAAATAATCTATTTTCCTATACCTCATCTCCCTTAAAAGCCGTTTCGTTTAAAATCGGCTGGAGGCCTCGCCCGGAATCGAACCGGGATACAAGGATTTGCAGTCCTCTGCGTAACCATTCCGCCACGAGGCCTCGTCAACAAACATAAAGGTTTCAATAAGGGAAGGCAACGCATCCGTCAAGGTGTAGAAATCTTCTCTCGCCTTTTTTCCTCTTATTACACAATTTATCATATTTTTTTAAAAAAAGTAATTTTATCCTTTGCAAATCAGTATTGCTTTGCTATAGCCTTTTCAATTAAATGATTGGGCACCGTTCCCCGGTAGCTCAGCGGTAGAGCAACCGGCTGTTAACCGGTTGGTCGCTGGTTCGAATCCGGCCCGGGGAGCCACTTTTCTTTTATTCTACGTAATTTGTTGTTTTTTCTAAAGTTTTTAGACATGAGGGATTCGTTAATAAAAGTAATGGAATAGGATTTTTGCAATAAAGTAGAAACGCAATATCCTACCGGATGTATTTTTTGCAATGAACGCAAAAAGCGATTGATTCATTTTAAATACTTTTTTCAAACTACCGCGCCTTTATAAGAGGACACAGCAATTATTTGCACATTATAAATTACGATTTCTTTCATCAGAGATGAGTTATTAAGCTCCATCAGCAATGAATCGGTCTCATATATTTTTTTCCAAAGAAAGAATGATTTCTACTTAATAAAGGAGTTAAACTTAAAAACCTGCTCATTAAGCAATCATTTTGAAAAATGGAAGAAACAATAATCAAGGTCATATATTATCTCCATACACCCCACATAACCCCCTCCCCATCCTAAAAGCAAAAAACATAAAACAAGTCTGTAAACGCTCCGACGTCTTATCTAACAGGTTATTCCTCCTGCTAACCACTTCAACGCTTTACAAACAACCTTGCCTTGTTCACCACACTGTCATAAAACATTTAATACATAAAATCTTATAGGCTTTATATCCCCCAAATAATAGTTTTACAGTAAAAACCAAGATAACGAGCTAAATTGTTAAGAATCCTGAGAAAGCCTTCAGAAATCATGACATTCTCGCTATTGTATTATGCAGTCACATGCTTTTTTAAAGAGATATCTCTTAAATACCCCAACACTCTTTCACAATGACACCCCCGTAAATGGTATAAAATGAAATCGATTGATCAGCCCCATCTTTATTTATAATAAAAGCCATACCATCGTACTATTTTCCAACTCTCAATCTCAGCAATCCCCCATTGCCTTGGAAAGAGTTTATAAAAATTATTTTATTTATTTTTCAAATGATTATCTATATGACAACTTCACACATCACGTGCAAGCGAATACTTTTGATTGATCCGCATAAATAACTTAAAAATGAAAAAAATACGATATAATGAATTATTCAATATATAAAACAATGAGTTATTATTAGACATCAATTTTAAAATTAAAAGTTATCATTAAAGATAAAACACATCCTTTATAAAAATAGTTTTATATAAATAAAATCTACTTTTATTCCCATTTAAAAAAAATAGGAATAAAGCAAATAAATAATTGCCTCTACAATAAAGATTTTTAATAAATCCAAAAAGTTAGAAGTTTTCATTTCTAAAAAATGAAAACCTCTAAAGGATCTTCTTACTTTGACAAGAGTATTTTATAGCTCTTTTCAATTGAGAATAAATCAACAAAAGTAAAAAATCTCCAGTACATGATCTTTTTTCAAGACTTTATCTAAGCAGCCCTCTTAACTGATTTTCGAAAACGAAGAGGCTTTGCACGCTTTACTACTGCTTTTGCTTTTTTATGCCTCTCATTTTGAGGTGAAGAATTCTTTCGTTGCAACTGTGCAGCATCATCTTTTCGACTTACAAACTGTTTTTGACGTTTAGATTTTTTAAAACGGCGTTCCTTATCATTTGCTTTTTCTCTACTTTCTCGCACAATTGGCTTTTCTGGAAACGCTGCAAATTGTTCTGGAACAGACTCAGCCACCAATTTCATACGAATCAAGCGCTCTATAGCACGCAAGCGGGACCTTTCTATCTTCTCATCAAAAAGCGTAAGTGCTACACCAGATGCGCCATTACGTCCTGTACGACCAATACGATGTACATAACTTTCAGCTTCATCTGGTAAGTCGTAATTAATAACGTGACTTATCCCTGGTATATCAATACCGCGTGCAGCAATATCTGTTGCAACAAGAATCTGTACCGATCTTTCACGAAAAGCTTTTAAAGCAGACTGGCGAGCACCTTGTGATTTATTTCCATGAATTGTTGCGACTAAATATCCTATCTTTTCTAAACTACGTGTGACAGCATCTGCCCCATGTTTAGTTCGAGTAAAAACAATAACCGAATCAAAAGCTGGATTTGTCAAAAGTTTACTTAAAACATTCTTTTTTTCATTCGTAGGAACACAATATAATTTTTGGCAAATCTCTACAGCCGTAGTACCTTGAGGAACAACTTCAATTTTAACCGGATCATTGAGTAAACATTTTGCAAGCACAGCAATTTCCCTCGGCATTGTTGCAGAAAAGAGTGCTGTCTGACGCTCTTGATGCAAAAGCTTTGCAATTTGCTTAACATCATGAATAAACCCCATATCCAACATACGATCTGCTTCATCCAAAATCAAAAAACGAGATTGGGAAAGATCAACACACTTTTCACGAACAAGATCTCTCAAACGCCCTGGAGTCGCTATCAAAACATCCACACCTGCTTCCATACGTTTAATTTGTTTTAAACGTGATACGCCCCCAAAAATAAGACATGTTGAAAGATGTGCTCCTTTCGCCACAGTACGGATCGTTTCATCAATCTGAACAGCAAGTTCACGCGTTGGAGCTAAAATCAAAGCGCGTGCAGTTTTAGGACAGCGTTTATCACCCAAAGCCAAAATCTGACTTAAAATAGGTAAACCAAATGCCAAGGTTTTTCCAGAGCCTGTCTGAGCAACACCTAAAATATCGTGTCCTTTCAACATCACTGGAATAGCTTGTTCTTGTATAGGTTTAGGTTTACTCATCCCAGCAATGAGTAAATTTTTAATCAAAAGAGTAGGCAAACCTAACTTTGTAAAAACATTTTCTTCTTTTATAGGCAAAATAAAATCTTTCCTTAGCTGAAGAACTCAAAAGAAGTAACCATCTGAACTCTCCACTCAAGAATCCGCGCAAGAGAAATCCCTGACATTTTAAATGAAGCAACGCCTAAAAAGCGGCTTGCGCAACTCATGAACACCTTGAAATCAAGATAAAGGCGTATAAACCTCACTTTACAAAAAGCCAACAAACCAGCCTAAATGCCTTCATCTCTATTATCTTTGGATTATGATAAAAAAGCAAGAACTTTACGAAATACATTTATCATGAATAAAAACAATATTTAGATCGTTTACTTTTTGATGATTGTGTCCATCGGTAAATGTACCTTGATAAAATCAGGATAAATCTCGAGAAAAACTGGATTTTGTAAAGTTTTTTGACCGCCATAAATTAAATACCATTGGTTTTTATCAAAAATCGCCAAAGTTTTATATTGAATGATGCGATCTTTCATCTCAAGAACTGTTGGAATTAAAGCATACAAAGTACCGTTATCAGTTTGTAAATACTCTATATTTTCTTTATCTAAATAATAAGCACCAGAAGGCAACCCCTCAAATTTCTTATGCAACTGTTGAAGAAAATCACTACGTAAAGCACTCTCTGTTGTATTCAATCGATGTGCCATCTCTTTATAAAGCCGCTCAGGCATATAACGAGAAATAGGCATAAAATCCCCATTTTTTATAGCATTATTGACATCAACAACGACTCTTGAAAGTTCATCTTTTTGTACTATTGTTGGCTGAGATGCTAAACTCTGTTGATTAACAATCAAAAAGAAAAATAGACTCAGCACCGAATAAAAAATAGGTTTCATCATTATACTTCTTGTTTTAGTAAAATTTCAGTTTCTCAAATAACAAAATCAAATAACGTTTGATCATCAGTAATATCACGATAACGCCAACCTAACGCTTGAAATTTTTCCTCTAAAAGACAAAAATTACCGTATTTTTTTGTTTCAATCGCAACCAATACAGAACCAAAGTTTCTCGCTGACTTTTTAAGATATTCAAAACGTACGATATCATCATCTGGTGATAATGTGGAAAGAAAATGACGCAAAGCACCAGGATGTTGCGGAAAACTAAAAATAAAATATTTTCTCAACCCTTGGAAACGTAAAGAACGCTCTTTAATTTCTGGCAAACGCTCAAAATCAAAATTACCTCCTGAAATAACGAGAAGAATTTTTTTCCCCTTTAACTCTTGAGGAGGAATACTGTTAAGCGCATCAATCGATAAAGCACCAGCCGGTTCAAGAACCACACCTTCAACATTAAGCATTTCAACCATCGTAGAACAAACACGGTTTTCAGGAACCGTAATGACAGAATCAGGGGGAAATTGCTTTAGAATTGTATAGTTTAGAGCTCCAATTTCAGCCACAGCAGCACCATCTACAAAAGTGTCAATGCTTTCAAGCTTGACGCGTTTTCCACTCTCCAAACAAGCAAGCAAACTTGCAGCTCTTTGCGGCTCAACAAAACGAAGCTTTGTTTTCCAACCATATTCATGTAAAAACTTGCTCACTCCACTTGCCAAACCACCACCCCCTACCGGCACAATCATCAAATCTGGCTCACTTTCTCCATTGAGTTTTTTCCATTGTAAAGCAGCTTCACAAAGCACTGTTGCCTGCCCTGTAATAATGCGAATATCATCGAAAGGTGGAGCCATTACACCACCGCTCTCTACGACAAAGGATTGCGCAGCTTCATAACATTGATCAAATGTTTCACCAACCAAACGAATATCAATGAATTCTTTACCAAAAATACGTGTTTTTTCAATTTTTTGTTGTGGCGTTGTCATAGGCATGAAAATCACGCCTTTACGTTTAAAATAACGACAAACAAAAGAAACCCCTTGCGCGTGATTCCCCGCTGAAGCACAAACAAATGCAGAATCTGGTGATATACAGCTAAGCATTTCTGAAACAAAATTGAAAGCACCACGAATCTTATAAGACCGCACCGGTGTTAAATCTTCACGCTTTAAATAAATTTCTGCATCATACTTTTGACTAAGAAAATCATTTCTTTGAAGTGGTGTTTCAGCAAACACGTGATGCAATCCCACCATAGCTTTTGTGACGTCTTGAATAAATTGACTCATAACACTAATCATTTCATACTTTATTTACATTATAAAAGCTTTTTCTATCGATAAAGGAAACTATTGTCAGTCAAAATTTCACTAAAAAATGAAAAATGTTTCTTTTGTCATTAATTCTTGATTCAATAAAAGATATAGCTTATGAGAGAACTCACATCGCGGACGTGATGAAAACGGTAAACATAGCAGACTTAAAATCTGCCGGTCGAAGACCTTGCGGGTTCAAGTCCCGCCGTCCGCACCAGATTATCTTAATCTCTCTTATTTTCCAATGATTTATTAAAAATCAAAAAAATTAAAGCACCTTCTAAACCACCTTTCGTAACTTTATTATAACGCTATAAGACGGCACCGCGGTGGTACTAAAATACGAATCATTGCTGCTTTTTGAGGTACCTTTTTAGCACTTTGACCTCCTCCTCGTCTTTATAGGATGGAGAGGCAATCAATATTGCTAATTTGGGATTGGCTTATACTCTTCATGACTCTTGTAAAACGACGCAAAAGCTCAGAAAAGAGATAGATGCAAAAGACAAAATAATAGATAAAGAAGCTGAAATAATACGTGCACAAAAAGATGTGATTCAAAAACAAGAAGAGTTAATTCGAAAATCAACTGCTTCTAAGATTATTTTTCCTCGAATGGCAGTAAAAAATTGGCCCAAAAGTAATTTCAAGTACTTTCTCACGACCATTTTTTCAAGACAGGCAATCACAACACGCTCTGTCATAGCGCACATATAAATACGCAACAGCCTTCATGGGGGAAGATGATCATCAATACACAAACCGTTCTCTGCCTTGATCTAGATCTAAGACAGGCTGGGCGATTTCTCGTGTAGACAGCAGTATAACAAGTGGCACTTGTCAATTTTGAATTTTTTCGTTTTAAAGGCGATAGTATGCGCTATTTGCGTTTTCAGCAATGGCTTACAAAAATGAAGATCACAACAGATAAAGTCAATGCCTCACAAGAAAAGATGATTAAGACGGTGTGTGCAAAAGAATACAATCCAAAAGATGACAACCAAGCAAATGCTTTAGCAATTTTATATTTAGTTAAAGAAGGGAATGCGCATGTCTAATGCAATGCCATGGATAAGATTCCTTTTGAATGACTGGAACAGTGAGATAGATGGAATGACATGAGAACAAAGGGGCATTTATATAACGCTTTTCATTCGCATATATGACAAAAAAGCACCAATTAAAACAGATTTTGAAATGCTTGCCCGCGCTTGCAATTGCTCGCAAAAAAGTTTGCAACTATTGTCGAATATCTCATGAAGAATGGTAAATTTCTTGAGAAAGATAATGGTTTGTCGAATACGCGCATTGAAGAAGAGCTAAAAGATTTTACTGATAAAAAAGCGCCCATATCGCAAATTCATAGTGAGGCTGGAAAAAAGGTGTACAATAAAAAACGCTATAAAAAACATTTTAATGATTTTGCTGAAGCAAACGCTAAGCAAAATCAAGCTATAAAGAACCAGAATAAGAATATATATAAACTAAAACTATCATTTTAGCAAAAAAACTGCTTCTGAAAATTTAGAAACAAACGAACAGGTTGACGAACCAACATAGGTTGCTGCTGTTGAGACCACATCAGAGCAAATCGAAACGGGTGTAGAAAACCAACCTTCCATTCACGAGCAAGAGAACATTACGAAAAAAGCTAAACGGGTTAGAAATGACAGTGGCTGTCGTACCCCTGATGATTTCGAACCTGTTTATGATTTCGCAATCGAAGAGGGATTGCCTCCAGAGCGTATCAAAGCCGAAATGGCAAAATTTCGAGATTATTGGAAAGCTAGAACAGGCAAAGATGCACGCAAAACGGATTGGAAAGCAATGTGGCGCAACTGGATGCAAAAAGCTATCGAGGATTTAGAGAACGGAAAAAACTATGGAAATCACTCTTAAAGGCAAAAAAGTGTAGATGAACGCATCTCAGACAGCATCCTTGATATCGAGCCTCGAGGTCACTTTGAAACACATTCACGAGATGATAGCTCCGGAGTTTCCTTTAGTTTTGAAAAGTGGCAAGCATTGACACAACAGCAGGAAGCGATTGCCTTAGAAGCGTGTGATCAACTTCACGAATTGTTTTCAATAAAAGCGAGCAAAGAGGACATAACCAAGGCAATTCGGATGCTTTCGTGTGGTTTAAAAAATTTCGCAACAGGCAGATCATGAAGGTATAGCGCTTACCTATGGAATGTTTTTGGAAAGTGTTTCTGCGTGGTCACTCATAAAAACGGTTAAACGGGGATTTTATGCGATGAGGTAGAAGATTTATCGGATACGTTTTTTCCAAGCACTCGTGAGTTAGTAAGATTATGTCGTGATTTGGAAAATAGTCTTTTGACAAAAGCCAATCTTGTACGCAAGGCTGTTTTGAACACCCGTGAAAAAAGGCTGAAAGAAAAGGCAATGAGAGAGAATTCAAGACCACTCACGTTGGTTGAAAAGCAAGTGAAAAACATTGCAGGTTAGCAAACTAGTGAAAATTGCTGATCGTTTTGTGATTGGATGTGCATTTAAATCGACAAAATGGCACCGTACAGAGTGATTTAAAGATTTTATGATAAAAAACCTATCTTATAAAACGCTCTGTACGGTCAAATTTGAGGCAAATAGACAAATTTGTAAAATTAGGATTAAAGTATATTCATTTTAAAACATCTATTCTTAAAAAACCGTAAACAACCCATGCGAAAGAGGTTTGTTGCAACGGCAGTGGGTATGCCCCATGGGGGATGGGACAGAGGAGTATTTTTACAACCTCTACGAATACGAAGACGGCACAAGAGAGTGTGAAAAGTTTGATGGTGGTCAGTATTACAAAACACCTAAGAATGCGGATTTTAGTACCAAAGCGCAAGTAAAAGCATGGGTTTACGGTGGTGATATTCCGAAAAGCATTCTCAATTACGAACCTCTTATAGACGAGATCAACAGAGAGATCAAAAAATTATCGAAAACCGCAAGAAATAAATATGTTTACAGATAAGCAGCTAAGAGCCTTGTTTGGTATTATAACTTTTATATTTTTATGTTTTTCAGAAATTAAAAAAATATTGACTTTATTCAGAGTATATTGCGTATTGCTCTAAATGCGCTTCTTAAACATTTACACAAAAGCATTAAAAGCTATTGAATCATGGGCTTTATGTTATATTTTTATATAATATTAGAGAGGGCGTTTTATGCACAACAAAATTACGTAAAGTTGGAGGATCCGTTATGCTCTCTATACCGCCTGCATTGTTTGATGTTCTTCATCTTACTGAAAATATGCAAGTGGGTTTGGCTATTGATAATGGACAATTGGTTGTGAAACCACAAATATCGCAAAATTACACTCTTGAAGAATTGTTAGCCGAATGTAATCCTTCGGACGATTTTGCGGATAAAGATGTAGAGTGGTTTGATGCTAAGCTTATTGGCAGAGAGCTCTTGTAATGAAGCGGGGTAAAATTTGGTTTGTATCGCTTGACCCAACCTCTGTCTATGAGAAAAAGGAACGCGTCCTGTACTGATTGTGTCACCGGAGGCGTTTAATCGTTTAACAAAAACACCCATTGTTTTGCCCATTACGAGTGGAGGAAATTTTGCTAGAATAGCAGGCTTTGCTGTTTCATTGGTGGGAACAGGGCTGCATATAACAGGTGTGATACGCTGTGACCAACCGCGTGCTTTAGATATAGTAGCGCGTAATGGAAAAAGAATGGAAACTATTCCATATATAATTATGGATGAAGTCTTAGCAAGGTTATCAACATTTCTTACTTGAATTTTTTCTACACTTTTTAATGTTTAAAAACACCAACTTTAGGTAAAAAGTAAAAAAGCATACGATCATGATTTTTTCTGCTGACAATCAGCTAATCAATTTTTCACAGAATAAAAATCAATAATTGACTAATGATGTCATTAATTATGACTCAAAAGGAGCAATGATGAAAACTGTCATCACTAAGCCAATGTGTGTTGTTGGAGACAATAAAAGCACTGTTCGCTTTGAACCATCAACACCCAATAATCCATTTGTTGAAGTTTCTAATCAGGTCTACGTACGTCTCAAGCGCGCCAATGCTCAAAACCTTTTGTTGACGTCAAAACAACAGCAAAACCTAAAAAGACAGTTGAACAAATTAAGCAGATAGAACAAGAAGTAGCACAAACATCATCTGAACCAATGACTGAAAAAACCTTACTCGAAAAACCAAAAGCATCTAAGGTCTCTCAATCATCAACACCTACTCTTAAAAAGGTTAGACGTTGAAGTTAATCATCTACCCAAAATGGTATCTTCAACAGGTGAAGGATACCTTCACCAGTCTTCAAGCACCACGCCTTAATTGGGCTCTGCGTAATGCTCTAAACACCGCAGCAAAACAGTCGAACGCTTTACTGAAAAGCAAATTGCCGATGTTACATCTGCCCAATCAAAGCATGTTAAGCAAGGTATTTATATTAAAGAAAAGGCGACAGCAAGGTTTCTTGAGACAGATATCATTGGTTCTGGAACACCGATACTTCTTAAATTTTTTAAAGCAAAAGAACAAAACGCGGCGTGACTTACACAACTGTTTGGAAAAAAACAAATCTTGCCCATGTTTTTATCAAGGATGGGAGTTTTCCAAAGCGTGTTGATTAAAAAAAGATGAATGGTAATGTTTTTCAAAGAGCGGATGGAAATCAATTCCCCATTGCAAAACAAGAGGAACCCTCAATTGCTAGGGTGATGTCAAAGCCAGAGATTACAAGTGCTATTGTAAAAAAAGCCAATGAGAGATTAATTGCCAATATACAGTACCAACTTGCTCATCATGAATACGCTGGCTGCTAATAAGAAAGGCTAGATTATGTTCTTAAACTTTATCTATATATTCCATATCCTTATGAGTTTATGCATTACACACTTTGATTGCGATTTTAAAAACAGATTATCACTTATGCTTTGTTTTTTCATAAAAAAGTCAATAAAATCAATGTAAAAGGTACTTCCCAGCGGGTTGGCTTCGTTGCGGGACAGGCTAGTGCGAACTATCGCTAGCGACAGAATTTTCAAATCAACTGTACATTGTACACTTAACTCATTGATAAATAACAATTTCAATATGTACACTGTACAGTATGTGAAACGTTTTCTTAGCAAAAAGTAATTTTTATTACTGGACAATTCTAGTAATAGGTATTTTCAAATCAAGTGCCTCAAAAACACCTTAAAACAACTAGCGGATTAGTTGCCGAAATAACTAATCTTCCGCAATTTAAAAGCTTTAACTCATTCTATGCTACATGCATATAATAGCTTTGTCAGGTGTGGCTATGCCATATACCCCCTTCGGGGAAAGGCGTAACGACGGACTAGATGCCGTGTTTCTTAGTGCCCAGCATTCTTTTAGAATGTCATTAAAGAACGTCTAACATCTAAGAATTCTTTATGAATACCATTATTAAAATTACTGAATTATGTGGCAAAAGGCATGACAATATTATGCGTGACATCAAGAAAACGCTTGAAGAACTTAACGCCCTCAAATTTGAGGAGGTTGATTTTGGTGGGCACTACCTTGATAACAAAGGTGAAAGCCGCCCTTGTTATAACCTGCCAAAGCGTGAATGCTTAATTCTTGTTTCTAGTTACAGCACTGCCTTACGAGCAAAGATAATTGACCGTTGGAAAGAGTTGGAAAGACAAGTAGCTATTCGACAAATTGATTACTCCAAACCCGAAGTATTACTTGGCGCCTTAAATCATCTACAAAATCAAATTAAGCAGAAAAACTATGTTATTTCAGAATTAGCACCAAAAGCAAAAGCTTTAGAAAGCTTAAAACGCTCTGATGGTTTGTTTGGTTTGATTGAAGCCGCGAAGATGTTGGAGATTAAGACCAAAGGATTTAACAGATTACTTGCGTAAAAATGATTGGGTGTATCGACGTGCTCCAAGTGGTCCATTGTTACCTTTAATCAGGATAAAATCAACAAAGGATTCATGGACTGTTCTGCCATCACCATTCAAAAACCGGATGGAACAGAAAAGGTGCTGCCTTCAACAAAAATCACACCTAAAGGATTGGCGGCATGTTTGTAGAGAACAAATCCATGGAGGTGTGCAATGAAGGTAAATACTAACTTCTTATGCGATTTATGGATGGCATTATCTCAATTTTCTAGGCATGAAAATATGAGTGATAAGATTGTGCTGCTCTGGTTGACATTATGAGTTTAGTAGAAAAAGCTTTGATTTTAAAACTTCAAGATGAAGTGTCAATCCTTCTTTTGATATCTTTCTCATCTGACGCTCCATAAAAAAAGCCCCACAAAAGTGAGGCTGGATAAAATGATGTTCTAATCAATCTCGCGCTAATTATAATAAAATGGCTCGCTACATCCACGAGCGCCTATTTTTTCATCTTCTACATAACGAGAATGCGCAAAATTCCGTACAAGATGATCATTGTTAGAGCCACCAGTCCAATCGCCTCCTCCCAACATAACATTTATGTCTACACGTAAACTGCTTCCTTGCTCCCCTGTATGCCATTTAGTCACTGGATAACAACCAGACAAATATTGCCAAACATAACCGCAACCATCCTCACAACCGATATGCGAAATCATCCGTCTATTGTTTGTATCAACGTGTCCTCCAGACGTCTTAGGAGAAGGCGCTTGATTGCCTACAATACTGGTTGCTTGATTACTTCCATACATGCATGGCGAAAACTCATCACTCGTCAAAAATCTCTTATTAACAGACCAAAAATCAAAGGCATGATTCGCATAGCTACGATTGCTCGTAATCGGAACACCATATGCCGACTTTGCATTTACACCTGTCCCTGATTGAAGATAAATATCAACCCAAATATTATGCCACGGATTGTAAACCATCCC
>NZ_JBHIOU010000015.1:0-38151 GCF_042195705.1 Bartonella sp. AP72JLCBS | reverse complement strand
TATTTTTTTTTAAATAAAATAACCCAAACTTTACCAATAAAATATTGAACAAAAAATCCTATTTCAAGACATTATTGGCAAAATAAGAAGCGTATAAAACTTTCATGCCTGATAGCGGCGGCTTTCAGATTATAATACCCTCCCCTCACAACGATTGTAACTTTTCTTACATATCGCAAGGATGTCATGTAAAAGGCTAAAGATAGAGTACATATTATATAATCACCATTGCATAAATATCTTACACGCTTTATGCTTTTCCATGGGAGCAAAAGGAAGATGTCAATGTCATCTAAACTGACGCGTAACCAAACATTGGTTTTAAATACTTTAAAAAATGCAAAAGGGCCTTTAAGTGCTTATGCGATTCTCAATCACTTACGCGAAGAAGGTTTTCGCGCACCTCTCCAAGTTTATCGTGCGTTAGAAAAACTCGTACAGTTAAAGTGTATTCATCGTCTTGAAAGTGTAAATGCCTTTATGGTCTGTTTACACCCTGAAAACTGTCAACATGAACTTACAACGTTTATAATTTGCGAAAACTGTGGCACAGTCAACGAAATACAAGATCAAACGATTGTATCAAGTTTAAAACAGATGGTTCAAGCGGTTGACTTCCAAGCACACAAAAGCACCCTAGAAGTACGAGGTCTTTGTAAAAAATGCGCAATAAAATAAGACATCTAACTTGACAATAAGATCTCTAACTTGCAAGTTTATATATTTAGCATTATGTAGCAGGGATCGCCTTATTGTTGGAAAAGCTTTTATGGTCCGTGCATATATCACCCTACCCTAGAGTGAGAGGCTTATTGTACTCGTTAGAACATAAATATTGAAAGTATAAAATCATGTCCGTATCTGAGACCATTTTTTCAACAAAAAATCTCGATAAAATGAAACGAAAAAAAGTAATCAAGGCTCTTCTTATCGTCTTTGCGCTTTTTGTACTTTGGTTTAGCTATAAGTGGACGACGCAATGGTGTTATATGCTGTCCACTGAAGATGCCTAAACTGTGGCACAGTCCACGAAATACAAAATCAAATGATTGTATCAAGTTTAAAACAGATGGTTCAAGCGGTTGACTTCCAAGCACACAAAAGCGCCCTAGAAGTACGAGGTCTTTGTAAAAAATGCGCAATAAAATAAGACATCTAACTTGACAATAAGATCTCTAACTTGCAAGTTTATATATTTAGCATTATGTAGCAGGGATCGCCTTATTGTTGGAAAAGCTTTTATGGTCCGTGCATATATCACCCTACCCTAGAGTGAGAGGCTTATTGTACTCGTTAGAACATAAATATTGAAAGTATAAAATCATGTCCGTATCTGAGACCATTTTTTCAACAAAAAATCTCGATAAAATGAAACGAAAAAAAGTAATCAAGGCTCTTCTTATCGTCTTTGCGCTTTTTGTACTTTGGTTTAGCTATAAGTGGACGACGCAATGGCGTTATATGCTGTCCACTGAAGATGCCTATGTACAAGGAGATATAGCCGCTATTGCGACTAAATTAAATGGATATATTGAAAAAATTGCCATTAAAGCCAACCAAGTTGTAAAAAAGGACGATGTTTTATTTTACTTAGACAATGGTGATTATCAAATAGCCTTGGATCAAACAGAAGCGCATCTTGACACACAGAAAAAAACACTTCTACGCATTGATGCGCAAATCACAGCCGCTCGTAGTTCTTTAGATGATGCAAAAGCACAAAAAGCAGCCGCTTCAGCCATAGCAACCAATGCACAACTCACCTTAAAACGTGTAACAGAACTGAAAGCCAATCGTTATGCTCCTCAATCCAATGTTGATGATGCCAAATCCGCTTATGAACAAGCCATTGCGAATGTTAACAGAGCGGATGCAAAAATGGCTTCAGCACGTGCAAATATCCGAGTGCTAGAAGCGCAACGAAGTGAAACAGAAAGCGAAACAAAGAGTTTAGAGCTCTCGCGTAAAAAAGCACAACGTGATCTTGATTCGACCATTATACGAGCGCCATTTGATGGAGTTATAGGAAATTTAACAGCAAAAACGGGAGATTTTGTTGTAAATGGCCAACGTCTTGCGGCATTAGTCCCCATACATGCACTTTATATTGAAGCAAACTATAAAGAAACACAGCTACAAGACATTCATACCGGACAAAAAGCTTATATTTCTGTTGATGCCTTCGAAAATGATGTTTTTACAGGAACAGTGCTTTCTATTTCGCCCGCAACAGGCGCTGTTTTTTCTCTTCTGCCTCCACAAAATGCTACCGGTAACTTTACAAAGATTGTCCAGCGCATTCCCGTACGTATTTCTATTCCAGAAGAAGTCTTAAAAACCGGACATATCCGAGCAGGAATGAGTGTTTCAGTGAAAATTGATACACGTACAAAGCCACAAGATAAAAGTCTCTTATAAAAAAGTAGAAGATCTTACTATGACATCTTCCATACCAGAGCTCATACAGTCTCAAGAACGCATAGGAATGCGCAAAATTGTAGTTTTTATAGCTATGTCTTTTGGCATGTTTATGGCAATCTTAGATATCCAAATCGTTTCCTCTTCTTTAGCTGAAATTCAAGCGGGTCTTACAGCAAGCTCTGAAGAAATTTCATGGGTTCAAACTTCCTATCTCATCGCTGAAGTCATCATGTTGCCGCTTTCTGGATTTTTAGGAAGATTGCTTTCAACACGTGTTTTCTTCACCATATCAGCGATCGGGTTTACGATTACTTCTGTTCTTTGTGCAACAGCAACATCTATTGGAGAGATGATTTTGTATCGCGCACTACAAGGTTTTATTGGTGGAGGAATTATCCCAAGCGTTTTTGTCGCCTCTTATGTTCTTTTTCCTCCTTCCAAGCGCCCAATTGTTACCCCTATTGTTGGACTAGTAGCAACATTGGCCCCCACCATTGGTCCAACCGTGGGAGGCTATATTTGTCATCTCTCATCATGGCATTGGCTCTTTCTCATCAATGTACCCTGCGGGATTATCATCTCAATTCTCGCTTGGAAATTAATTGATTTTGATAAAGCTGATCCCTCTTTAATGAAGAAGTTTGATTGGTTAGGATTCATTTCTATGGCTACTTTCTTGGGAACTTTAGAGTATATTCTAGAAGAAGGAGCACGTCATGATTGGCTGAGTGATACGCTGATTCGGGATTTGTTCATTACCATGATTCTTGCTGCAGCCTTATTCTTCTGGCGTGCTTTTACAGTAAAAGAACCCATTGTAGATCTCTCTACTTTTTCTAATTTTAATTTTTCAGCTGCATCCATTTTTTCCTTTTCATTGGGAATAGGCCTTTATGGACTCACGTACCTTTATCCTGTCTATTTAAGCCAAATCCGCCACTTTGATGCTCTCATGATTGGAGAAACATTGTTTCTTTCAGGATTCGTCATGTTATTAACTGCCCCGCTTGCTGGATTTCTTTCAGCACGAATGGATGCACGTTTAATGATGGCAATAGGACTTTTTGGTTTTGCAATAGGTATTTGGATGGCGAGCTCTATCACAGATAACTGGGATTTTTGGCAGCTTTTTTGGCCGCAAGTTTTCCGTGGTGCTTCTGTAATGTTATGTATGGTTCCTATTAATAATATTGCCTTGGGAACACTCCCACCAGAACGGATGCAAAATGCTTCTGGACTCTTTAATCTCACCCGGAATCTAGGTGGAGCTGTAGGGCTTGCCATTATCAACACTCTCATAACAAAACGCACAGACTTCCATCATGAACGAATAGCCGAAACTCTTAACTACGCAAACAGACAAGCAACTGAAATGCTTTCAAATCTTACTGTATTATTCAAAACAGAAACCTTTGATTCCTATACTCTGGCTCTTTCTCAATTGTTTGGTATGGTACGCATACAAGCAACTATTATGGCTATTAGTGATATTTTCTTTATCATAACCATCATCTTTGGTGTTTTGACATTTATGACCATATTTCTCAAAAAAATACCACCTCTCATGGATTCACCACCAAATCACTAAGCTTAATTAAAATTGAGAAATATTTTTTATCCTTATCACTTTCCTCGTTTCCTATGCACTTTATCTTGTCTCAAGAGACAGTATAAATAAGCATATGATTCTAAATGATTCTTCTGATAAAAATTCTTTTAATGCGGGCTCTTTCCGCACTTAAAAACAACTTCTCGCATACAAAAATTGTTCTAGATGATCGGTAAACAAAGAGCTTATCTAAAGTGCTCCACACCATAAAGATAAAGCAGCCATTTCTATAAGATTTCTGATTTATCACCATAGGGCACAAAAGATTAAAAGATTCTTTGCCCTTTACTCTTTTGATTCTTACAAGAATATTCATAAAAGATTTATGATTCTTGTGATTTTTATTCACACACCTATTTCCCTTATAATGTGTAGAGCAACGTTTTTTGATTCTGAATGCAAAATTTTACATGAAAAAATCATTTTGTATTTGATCCTCTCATGCCAATTGCAAAACGATTTACCTTTATAGCAAAAAAGTAATGATATACTTTTTTTCAAAAAAGCTGCTTTTGAACATGTAATTTTATTTTTTTACACTCTTTTAAAAAAGCTGATACCTATAATTTTGATTCTACTGCTGCATATTTTTCTTTCTTAAGCCCCTTCTCTTTCAACAAGCGCTAAAATTGTATAAAATTTCTCAAAATATCTCTCTATTGAATCAATCAAAACCATTCCCTTGCACATAAAAAGCAAAGAAAAAAACTGTTTAAGAAAAAAGTAAAATATCCAACCATTTCGATGCAAGATTTATCAACGATATTGAAAACTGGAAAACTGTATGATGATAGCGACTTTAAAAGAACACAAGACAACTCAAAAATCCGGTTCCTTTAATATTATAAAATAGGACGCTATTTCAAAAAATGAGCTTAAAATATATTCCTACTCACTTAACTGAAATTATCAAAAATAAGAAACCAGCCATATAATAAAATCGCAATACAACTCCCCAAAAACTTTGTACCGCTAAATACTTTGGCTCTAGCCAAAACAGTATGCTCTCCTCAATACCAGCTGTTGAAAAACAAAATAAACATATCTTCAAGCCACTTTATGATGCTGGAAACGATTTGAAACTTCTCGTTCTCCACTAGGAACCAAAGTGCCATAACACCCAGAAAGATAATGTGGTATCAGTTCCAACGCTTGAAAGCGATGCTTTTCGTAAGGACCAGGCATTGCCAAATTTTCTGTTAAACTATTTGAAAAGCCAAAACGTTGATAAAATTCAAAATCCCCTACCAGCAAAATGGCGCCATATCCCAATTTTTTTGCTGTTTCAATTGCATGGCGGACTAAAATTGATCCTATTCCCATACCAGCACATTCAGATGCAACAGCCAAGGGGCCTAAAAGTAAAGCATGTTGTGTTTTATTTTTTCTTTTAGAAAAAGAAACATGCCAAAGACGGACACTTCCCACAAGCTCTCCAAGCGCATTTTTAACCACAAAAGAAAGTCCTTGAGCAGCTAACCGTCCACGACGTAAAGCCTCTGATGATTTACGTTTACGTCCATACCCCATCGTTGAATCAAGCAAAATTTCTCGATAAGGCTTATCGGCTTCTTGCTCCAATAAAAGTGTAAAACATGCCCCATCTTTTGTTTGAAAGTTCATCATGTTCATCTCTATAACCGCCCTCTTATAGCGCCATGACGAGCATAGCAAAAAGTCTAAAAAAACTATAGTTAAAAGGAAACCTCAGATCACATATGATCGTAAAGGCTCAAAACCATTAAAAGCAACCGATGCGTAAGTTGTTGTGTAAGCACCCGTTCCATGAATCAATATTTCATCTCCTATCGTTAGGGATAGAGGAAGCGGATAAGGTGTTTTTTCATAGAGAACATCTGCCGAATCGCATGTTGGTCCCGCCAAAATACAAGGCTCCATTACCTTATCATCATGAGGTGTCTCAATAGGATAACGAATGGCTTCATCCATAGTCTCAGCAAGACCATTAAATTTTCCAATATCAAGATAAACCCATCGTACATTATCATTATCAGCTTTTTTAGATATTAGAACAACTTCTGTACGAATAACACCAGCATTGCCAACCATCGCACGTCCTGGCTCAATAATCGTCTCAGGGATACGATTACCAAAATGCTTTTTCAATGAATCAAAAACTGCTGTACCATAAGCTTGTTCTGTAGGGACATCTTTCAAATAACGCGTTGGAAAACCGCCGCCCATATTCACCAACCTTAGTGAAATGCCTTCTTGTTCCAAGCGCTTAAAAACTGTAGAAGCATCCGATAAAGCACGATCCCACGCACTCAAATCAACCTGCTGAGATCCAACATGAAAAGAAACACCGTAGGCTTGCAAACCCAATTGGTGTGCCCGTCTTAGAACATCAACCGCCATAGCTGGAACACAACCGAATTTGCGTGACAATGGCCACTCTGCACCTTTGCCATCGGTAAGAACACGGCAAAAAACACGTACTCCTGGAGCAACACGCGCAATTTTTTCCACTTCTTCAACACAATCAACGGCATAAAGTGAAACTCCCAATGCATATGCTCGTGCAATATCACGCTCTTTTTTAATCGTATTTCCAAAAGAAATACGCTCTGGCGTTGCTCCTGCTTTTAAAGCCATTTCAATTTCTGCAACAGAAGCCGCATCAAAAGAAGATCCTAAAGAACTTAGCAAACACAAGATTTCAGGAGCTGGATTTGCCTTTATTGCGTAAAAAATACGAGACTGCGGCAGAGCTTTTTCAAAATTTAAATAGTTATCACGAACAACATCAAGGTCAACAATTAAGCATGGACCTTCAGAACGATGTGTTGCAAGAAAATCGCGAATACGTTGCGTTGCCATCTGCAATTCTCCTTGAGGGAAAGCTCCCCCACTCTATGCTTGGACAGCCAAAGCTGCCAAAAGCTAAAGGACAAAAAACACACAACAACTATCCCCATTCTGATTACAAAAAATCAGAAATTAGCATTGCATGCTGCGAAAGAACAGCGCGAAACCGCGTTATTCTATTTTATATGCCTTTTTGATTGGAGTTGAGAAAACCACTTCCGCACTGAAGGCAATGAGGTGTGCCTCTATAGTTATCCCAGCATTTAAAAACTGGAAGACACCAGAAAGGCCCGCACCGTCGTTGCTTCAAGATGTCCTCATTCTTGCAATTGGCTGTAAGAATGACTGGAGCGGTTAGTTCCAGGTACCGTACCGGTTAATCTCACCATTTGAGAACCAGCGGACACCCACAGGCACGTGCGACTTTGGGCAAGGCATCCTATAAAACGAATTCTTTCTCATTTCAATCATTTTTTTAATTTTAAACATTTTTTAATTCTTAAAGATAAAATGATGCGAAAAAACAACACTCTCCCCAGACAAAGCCATCCATCCGCTTTCATGAGATCACACCCTTACATTATCCGTACAACATAAATCACTGTCTTGCGTTTAAAGCCCCTCGTTTCTTTACCCTATTCTATCTCCTAATATCTGCAGCAGAAAATAACGCAAATAAATTACTCAAAACATTAATTTATAATGATAATTTATTATTGTACCCTTAAACAAAAATCCCATTATAAAATCCTCTTATTTCAACCCTCTTACAATGAATCAATTAAAATCATTCTTTTGCGCATCACAAATAAAAAACAATTGAAAAAAGGAGTACCTCTTATATATCCTCTCAAATGCAAAGATGACCAACATTGAAGACTGAGGATAGTAACGACTGAAGCACCATAGTCTTTAAAGATAACGTGTCCTTCCCCCAACAAAACACCATTATCTTTCTCATTTACATCCTAAAAAACATCCCTACTTCCACATTCATTTCACAGCATCGCTTAAGCAAAATATCATGAAGAATTCCCCGTATAATATAGCTTGTATGATATAGATCAACTACATCTCACCCTCTTTATACTTATGAAATTAAAAACAAACGCTCCCATTCTGTCTGCCAACTCCCAATATTGCAGAAACTCCTACATTGAAATGTTTCATAACACCTTATCTAAAATGATTTTTGTCCACACGTTGCTCCCATTTGCAACGTACAAGTGA
The DNA here is from genome assembly GCF_042195705.1 of Bartonella sp. AP72JLCBS. NCBI lineage: Bacteria > Pseudomonadati > Pseudomonadota > Alphaproteobacteria > Hyphomicrobiales > Bartonellaceae > Bartonella > Bartonella sp. AP72JLCBS. The sequence goes on along the minus strand of NZ_JBHIOU010000015.1, from coordinate 30,062 downwards.
ATGAATTTTACGCGATTCGTTCTCATCTAATCTGAAAGCAACAAAGTTCACAATATTGAACTCTTTTATTCAAATGAAAATAAATTATCATTATAAATTAATGTATTATATTAAATTCTGAAATCATAAACTCCTATTATCATTTTATTTTTTCCCCCTAGCATCTGCTTTTTCATCTCCTCTTACTAATCACATCTTATTCATACGCTTTTCTCTTAAACTATAATCTCCCTCCTCTGCGCTGTTGGTGAACGGCTTTTCTATTTTAAAATGAAAAGTATCTGAAAACTCAATCCTATAAAGTCAAAGAGAGCGAACAATCTATAATGACTATTTATAAGTCAAATAATTTAACATAAACAAAAAGACCGAATAATATCCGGTCTTATAAAATATTTTTCTACCAATATTAAAAAACTCTTCTCTCTTAAATTTAAGAGAAAAACGCTACAACTTAAAACTCTACACTGCGATATCCTTATGTCCCTTGATGAGAATCAATTGCACGCAACTTCAACAATTGAAATTGCCTATGGCGCTCACGAAAGCGCTCTCTATCGGCTTCACTACGCGTGTTATAACAAGCATCACAGGAAACACCTTCCTCATAATGAGGCGATAGTTTGCTTTCAGCATTAAGAGGAGAACGACACGCGCGACATAATTCGCGTCCACATTCTTCAAGACCATGTTGAACAGAAACACGCTCATCAAAAACAAAACACTCACCCCACCATAAACTTTTCTCTTTTGGAATTTTTTCTAAATATTTTAGAATACCTCCTTTTAGATGGTAGACTTGCTCATAACCAAGATCACGAACATAAGCTGTTGATTTTTCACACCGAATACCACCTGTACAAAACATGGCAATTTTCTTTTTTTTCTTTAACTCAGCCTCATGTTTACGCACCCATTCAGGAAATTCGCGAAATGTTTTAATCTGCGGATCAATCGCTCCTTGAAAACTCCCTATTGCATATTCATAGTCATTCCGTGTATCGATTAAAATTGTCTCTTCATCTTGAATAAGAGCATTCCAATCTTCAGGATCGACATAAGTACCAACAACTTTTAGCGGATCAACCCCTTCAACCCCCATCGTCACAATCTCTTTTTTCAACCGCACTTTCATGCGATGAAAAGGCACTTTTGATGCCCATGAATATTTAATCTCCGGCGTTTGAAACGCTGGCTCAGCCATAATAAAGCCCACCAATGCCTCAATCGCATCACAAGAACCAGCAACTGTTCCATTAATGCCCTCTTGTGCTAAAAGCAGAGTGCCTTTGATATCCTTTGCTTGACATAAATCCTGCAAAGGTTTTTGTAATTGATGATAATGCTTCAAATCTGCAAAGCAATAAAGTGCAGCAACTTTAAAATTCTTTTCCATGTGTTTTGCCATAACGCGCGTTTCATTCAATTTCAAGATTTATTCATGTACTCTTTAACATATTGTGCTTAATCAAACGATACAAATAATATCATCTCCAAGAAGAAAAAATATCATGTGCCAAAAAAGAGAAAAGCTTTTATTATATCTCCAAGGACAAACTGTTATACCTGTTTTACTCATTGACAATCTACAAAGTGCTGTACCCTTAACACGCGCTCTTGTCAAAGGTGGATTAAAAACAATTGAGATCACCTTGCGAACACCAAATGCCCTCAAAGCAATTCAGAAAATTACACAAGAAGTCCCTGAAGCAATTGTTGGAGCCGGCACAATTCTCAACACAACACATTACGAAAAAGCCGAACAAGCTGGAGCCAAGTTTATTGTAAGCCCCGGATTATCCAATGAACTAATCAATTGTGCAAAAAATAGTGAAATTCCCCTTCTTCCCGGTGCAATGACCCCAAGTGAACTCATGCAAGCATTAAACAAAGGCTATTCATATCTTAAATTTTTCCCTGCTGAAGCTGCTGGGGGTATTTCCTTCATCGAAGCTTTAGCATCTCCCTTCTCTGATATCCGGTTTTGCCCAACAGGCGGTATTACACAAAAAAGTGCACCACAATGGCTCCAACTGCCCAATGTCTTCTGCGTTGGAGGTTCTTGGATAGCGCCCCAAAAACTCATTGCAATAAGTGATTGGGATTCGATTACTGCATTAGCATATACCGCATCACAACTTCCCTCTCCCTCGAAAAAAGCTCTTTCTACAATATAATGTAATGTGCAAGAATATCAGCCCCTTCAACAAGACCAAAGCTTTCACACATCCTTGCGCAATCTTTTAACATCGTCATAAAACCATAAATCATCACCCGATCTTCATTAGGATGAATTTTGCGAGTTCTATTGTTTCAAAGCCGCTTGTTTCAAAAAAGCACCCACTCTCCATAACAGTCGTAATACGCCCCATATGCTCAGAAAGCTCACGAGTGGTCATAGGATAAAATTTCAGCTGTTGTGCATATGCCCCACAATGAGTGGATCTTATTGCAAAAAGGAAACAAGATCTTTTGCACAAATTGACTCATTCTTTTCGCGCGTTATTTAAATAAGAACAACTTCTGAAAATTTTTCATAAATGTCAGGCTCACGAATAAAGCTTGCAAAAGAAAAAAAAACCGTACCGGTTTGAAAGAAGATAAAGCATCAACTTTCCCACTCATTACTCCACAAAAGCGCGCTCTACAACATAAGTAGCAGGAGCATTATTGGCCCCTTCAACAAGACCAAAGCTTTCACACATCCTTGCGCAATCTTTTAACATAGCCATGGAACCACAAATCATCACCCGATCTTCATCAGGATGAATTTTAGGAAGGCCTGTTGTTTCAAAAAAGTCCCCACTTTCCATCACAGTTGTAATACGACCCATATGCTCAGAAGCTTCACGAGTAGTCATAGGATAAAATCTCAACTGTTGTGCATACTCTCCAATGAGTGGATCTTGTTGCAAAGAGGAAACAAGATCTTTTGCATAAATTAACTCATTTTTTTCGCGCGTTGTTTGAATAAGGACAACTTCTGCAAATTTTTCATAAGTTTCAGGATCACGAATAAGGCTTGCAAAAGGAGCAATCCCCGTCCCAGTTGAAAGAAGATAAAGACGTTTTCCAGGAATAAGAGCATCAAGCACCAGCGTTCCTGTAGATTTTTTACGCATGAGAACTGTATCACCAATTTTAATTTTTTGGAGATGCTCGGTTAAAGGTCCCCCTGGAACTTTTATCGAAAAAAACTCAAGCTGTTCATCCCAAAAGGGACTTGCAATCGAATAAGCGCGATAAATCGGCTTTTCTGCATTTGGCAAACCGATCATAACAAACTCACCCGAACGAAAACGAAAACTTTCCGGACGATTCAGACGGAATTTAAATAACCGATCTGTATAGTGACAAACCTCTTGGACAGTAAGGGCGAACACATTCTCAGGAATCGGAAAATTTGCAACGCTGCTGATGCTTGACGGAACATTGGTAGCAGACGTATTCATACTCTTCCCCATATCTTTATTGAACGTTAAATTTCGAATCCTTGACGTGATATAGTACTTGCACAACCATCTGCCAACAATTTTCTCAACACAAAAGCCTCAAGGTTAACACTTTTATGTCAAAATTAAATAAATGAGTCTAGTGCACTCTATAAACGATAAAATTGATTTCACTAAAAACCAATCAAAGACTAGAAAGTAAATACTGGATACCCAATCCATCTTGAAAACAAATAATATCCAAATCAACGAGTTTTCTAAATCAACAGTTTTAATGTATCAAAAAGTGTTTACACACTGTTTTCCATTCAATAAAAATAATTTTAAGTGCATGAGACGACATCCAAAATTGCACAGATGAGTGATCTTCCCCCTCATGGTAGAAAACTTGTAACACATTGACTTAACGTGGTTAATTTAATCATTTTACCTTCTCTAAATAAGAAGCCAATGCAATATTTAATCACAACAATCACACCAGCAATAATAGTCTAACATTGCACTCTTCAAAATGATACAATACAATAAACTATGTTTATTTTTTTATATGCCTAAACGAGGGAAAATAAGTAAAAAAGTCTATGTTTTACAAATCATTAGAAGATACCATGTTGATAACAACACAAATAAAACTAAACTATCTCTTATATCCAGAGTACCATTTTACATAAAAAACGACTTTAATGGCAGCATAAGCTTCTTATGATTTTGACCATAGCAAATAGTGTCTTTCCCCTATATCGTAAAGAACCTCAATGAAACAACCAAAAAACTCCGTATTTCACGAACACAGATAAGCTTTTAAAATGAACAATTCCGTTAATGATGAAATAAATACATCACTCTATACAGCTGTCGCAACCATTGATGTCAGTGCCATTGTTGCCAATTATATCACTTTAGCCAAACGTGTAGCTCCAACACAATGTTCAGCAGTTGTAAAAGCAAATGCCTATGGATTAGGAGCTCACAAAATTGCTCCTGCCCTTTATCAAGCTGGTTGTCGCACTTTTTTTGTCGCCCAAATCAGAGAAGCACTCCAATTAAAAAGCATTTTACCATCAAATGTCACAATTGCCATTCTGAATGGACTTCCACACTTAGCAGAAGAGTTTGTCGCACAATCTGGTATTGTTCCTGTTCTAAACTCTTGGAATGCCATTGAAAATTGGCAAAAAATTTGTCAAAAAAAAGATAAAAAATTTCCAGCAATTGTTCAAATCGATACCCATATGAACCGATTAGGACTGGATCAAAAAGAATTACAAAAACTCATCAAACACCCTACAATTTTCGAAAAAGCAGAAATAAAATACATTCTTAGTCATCTTTCTAACGGAGAAGATGATACCCACCCATCAAATTATGCCCAATTGACTTCTTTCAAAACGATCCTTGCGCAATTGCCTGCTTGCAAAGTTTCCTTTGCCAATTCTGGAGGTATCTTTCTAGGATCAGATTTTTATTTTGATCTTGTTCGTCCAGGCATTGCACTTTACGGAGTTGATCCGCGGGGAAAACACCCATCACCTTTGAAACCTGTTTTAAAACTTGAAGCCCAAGTCATTCAAAGCCGCGTTGTTGATATAGGAGCACCTGTTGGTTATGCAGAAAGCTTTATAACCAACAGACCAAGCACTCTTGCAACCATTTCTATAGGCTACGCAGACGGCTGGCTCCGTACTCTTTCGAATAAAGGAACTGTTTATTTCAACGGGCACAAACTTCCCATGGTTGGGCGGGTTTCTATGGATTCCATTATTGTAGATACGACCGATCTTGAACAAAAACCTCAAACTGGTGACTGGGTAGAACTCATTGGTCCCCATCAAACAGTTGAAAAAGTATCTATAGATGCCGATACCCTTCCCAATGAAATTCTAACATCTCTTGGCTCCCGCTATAAATACATTTACACATAAAAACTCTTTAAAAAAATAAATTGATAAAAATCATCATTTTAGAAAATTGAGGGGCTTTTACAAAAGATTTTACAACAATCAACCACACAGAATGGTCATAGACACCGTACATTCACAGAAATCTCAAAACAGACAAGTTGATGGACTGTTTTATGGAAGTAGCTTTCACCTAAAATACAAAAACTTAGCCTTTTCCCATAAATTGACAAAAAAGAATCTACTACAAAGTTTTTAAAATTAATTTCCCAATTAAAATCATTCGCTTGCATACCACAAGCTGAACTATGTGTAGATAAAAATGATTTAAGAAAAGAATAATGCCTCTTATGAACCATAGTGCCAAGAGCTATAACATTAGGCGCTGGCAAAGTGTATGATAGTGCCCAGCTTACTCCGTTATGAAGCGTAAAGATAGTGGGGAATCAATGGATTTACCCTTACACCATTCACGAGCGCCGTCGCGAAATGGGATTAGGAGCGAAGTGTCTCTTTAAAACAAACACGTGAATTAACAACTCAAGTATATTCTTTTTGGAGCGTTCTGTTTTACATGAGGATCATTCCCCCACTAAAGAACACAATAAATATAAAGTATGGAGCAATGTGTAATCCCCATTATTAAAAAAATATTGCTTTAAATGCTTTTGAAAGCCGCAAAGCTGAATTAAGAGGAGATGACAAACTGAGGATTGATTTTCACCTTACGGCTTTACATTTTCCAAAATAAGATTGTCTTCCAGTTTCAAAGATTACGTCAACAGAAATACGCAATCCCCGCCCTCATCTGACAGACAAAAGCAGGAACTACTCATAAAGCTCTTTTTTTCTCAATCTCTGGCTCAAGACATGTTGCTGCATTAAGTTTGGATGTTGATTTACAGGCAACAGCTAAAGCACACGAGCTCTTAGGAAAACAACGCCGTAAAGTCACAAACTGACTTGCAATGAAGTGGAAAGATGTGCCGGCTTTTATAAGATACCTTGTAAAAAAAAACATAATACATTTGGCTTTGCGTTTGCTCATTCTGACAGGTGTTCTTACATATTTTTTCGTCATATTTACAAAAAGCAGATTAAAGAGAAATATTTAGACAATTCTTGACTCGAAAAGATGCAACAACAGAGTTTCGCGTGTCTTTATCATCAAAAACACTAAAATTGATTTTATTCTTCTACAACCAGTCGTCGTCACCTTAGTGAGAAGTAGTATGTCACAACACATGCAACAGACGGGACCCTATCCTCATAGGTTTTCACTCTCGTTTACATGAATTAGCTGGCTAGACCGATGCCGACTAGTCACTAAAACCATGTCATACGGTAGAAGACAAAGGAGAGCATGCCTATTGCCGACAAAACACAGCTTTTTGTCGACTTTTTCGATTTTGCTCATGTTATAAAAAACAATGCAAAATTCTAGAAAATAGACAAATAATTCCATAGTAACATGATCAACAAGTACAAACCCACACAAAATGTGTGGGCTTTTTTTGTTTATGCAAATAAACAAATTAAATACATATTTGTTATTTAATAGGTATTTCCCAATGGCGGGCACGAACAAATGAGCATTCTGTCTCCCGCAACATTATCAATACGCGATACAGGAGGCCAATATTTATTGGCTGGATCAAGAGAACTGTTGGGAAAAGCAGCTTCTTGTCGCGAATAGGGTCGTACCCAAGCATCATCTAAAGTATCAGCCACTGTATGAGGGGCATTCACCAATGGATTATTGTCTTTTGGCCAAACCCCATTCCCAACTTTTTTCGCTTCTTCAGCAATAGAGAGTAAAGCATCACAAAAACGATCAATCTCTGCTTTTGGTTCTGATTCCGTTGGCTCAATCATTAAAGTTCCCGGAACAGGGAACGACATCGTAGGCGCATGGAATCCATAATCAATGAGACGTTTTGCAATATCATCAACACTCACCCCATACTGCTCTTTCAACACGCGTGTATCCACAATACATTCGTGAGCAACACGTCCATGCTTGCCCCGATAAAGAATGGAATAAGCAGCTGAAAGACGTGCAGCAATATAATTGGCATTTAAAATGGCTATTTGTGTTGCATATTTTAAGCCATCAGCCCCCATCATTCGAATATACATCCATGTAATTGCAAGAATAGACGCACTTCCATAAGGAGCAGCAGAAACCGCATGTGTTGTCCCATCCTGTTCATGACCTGGTAAGAATGGTTTGAGATGCGCTGCAACTCCAATTGGTCCCATACCAGGACCACCACCACCATGAGGAATAGCAAATGTTTTATGAAGATTCATATGACAAACATCAGCGCCAATATCCGCAGGACGAGCAAGACCCACAAGGGCATTGAGATTAGCACCATCAAAATAAACTTGTCCGCCATTTTCATGAATAATAGAACAAATTTCCTTAATACTTTCCTCATAAACACCATGGGTTGAAGGATAAGTAATCATGAGAGCGGCCAATTTATCTTTATGCAATTGCGCTTTCATCTTGAGATCGTCTACATCAACATCACCATCGCTTAAACATTTTACCACAACGACTTCCATCCCTGCCATATGGGCCGAGGCTGGATTGGTACCATGCGCAGATGCAGGAATAAGACAAACTGTACGTTGATGTTCTCCCCGTGATTGGTAATATCGTCGGATAGCCAAAAGACCAGCATATTCCCCTTGAGCACCAGAATTTGGCTGAAAAGAAACTTGCGCAAATCCTGTAATTTCACACAACCACGCATTTAACTGGTTGATCATCTCCAAATAACCCGCTGCATCCTCTTGTAAAACAAAGGGGTGTATATTGGCCATGCTCGCCCAGCTCACAGGCATCAATTCAGCAGCTGCATTAAGCTTCATTGTACAAGAACCAAGAGGGATCATAGCGCGATCCAGCGCCAAATCCTTATCCGCTAAACGACGCAAAAAGCGCATCATATCTGTCTCTGAATAAACCGCATGAAAAAAAGGCTGAGAAAGAAAAGCAGCATCCCGTTTTTTTCCAAAGAGTCGTGGAGAAACCTTATCAACGAGTTGTGCCCCCAAAAGCTGCGCTAAAGCACCAGCATCTTCTTCTGTTGATAATTCATCAAAATTGATTGCAATAGTGTCATCATCGAGAACACGAATAAGGCGCCCACCTATTTTGGCTTGATGCGCAATTTCTCGCGCTTTTCCCTTAACAGAAATACTCACACAATCAAAAAAGCTTTTCCCTTCAACATGAACCCCTGCGGCTTCTAAACCAGCAACAAAACGACATGTTAAATGATGAATTCGCTGCGCAATTTCTTGTAAGCCTTTTGGCCCATGCCAAACAGCATAAGCGGTTGCCATATTAGCCAACAAAGCCTGCGCTGTACAAATATTTGACGTCGCTTTATCGCGCCGAATATGTTGTTCACGTGTTTGCAAAGCTAAACGAAAACCAACGCGTCCTTTGGTATCCACAGATTGACCAACAATACGCCCTGGAATAAGACGCGTTAACGCATCACTCACGGCAAGGTAACCAGCATGTGGACCACCAAATCCCATCGGAACGCCATAACGCTGCATAGTGCCAACAACGATATCTGCCCCCCATTGAGCAGGTGGCTCCTGAAGAGTAAGCGCTAAAGGATCAGCTACAACGATAACTAAAGCTCCCTTTTCCTTTGCCTCTTTTATGATCTCACTGTAATCATGAAAAGAGCCTTTTGTATCTGGCCAAGACAAAACAATTGCCGCTGTATCAGGATCAATTTCGCCATTTTGGCTAATCTGAATCCCTTGTGTTTCAGCACGCGTTTGCGCAACACTCAAAGTCTGAGGATGTAAAAGACTCTGAAGAGAAATTTTTGTTTTTTTCTCACGGAAAAAGCGAACAGCAAGGGCATTGGCTTCAGCTAAAGCAGTTGCTTCATCAAGAAGGGAAGCAGCAGAAACAGGCAAACCTGTTAGTTCACTAACCAATGTCTGAAAATAAAATAAAAGCTCTAAACGACCTTGGCTAATTTCTGCTTGATAAGGCGTATAAGCAGTATACCAAGCAGGATTTTCAAACAGATTTCGTAAAATAACCGGAGGCACATAAGTTCCATGATATCCTTGCCCAATAAAACTTTTGTGCACATGGTTACGCTCCATCATCTTGGAGAGTTCTTCCAAGGCTTGTCCTTCACTAGCAGCCTCTGGAAGATTCAGTGAACGTCCCAAATGGATAGAGTGTGGAACAGCTTGAGAAATAAGTGTCTCAACACAATCAAGCTCTAAAACATCAAGCATTTTTTGTGTTTCATCAGGACGCAGCCCAATATGTCGAGAAGAAAAAGAACGCTCGATCATGGTACTCATCCAATCAAAGCCTTATAAGCATCTTTATCTAACAACCCCTCCAGTTGTGTCTCATCCTGCAATGTCATTTTCCATAACCAGCCTTCTGTTTCGGGTTTCTGGTTTACCAGTTCAGGATTATCAGCCAAGGCTTCATTTATTTCGACCACTTCACCATCAAGAGGAGCATAAACATCTGAAGCCGCCTTCACTGATTCCACAACAGCCGCCGCCTCTCCTTTGGAAAGTTTTGTTCCACTTTGTGGTAAATCAACAAAAACCAAATCCCCTAATTGCTCTTGCGCATAATGCGTAACCCCAACAGTCACCACCTGCCCTTCAACGCTAAGCCATTCATGGTCATGTGTAAAATAAGTTTTAGACATAAAAAATCATCCTTTAAAATAACGTTGTTCAACAAAGGGAAGAGAATGAACTGATAATACAATCTTTTTGCCTCGCAGTTCTGTAAAGACTTGTGTCCCTTCAACTTTAAAATCAACAGGAACGTAACCCATCGCGACAGGACCATCAAAAGAAGGACCAAAACCACCTGATGTTACAATGCCAATCTCATTACCTTGATCATCAAGAAGCACCGCACCGGCACGAATAGGTTGACGCGTTTGCGGTTTTAATCCAACACGACAACGAGCCGGTCCTTTTTGCAGTGCTTCAAGAAAAGCCTTCGCACCATAAAATTGTGCTTTTTCTCGAACACTTTTAGGAACAGCCCATATTAGAGCCGCATCAATAGGTGTCGTATCAGGGGTAATATCATTTCCATGCAAACACAGCCCCGCTTCCAACCGCAAGCTATCGCGTGCGGCAAGCCCAATCCACTCAACACGAGAATCACTCAGCAATTTTTCAGCCAACATATGCGCATGCCCTATAGGCAAAGCAATTTCAAAACCATCCTCTCCCGTATAACCAGAACGCGTTATAAACCAATCCTGTTGTGGTTCGAATCCTTGCATAAAGAACAATTCATTCCCTGGTAAATCGGCATCAGCAAGAACAGCGGCCGCTTCAGGACCTTGAAGCGCAAGCAATACCCTTTCAAGGGCAATCACTTGACATTCAAAATCAACCGCACGCTTTTCCAATTCTAAAAAATCAGCCTGTGCATTCCCAGCATTGGCGACCAACATAAAACGACCCTCTTCCAAACGGGTAATAATAAGATCATCAAGAATACCAGCCTGCTCATTAAGCAAATAATTATACCGTGAATGCCCAATCTTTAAAGCTGCTGCATCAATGGGAAAAGCATAGGACAAAAATTCCACAGCTTGTGCCCCTTCAACCGCAATCAATTTCATATGAGAAATATCAAAAAGTCCTGCATGTGCACGCGTATGAAGATGCTCTTTTAAAACGCCAAGAGGATAAGTTAAAGGCATGTTCCAACCCGCAAAAGCACCAAATTTTGCTCCTGCTTTTTCATGCAAATCATATAAAGGAAGTGTTTTTAAAAAAGATGTTTCTTGTGCTGTGCCCATAATAACTCCAAAGCTGCGCTAACGCCCATAGAATATGGTCGTCTCTGCCCCCTCTGTCATCAACCTGAGAGACTCGCGAAAAGATTTTTCGCTTACACCTTCGGCGCGGGTTCTCCCGACTTTCCAGATCTGCCTTCTTCCTTTTACGGTCCTTAAAGCCTGAGAGATTATGGGCTATTTCCCCTTCGGCGGCAATGCGAAAATTTGCAATTTGCACTCTCCCGCAAAAGAATGAAAGAAACGATAACGCTCTTTCCAGCATATTTAAACCTATAGCCTATCTTCATCACACTGTCATTAGTAAAGTGATGAAAATGTTCTCATTTTAAAACTTGCATAAGCTCCTTCAAAAGATTTATAATAGTGTCCTTTTGAACCTTACAAAAATTGCAAGCAACACATTTTAGGAAATTTAAGACAAAAATCAAAAGCTATAAACAAAAACACCTCTTGAAAATCATGCAAAACGTCACACACTAAAAAGATCGCAAAGCAATACTCTTTCGCGCGCAGTTCAACCTTAAAAATAGGGTTTCATATTCTTTTTGAGAATAAGGACTTCAAATATTTTATAAGTATGATTTTAATGCACAAGAAGTAGGTTTTCTGCTTTCTCAATAGTGTCATAAATAGCGACTATTTACAGACTAAAACTACCGAACAAAGGTGACAAAATACTCATGAAAGCTGGTAATATCTCTTACAATTGCGAAAATGATCTTCCAAAGCAAATTGCTCTTTTTCCTTTAGAAGGTGCACTCTTACTACCCGGTGGTTTTTTATCACTCAATATTTTTGAACCAGAATCACTTGAAATGATTGAAAATGTTATGGTAACTGATCGTCTATTGGGCATTATTCAACCACTTTCATCGGATACAGATCGCTTCTCTACACAACTTTATAAAACAGGCTGTATAGGGCGTATTACAAACTACAGTGAAACAGGAAACGGACAACTGTTCATTATCTTACAAGGTGTTTGCCGCTTCACTTTAGAACAAGAATTGAAAAACACAAAATCCTATCGAACAGCTCTCATCCAATCAAACATAAAAGACTTGCAAGAATTTGATATTGAAGAAAGCATTAACCGAGAGAACTTACTCGACGTTGTAGAAAAATATCTAACCATACATGAAATGGAATATAATTGGAGCAGCATCATAGAAGCCCCTACACCTATATTGGTTAATGCTTTTTCAGCTCTTATCCCCTTTACACCAGCAGAAAAACAAGCTCTCCTTGAAGCTCCAGATATCGAAAGCCGTGCCCAAACTCTTCTTGCATTAACAGAACGCTCGCTCATGAAACAAACAGGAACAGATTACCGCTTAAACTAATGAATGTCCAAACATGAAAAAAATGACCACAGATCCAAAAATGCTCGAATTGCTCGTCTGCCCAATGACGAAAGGTACTCTCTCTTTCAACCGAAAAACACAAGAGCTCATTTCTCTCAAAGCCAAACTTGCCTACCCTATTCGTGATGGCGTTCCCATTATGCTTGCCTCAGAAGCGCGCCCTTTGCAAAACAATGAAGAAATAACGCATAAAAAATAAAAAACCCTCATGCAATTTTCCTCTACAAGCCCACTGTTATCAAGTCTCTATCAATATGATATCTCAATATTTACGATTTCTGAAAAAAGAATTTTACAATAAAGATATTTATATCGCTTTACACCTTGTAACAAAAGCCAAAAATATCATCAGATTCTCTCATTCCAGCCTGTTCATACTGAAGCAATCAAAACCATTCGCTTGCACCACACAAGCATCTGAATAAAAATGGCTCTTATGAACTTCTTAAAAGCAAGAATTATAATAACATTTTGAACCAACTCAGGTAAATGAAATTTATTATATTAAACATAAAGATTGTTATATTTCATGGACTTTAATTTATACTATTTACGAACAACATATTTGAGATACCTCGATTTAAGATGAATAAAAACGACAAGTTATATCATCTTATGTATACCATATCGGGACAAGAGTATTTATCTGTTTGCGTAATCTTTGAAACGGAGAAGCAACCTAATTTGGGGGAAAAAACATAAAATCGTAAAGGAGAAAATCACCCCATTACCTTACCATCACCCTTTAATTTCGCTTTACAATTTTTAAAAGTATCTAAAGTATCTCAAGCAATATTTTTTATGTATAATATACGCATTAATTACATGAAAACTTGAAAAAACAAACAAGAAACACTGTTGTAATTTCAATTGACGATTGAAAGTAATTGCCTTATGAAGAAGGCTTGTGTTTTTGGTCGTATACGCGACGATCAATAGGGCCTGGAAGCCCGAAACCGAGCATAAAGATTAGCCCGCTTTTGCGGATATCCCGGAATTTCCGGGGGCTCTTGTTATGTCCAAGTGCTTTCAGCACTAAAAGCAAGGGGCTGACTCGGTTTCAGCACTTCCAGACCCCGGAATACTAATGCGAGGGCGCTCGCAACCGGTGGGGACATCAAGTGAAAGCCAAAAATCTACATTTTTACGATATTTCTTTAGGCAAAAAAATTCGCTTCAGAAGAAACGTCATGGGGTTTTCTCAAAAACAATTAGGAAGTCATTTAGGCGTAACATTCCAACAAATCCAAAAGTATGAAAAAGGCTTAAATCGCGTAAGTGCAAGACGTTTACAGGAAATTGCTCATATATTAGATGTTCCCGTTTCCTTCTTTTATGCTGATAGCGCAAAAAAAGAAGAGAACCTCTATCATTGTGATGACAGAATAGCAAGCAAAGCAGAATATTTACTTTTGAAAAATTTCAGAATACTGACCCGCAAAAAACAAAGAGCAATTTTGCAGTTGATTTCTGATGAAAAAAATAACCCCTTATTTTCATAAATTCATTGCAAGGATAATCAAAGTCCTTAATAATATTGACAAGAATTGTGACTGTCTCCCCACACTGCATGAGAATGAAAATGCTTAATCTAATCTGATTTGTAAATAATCCGAATTCTAACGAGTTTAACTTAGAAATAGCACGTTGATTTATAATGATAATCTAACGTTATTGATATTGAATAAGTGTTTCGAATATCGTAAAATTCTTTCATTTCAAACGTGTTCTATATTGAATCAATCAAAATCTCTTGTTTGCACAACACAAGCAAAGTTGGCGTGTAAGTAAAAATGTACAAAAAGGCATACCTCTTATTGAATCGTCTCACATACCAAGAGCTGTAACGACATTGTGTGCTGAAAAAATGGATGATGGTGCTAACTTGCTCTTTTATTAAACGTAAATATGGGAGTGTTCAACGGCTGACTTTCCACTCATATAAGTCACTTAAAAAAGACTTGCCAAACAAGCCTAAGAATATTCCCACACACTAAAAAACACTTAAATATATCGAGAAAGCTTAAAGATCTTATACCATCATACTCCAAATAATGATATTTTATAGCATAACAGGATTAAAGTAAAAATAAGAAATATAAATTAAAAATAGACACGAAAAACTATATGTATAACTTTCATAAGAATTTATCTATATATGGATACTTAAGTTTATCCTGTTGTGCCATAAATTCTATCATTTAAGGTATGAGGATATGAAGCACGCATACCTCCTTGAAACATTCAAATGTTTTTTAGATGCCCAATATCTTTTTAAATATTTTTAGGCCTGCTTGTTAAGCCTTTAGTTTAAGTGAAAAATGGGAAGCCGCTAGAATCTAGCTGTTTACAGACTGTAATAGGAGGCTTCGCTTTTAGAGCGCATAGGGAGAAAATTAAATAATTCAACAATTAACAGATAAAGTATTAAAAGATTCCACGAACGCGATACGTAATACCATCCTTAAAAAATTCACAAAGTGAGAAGGTAAACAATTGACAGAAGATAAGAAATTCACTTAATTAAAGTGTTTTCTAAAGAGATAATAGCTTAGCGTAAAATATTCAATTTTTTCAATTCTGAAAGATTAAAAGAGACGTATCATTTGAAATAAAACAATTTATTGTGCTAACGATGATGATTGGTGTGCACAAAATTGAGTTGTTGAAAATCAAAAATATAATTTAATGATGTTCCTTGACCAACTCACTCTCTCCTGAGTATAGCACGGGGAATAAACGTGGAGAGACATGAGGAGTATATAGAAAATGAGTTATAAAGTTGCAATTGTCGGCGCAACCGGAAATGTTGGTCGTGAAATGCTTACAATTTTAGAAGAACGTGGTTTTCCTGCGCATGAAATTGTCCCTCTAGCATCACGACGCTCATTAGGACAAGAAGTTTCTTATGGAGATAAAACTTTAAAAGTAAAAGCACTGGATACTTACGATTTTTCTGACACAGATTTTTGTCTTATGTCTGCGGGAGGGAGCATTTCCAAAGAATACGCCCCTAAAATTGCTGCTGCCGGCTGTGTCGTCATCGATAATTCCTCCACGTGGCGCTATGATGCCAATGTTCCGTTGATAGTCCCTGAAGTCAATGGCGAAGCTATAAATGCCTTTTCTAAGCGTAATATTATAGCAAATCCTAATTGTTCAACAATTCAACTGGTCTTAGCTTTAAAACCTCTCCATGATGCTGCAATCATTAAACGTGTTGTTGTCTCTACATATCAGTCTGTTTCTGGAGCTGGTAAAGAAGGAATGGACGAACTTTTCGAACAATCACGTGCAGTTTTTGTTGCAGACCCAATTACATCAAAAAAATTCACTAAACGCATTGCCTTTAATGTCATTCCTCATATCGATGTTTTCATGGAAGATGGTTATACAAAAGAAGAATGGAAAATGACGGTTGAGACGAAGAAAATTCTCGATCCGAAAATTAAATTAACAGCCACTGCTGTTCGGGTCCCTGTCTTTATCGGTCATGCCGAAGCCGTCCATGTTGAATTTGAAAAACCACTAAGCGCATCTGAAGCACAAGCGCTCCTCCGCGATGCACCAGGCTGTCAGCTTATCGATAAACACGAAGATGGTGGTTATACCACACCTTATGAAGGTACCGGAGAAGATGATACCTTTATTAGCCGTGTTCGTGAAGATATCACCGTTGAAAATGGTTTAGCTTTCTGGGTTGTCGCCGATAATTTAAGAAAAGGAGCAGCATTGAATGCCGTTCAAATTGCTGAATTGCTCATTTCTCGTAATTTGATAAAGCCTAAGTCCGCAAATTAACGCCCTGTCCGAAAGGACAAAGAACCCCTAGCCGGTCTGTCAAAAGTCCGGCTTCTCTTCAGTATAACCTTCCCCAGCTGAAGGTTCATATCACCATCCTAAAGAACTGTAATCCAAGGTATTGTCAAATTTGACTCGGAATATCCTTGAATGCCTCGCCACCTTAAGTTAAGCATTGCCGCCTTAATGACATTTTACGGTACAATAGGATCAGCAGCATAAGCATTGTTTGCTTCATGCTGCTGATCCTTTTTGTCATTCCGGTTGTAAAATTAACTTTACCCTTATCGAGCAGGATAGGTCACGACACGGTAACGCGTTTCATTACGTTCAAAATTTTTGTAATTGACATTATCAGGAAAGGAGGGATTATAAGCACTCACGTGCTTTACAGAAACGCCTTGTGCTTTTTGCGACGGATTTAAAATTGTTCGTTCATCCCTTTTTTTAACACCTGTAGAATCGATAATCATATCTGTTCTGTATAGTTTTTGCATATTTTTCCGTGTTTTTTGAATCGCCGGAAGAGCTTTAAAGTCGGAAACAGCCTGTTTTACTTTTTCTTTTGGCGATTTTACCATGGATTTTGATTTTGCTGGCATCTTTTTAAAAGCAATGGTAGGAACACCGTTAACATTGACGTAACGTGCAGATGCCCAACCAACTTTTCCATGATAACCAAGAGAACACCAAGTTTTATTGGATAGGCAGCCATAAATTTGCACTTTTGCTCCCATTGGAACCATTGCGATAACTTTATAAGCTGTCGCAGGGCCTGTGCGTAAAGATACCTGACCTGATGCAACACGAGCAACTGTTCCTGTAATGGTTCCAGCTTGTGCGTGAAAAGCAGTCACAGCCACCCCTGACGCTCCTAAAGCCCATAAAGTCATCATTGTTGATAAAAATTTCTTTCTTAACATTATTTTTCTTCCTCTCTTAAAACGTATGAAGGGCAAAAATTCGCCGTTGCAAAAATTTGCCGCGTTTAAATCCAATGATCAGCAACCTTTATTCCCCCCCAAAACCCACAACATTGCAACAAAATTTCTCTTTATCGCCTACACGAACACGGCCTTTTGATCTTGATTGCACAGTATGTTCTTCATGAATTTACGGCTAAAGCATCATCTGATTGTCCGGTTCTTCAACCAATTGTCCCTTACAGAAGTTTTTAAAGGGGCATTGGTTCCCTCAACAAATGATTGCAATAAAAGAATTAATTATTTGAATTTCAGAGAATTTCTATGAACAAATGATGATCAGCCCCCAAAACAACTAAAATAGAAGGAAAAATAATACTCTTTTAAAAATAAAAGTGATTGAATATTCTCTAAAGCTTGTATAACTTTAAATCTGCCTAAAAAGATACAGAGTATATTGAAACTTCCCTCAAAAAATTTCTCGAAAAAGAAAGTTAAAAGCATATGACATTAAAAAATTTTTCTCGTAGTCGGATTATAGGATTATTCCTCTCTCTCTTTGCACTTTTTTTGTCTACTGCTTTTTCCATGGCCGCAGACAAAACAAAGATCAAACTTGGTATTATGGAAGGGCGGGATGCGATTATTTGGAAAACAGCTGCTGAACAGGCTAAAAAAGCCGGTTTAGATATTGAACTCGTTTATTTTTCTGATTACGCTTTGCCTAATGATGCTGTTAACGCAGGAGAGATCGATGCGAATGCTTTTCAGCACGCCCCTTATCTTAATGAACAAATGAAACAACGTGGCTATAAACTTTCAATTGTCGGCTATACATTTATTGCTCCAATCGGTGTTTACTCACACAAAATAAAAGACTTAAAAGATCTTCGTGATGGTGCACATGTTGGTATTCCGAACGACCCATCTAATGGTGGAAGAGCCTTACTTCTTCTTAATTCTTTAGGTCTCATTAAGTTAAAAGATCCTCATAATATTCTTGCATCTCCACTTGATATTATCGAAAATCCTAAAAACCTGCAAATTCGTGAGCTCGATGCCGGTATGTTAGGACGAGCTATTGACGATTTTGACCTTGCAATTATAAACACAAACTGGGCTATTGTTTCCGGATTAAACTTCGAAAAAGATGTAGTCGCATGGGAGAGCGCAAAAAATAATCCTTATGATAATATCATCGTTGTACGCACGAGCGAAAAAGATGAACCATGGGTTAAAAAATTAGTTGCCGCTTACAACAACGATCTTATCCGTGCAAAAATCAAAGAGATTTTTGGCAATACCGCCCAAACATCTTGGTAATTGTGCCAAATATCTGAATAACTGTGCCAAATATCCGAGTAATTGTGAATGGAAAAACCTACTCTTATCTCCTTAAAAAACATCAGCCGTTGTTTTAACAAAACGGCTGGTGTTCCGGTGATTAATAATCTCTCTTTAAATATCCATGCTGGTGAAATCCTTGGCATTATTGGGCGCAGTGGAGCAGGAAAATCAACACTTATTCGCTGTTTAAATGGGTTAGAGAAGATTGATGCAGGATCCATTTTTTTTGAAGATGTTGATATTTCTAATCTATCAGAGATAGAATGGGCGCCTTACCGTCAACGAATTGGGATGATTTTTCAACATTTCAATCTTCTCTCATCGCAGAATATTCTTGATAACATTGCATTGCCACTTAAATTAAGTGGTGTAAGTAAGAAACAACGCCACAAACGTGCCCTTGAACTGATTGAATTGGTTGGGTTATCTGGGAAAGAATATTGCTATCCGGCACAATTGTCCGGGGGACAAAAACAACGCGTTGGCATTGCTCGTGCGCTCGCTGCTAATCCTAAAATATTGTTATCAGATGAAGCCACCTCTGCTCTTGACCCTGAAACAACACAATCTATTCTAGAGCTCCTTGCTGATATTAATAAACACCTCAATCTCACGATTGTGCTCATCACCCATGAAATGGAAGTTGTGCGCACCATAGCGCATCGCGTTGTTGTTCTTAATCAGGGGAACATTGTAGAAGAAGGACGTGTGAAAGACATCTTTACATCACCGCAAGACGATACAACCATAGCCATGCTCAAGCTTGTAACCCCGCAACTTCCTGAAAAATTTGCGAAAAATCTCAAACCAATCGGACGAGAAGCTGTCATTGAAATTAATATTGCCGGTGAAATTGCCCAGCAGCCTTTTCTTCATCTTCTAGAAAATGAGAGTGGTTTAAAAGCACGTATTTTGCATGGTGGCATTGATACAGTTCAAGATGAAACCATCGGGAGACTCTTCTTGGCTCTTCCTGGAGAAGATAAAGAAGCTTTAGAAAAAGCTGTTCAATGGTTAACGAAAAAAGGACGATATTGTGAGGTCTTAGGCTATGTTTAATGTTCTGTCTCATGAACTTCCCCAAGCTGTTATTGATACAATATTGATGACACTTAGTGCTTCTGTTATGGCATTTATTATAGGGCTTCCCCTTGGTCTTCTTCTTCACACAACAGCACGCGGGGGGATTTTTTCCTCATCTCTCATCAATCGCCCTTTAAGCATGATCATTGACAGTATTCGTGCCATTCCCTTTATTATTCTTGCATTTTATCTTCTTCCCGTTACACGTATCGTTGTAGGAAGAGGGATAGGAATGCCTGCTGTAATTTTTATACTGACCATTTCAGCTATCCCTTTTTATGCACGCATGGCGGAACTCTCTTTTAAAACCGTTGAAAACGGTCTCATTGAAGCGATCCGCTCTATGGGGGCAAGTCGTCTTCAAATTATCAGACATGTCCTTATTCCTGAAGCTCTCCCTAGCCTGATTACAGGTTTTACAGTCATGGTCATTTCTCTTATAGGAGCCACCTCACTTGCTGGATATCTTGGTGGAGGCGGTTTAGGGGATATGGCAATCCGCTATGGCTACCAACGCTACAATACCTTCATCATGACCATCGTTATCATCCTTTTGATCGTGCTTAATATTACAACCCAATGGACTTCTGATAAAATCGTACAAAAACTTGATAAAACAAAACATTAAAAGACTTAGAATTTCACATGCCAATACCATCATCCCCTTTGCCACTTTCCAAGTGCACCAACCCTTGCCTATCGAAAACACTCATAAGAGATTAGAAACTTTTTTCTTAAACAGTTTTTATCTCTCCCCATCCGTTTGTAACATGAAAGAAAATAGTTTTAATGGCTTTAATATAAAAGAATATAAAAGGGGATAAAATAAGAGATCTCACAGTATGTGAGACTCTCTTTAAATTAAGACATTGGTCACGACCTTTCCCAACCTTAGATAACACATTGAATTTATAATGATAATATGGCGTTATTCATATTGAATGAGAACTCTGAATACCGTAAGATCCTCTCATTCCCAATTTGTTCCATATAGAATCAACCAAAACCTCTCGCTTACACGTTACAAGCAGGAAGAGCCGTGTGAGTAAAAACATACAAGAAAGGAAGGCATGCCTCTTATGAATTATCTCAAGCGCCAAGACCTGTCTTAACATTGGCGGCTAGCATATAATATGATGGTGCCAGCTTTCTTCTTCACAAGCATAAAGATAGGGGTGCTCAATGGCTTTATCGTTATACTATTCACAGGCGCCATTGCGAAATGGGCGTGACAAACGTTGAGAGATGTTGCTTTAAAATAAGCCCGTGAATTGGCAACGCAAGTATATTCCATTTGAAGCGTTCTGTTTTACGTGATGGGTATGATCCCATTAAAGAACGCTATAAACAAAAGCGTGAAGCAATGCACTATCTACATTAAGAAACTCCTCTTCAAAACGATCTAGGAAAGATAGCAACCTGCTATGGCTATCAACGCTATGATAGCTCCACCATATCTATTATCCTATAGATTATTCTCAATATCATCATTGAAGAAACTTCTAATAGAATTGTATAAAAATTTTATAAAATAAAGCACTCAAATAATCTAGATATTGGAAGGTTTTTCTTCCACAACAGCAACAATAAGCCATTGAGCTGTAAGAGCTGGTTTTTTTAACTTTTCAATTTCCACCGTAACCCCATAATGGAAAACCACTCGACCAGAAGGACGAATTTCTGCGTCGTCTAACACAAAACGCGCACGTATCCGTACCCCTGTTTTCACAGGACTCATGAAGCGTACTTTATCGAAACCATAATTAATCCCCATTGTGCTCCCTTCCAACTCTGGAAGAGCTTCATAAGCGAGCGTAGACAAAAGCGATAATGTTAAAAAACCATGAGCAATCGTGCCGCCAAAAGGTGTCTTTTTAGCCTTTTCCTCATCAACGTGTATCCATTGATGATCATCTGTAGCACATGCAAACTGATTAATCATATCCTGTGTAACAAGACGCCACTCCGATAATCCCACTTCTTTCCCAATAAAACTGGTGACATCTTGTACTGTTATTTTTTGCTGCATAACGCTATTCCTATTTTATTTGATAAAAGAAACCACCCCTCTTGCTTTTATAAAATCCATTGATTAGAGCATCAAGAATAAAAGATTAATTGTCTTAAAAACAAATGCACCTTATGAATGAGAAAAGTTCTTTAGCAGAATAGTTTTCAAATAGGAAAAAAGAATGGCAAGCAATGTGAACCTAACAGGTTTAGCGCATGATTTGAAACAACGTGCAGAAAACCATCCCCCCATCCGTATTGGACTGATTGGTTGTGGTGAAATGGGCACAGATTTATTATCAAGTATTGCGCATATGGATGGTATAACAGTCGCTGCTGTAGCCACGAGGACACCGTCACGTATTTTTGATGCCGCTACACTAGCCTATGGCGAAGATGGACATGTCTGTGAAGTTGAAAATACTTATGCTCTCACCCAAAGCATTGAAAAGGGTTTGATTGCAGCAACAGATGATATTAACCTTGTTTTGCGCCATGAACAAATTGATATTATCGTTGATGCAACAGGCTATCCCGAAGCAGGAGCAGAGATTGGTATCAAAGCGCTTGAGAATAACAAACATCTTGTCATGATGAATGTTGAAGCAGATGTTACAATTGGCGCTTATCTCAAACATGAAGCAGAAAAACGAGGGCTCATTTATACACTTGGTGCCGGCGATGAACCTACTTCTTGTATGGAACTCATAGAATTTGTTTCAGCCCTTGGACATAAGATTGTTGCAGCGGGTAAAGGAAAAAATAATCCTCTGCGCTTTGATGCTACACCTGACGCTTACGAAGAAGAAGCATTCCGGCGTAATATGAATGTGCGCATGTTGGTTGAATTTATTGATGGTTCCAAAACGATGGTTGAAATGGCAGCCATTGCCAATGCCACCGGACTTCTCCCCGATTGCCCAGGAATGCATGGACCACGAGCAGCGCTACAAGATTTAAACAAAGTGCTTATTCCAAAACAAGATGGGGGCATTTTACAACAATATGGTGTTGTAGATTATTCAATAGGTCCAGGTGTTTCACCTGGTGTCTTTGTCATTGCCGAAATAGCACACCCGCGTTTACGCGAACGTATGGAAGATTTAAAAATTGGTCAGGGGCCTTACTTCACCTTTCATCGCCCCTATCATTTAACAGCAATGGAAGTTCCCCTCACCTGCGCACGTATTATGCTTTATGGCAAAAAAGATATGGTTCCTCTTAGCCATCCCGTAGTAGAAGTCTGTGCTGTTGCTAAAAAAGATTTACATCCAGGTGATCAGCTAGACTTTATCGGTCTTTATACTTATCGTGCTTGGATAATGAACATTGCAGAAGCACGCGCTCACCACGCCATTCCTTGTGGTCTTTTGGAAAAAGCAACAGTAACCGCTGAAATTAAAAAAAATGAACTCATTACAGTGCATAATACTGCTATTCGTGAAGATCAATGGATTGCACGTCTTCGTGCTAAACAAGACCTTTTACTTCATTGCCCTTCTTCCGCTAAGCTATAAATACTCCTGAATTACCTTACTTAACAGTATCCTTCCCTTAGGCAACAGAATAACCCAGAATACACTTCTATCGCAAATACAGGTTTATGTTTTAATAAAAGCATTTTCCAACGATGCACATCACCACTTCCCTCTCACAATATGTCCCGTAAATGCGACAATATAAACCACTCCATGAGATGACATAAGATTCATTGTGTATCACTATCTTTACTCTATGAAAATACAAACCAGCACCATCATTTATTTTCCAATACTACAACGTCCTTGAACCTTAGAGATAATTAATGAGAAGAATTTTTAGTCTTTTTTTTAATAATTTTATCCATACACGAACGCAACTTGTTATACGTAAAAAATACTTCTGATGGATTTAACATAAACAAATTTAAAATGATAAATAATAATTTCTCATTTTTCTTATTGCATGAGAGCCATGGATATAGGGATATTTTTTATTTTATCCCCTTATGAAAGATAAAAAAATTTAAAAAGGATAAAATATACCTTTGATGAATAATCTTCATATGAGAAAAGGTAGACAATATTAAAAGACTGATAAAGATAGTAAGTATACTAGCCTTATTACTAGAAAATAATCATAAACTGTAAAAAAAAATCAGGTTACGCTAATTTGTAAAAAACAACATAAATGTAGGATCTTGAACTTTAATAATGTTAATAAAAGCTACATTTAGTATTAAGAGTAGTGATTTTATTATCTAGTATAGTATAAATAATAAAATATTTATTTTTTAAAAATAATGAAGTGAACAAAAAAATCCTCGACTCTGTTGATGAGCTTCCTACTAAAGTGTACTAAATATTGCAAAAAGAGTTACAACAGTACCTAATACATCCCCAATACATAAAGAAGCAAGAAGTGATAAAATACTTATTCCCCCCCAAAAGGCTGAACCTGAAAAGGCAGCAGCTTTTTCAGGTTTCCCTAAAGCAATAACATCTTGTTCCTCAACGCCTTGAATAACAACTCTATCCACAGCTTTAATAGCTACATTTTTTTCTAGTGTAGGAATAGTAATTGCCATTCTCTCTTGAACTTTATTTTTTACAAAACTTGCATTTCCCTCTATAGTTTGTATAAAAAAAAGAATAAATAGTGTAAAAGTAAATGAACATACACGATTTTTAAATATTTTAAACATAGCTTTCTTTGCTCCTCTTTTTCTTCACTGAAAAAATGAAAGAATATTCACATATATAAAAACCAAAAATTATATTTAATCATTTATATAATTGCACATAATAAAATATTATATGTAATTTTGTTATTATAATATAACACATTATGTATTACATGTAAAGATAAAAAACAATAAATGATAAAAATAATTTATTAAATTTCTTATTATAAGAAATATTACGAAACAAATTCATTTAAAAAATTATATAATAGAGCTTTTATAAATAATTTAAAATGTAATTAATTTTAAAGAACTATAAAATTTAAAACTGCCAATATAATGATATATGATTGTCTATTATTTCAATAAATATAAAAATGAAATTGGTATCAAATAAAAACTTGATCTAAAACAAATCTATCCTAATAAAACAAATTTAAATAGTGTGCTATTTTTCTATAAAACAGGTATAAAGTGTAAAAAAAAACAATTAAGATCTCTATCTTCAAATGGAAGAGACGTTAATAAAATGATTCTCAACTTTTACTGATATATAAAAAGAAAAAATACTGCATAGCATCTTAAAAAAGGTAATTCAGCCCCCTTTATCCCATACAGCATAAAGAACACAAAATATTGACTTTCAAACCTAATAAAACAAACGCATAAAATAAGTAAATCTATCAGATTTACAAAAAAATTATAAGCAATACTAGAACACCAACAAACTACCTAAAACCAGATAAAAAGAGAGTCATGAAAAATGAGATGATCCCCAAAATACTGAAAAAACTTTCTTGCTTAATTTTCATAAAAGTTATTCCATATTTTTCGTCAATATTGTAGAGCGAAGCCTTATTTATATTTACTCTGTATTAGTAAAAAATAATTCTCTTTGAAATAAATTTTTGGCAATATTCACATAACTGTCTGCTATTTGTGAAAAATGAATAATAATAAAGAATTAATCAAATGCTTGAAAGAAAAGGAGTAGAGAAACTTACTAAAAAATTGCATTTTTAAAATACCAACTTAAGTAAGCACATTGAAAAAATAACGCCATGAAAACTGATATTGAATGATAAACTTATCAACCGATCACTTTAATCGCAGAATATTAATCTATAATAATAATTTATTGTTTTGCCTGTTGAATGATAAAGCTGACGATTATAAAACTCTCTTATATTTTAACTCTGTTTATATTGAATCAATCAAAATTCTTCACTTGCAAATCACAAACGAGATCGGTGTGTGTGTAAACACACTTGAAGAAAGGAAAATATCACTTATGAGGTATCTTAACTATCAAGCGCTGTTAACACAATATTGAAAACTGGCAAAGTGAATGATGGTGTCCCTTTTTACTTTAAAAGTGTAAAGATGCTGGAACACAATAGATTTTATATTATAAGGCTTTACCGTTATACTATTCACGGGCGCCGTTGCAAAATAGGCTTGGATACCTTGAGAAATGTTTCTTTAAAACAAAAGCGTCAATGTACAACACAATGGCGTTCTGTTTATCATGTATCCAATGGTGTTTCTTGTATCCAACGGTGTTTCTTACTGAATCATCTTATAAACTGCTCTATGAGATTACAAATTCATCTTACGTGAATTCTTCCCTTTATATTTATTTTTTCTCATGAACACTAAAATCTGTTAAGACACTATCCAAAATAAAATCAATCAACAAACATTTCTATTCTTTTGTAATATACAGATAATTGAATTAAGAATTTAGAACACCTGATTGCAACTAAAGTCTGTACTATCGCAATAATAGAAATACTTTGATTATCATCGCTCCATAATAAAAGAAGAATATGTAACTTACAGAAAAAATTACATTTTCAATAAATAATGAAAAATATTTTTCATTATTTGATGTATAAGTATTTAATATGTATGAATATTTACTTATTAAAAATGATAATATAAATCAGAAATACTTACAAAAGATAATTATCTTGAGAAATATTGCCTCATATTACAGAAAAGTTGCGTTGGCTTTGCTCAATAAAAGCTTCTCTATTTTTAACAAAGCTCTCATTTTTGTGCATCCATATGTGATGTAAAAAGACGCCTATTTGCGTTTCTCTTATAGATAGATTAAATAGTGACAGCACCTTCGATCACTTTGTCTATGTTAACTTCTCTTTTAGGCAATAATTTATGGTATCTAACAGGCCTTTTCTCGCTCTTTTACCTTTGGGCGCACACGAATATCACGGAGAGCACCTTCCTTTCGAAACCGACTGGATTATAGCTGAAGCTTTTGCAAAAGCCCTCACTTTACAAACAAAAGAGCAGTTTCATATCGCACTTTTACCGGTTGAAAAGATTGGCTATTCTATAGAACATATGGATGTTACAGGTACACAAACCCTTACCTTTTCTGATGCGATTAAGCGATGGATAAAGATTGGTGAAAACTGTTATCACAAAGGGATCAACCGTCTTCTTCTTCTCAATGCTCACGGAGGAAATTCACCTTTAATGAGCATTGTTATCACCGAATTACGAAAGCGCCTTTCCATGCTCGCTGTAGCAACAAGCTGGAGCCGTTTTGGTTTACCACAAGGTCTCATGGAGCCATCTCAACAACATCTTGATATCCATGGAGGCTTTATCGAAACCTCTCTCATGCTCTATTTAGCACCAGAAAAAGTCCATATGGAAAAGGCAGAAAATTTTCATAATAAACAAGCGGATATGATTGCCAATTATCGGTATTTACGTGCTTATGGTCCTCATGCCTTTGGTTGGACAATGAAAGATCTAAATACGCAAGGTGCGGCAGGAAATGCAAGCAAAGCAACACCACAAGCCGGTGAAGCAATCTTTTCTCATGTTCTGTCTCAGCTTCGTGATTTACTTGATGATATCAATCGATTTAACATAAACACATGGCAATAAAGAACAATAAAAGGTCTCTCCATGGAAATGATACACCCCAAAAAACTTCCCGTTACGGTTCTCACAGGCTATCTTGGTGCTGGAAAAACCACCCTTCTCAACCGCATTCTCAGTGAAAATCATGGCAAACGTTATGCCGTCATTGTCAATGAATTTGGTGAAATTGGTATTGATAATGACCTGATTATTGAATCAGACGAAGAAATTTATGAAATGAATAATGGCTGTGTTTGCTGCACCGTACGTGGTGATCTCATTCGCATTTTAGAAAGTCTGATGCAACGTTCTCATCGATTTGATGCGATCATTATAGAAACGACAGGGCTTGCTGATCCCGTTCCCGTAGCACAGACCTTTTTCATGGATGATACTATCCATGAAAAAACAGCTCTCGACAGTGTCATAGCAGTCGTTGATGCAAAGCATTTTCCCTCTCAATTAAAAACAAGTCGTGAAGCTGAAGACCAAATTGCTTTCGCGGATATTATTCTTTTAAATAAGATTGATCTTGTCACCCAACAAGAACGCAGCCATGCTGAATCCCTTATTCTGGCCATTAATCCCAGAGCCATAATTTACGCAACAGAGCGCGTTAACATCCCTGTTGATAAACTCCTCGATCGTAGTTCCTTTGATCTCCAACGCACTTTAGATAATGATCCCCATTTTCTTGACCATCATCACGCAGATCATGTATGTGGTCCCGATTGTAATCATGATCATGACCATCATCACGCATCCACCATTCATGATATTACCATCACTTCTGTAAGTTTAAAAACAGATGCTCTGCAACCAGAAAAGTTTTTCCCTTGGATCCAGCAGGTTACACAGCAACAAGGACCTGATATCTTGCGTCTTAAAGGCATTATCGCCTTTCAAGGAGACGATGATCGTTACGTCATTCAAGGGATACATATGCTTCTTGAAGGACAACATCAACGCCCATGGCGTGAAGATGAAAAACGAGAAAGCCGCCTTGTCTTTATAGGACGCTCTCTTGATGCTGAAAAATTAAAAACTGGTTTTGAAAATTGCGCATAAGTGAGTGATAATGCCAAACATTACCCATTATGATCTCAAAAGTTACTGCCTTTCCTGCGGTTTTATAGGCAATAAACCAGCCTTTGTTTCCGTAGAAGGTTTCATTGTTTTTTTTAATCCAACCCCACAAATCGTTGAAGTTCACCAAGGAATAATTTCAAGCCATTTTTCCCATGACAATACCGCGATCATCACCGGTGGAGAAGATGGAAAAGTCTGTCAAACAACCGCAGCAGATCACACGGAAGTGTTAAGCCAAAAAGAACGCAAATGGATAAACAACGTTGCTTTTGGTCCACAAAAAGCTTTTGCTTTTTCCTCCTCACGCCTCGCATTTGCGCATATTGGAAAAGAACGACAAGAGCTCACACATGAACGCAGTGTAGAAGGCCTTGCTTTTGCCCCAAAAGGTTTGCGACTTGCCGTTGCCCATTACAATGGTGTGACTCTTCATTGGTTATCAACGCAAATATCTCCCACCACATTGGTATGGAAAGGAGCTCATTGTGGTGTCACCTTTTCACCAGACAACAGCTATGTCATTTCCACCATGCAAGAAAACGCCTTACACGGTTGGCGTCTCACTGATAATCAACATTTACGGATGAGTGGCTACCCAAGCAAAGTCAAAAGCTGGTCTTGGAGCGCAAAAGGAAAATGGCTAGCAACATCAGGTGCCTCTGCCGCAATTGTTTGGCCCTTTCATACAAAAGATGGCCCCATGGGAAAAACACCTCTAGAACTAGGCACACGAGCAAATGCGCTTGTTAGCACCGTTTCATGCCACCCAAACAAAGAAATTGTAGCAATAGGCTTCAATGATGGAATGATTTTAGCGGCACAATTCCATGATGGAAAAGAAGTCCTTCTAAAAGGTTATGGGAAAAGTGCTATCTCAGCACTTAACTGGGATCAAGCAGGGCAAAACCTCTCCTTCGGTAGCGAAAATGGTGAATGTGGTATAATCAATATCACTGATTAAATTACACCAACAAACGCAATCATCGCCGATAAAAAATGCCCACACAATACTCCAGAAATCTTATCCCCTTGCATCTCCAGAGCTCTCAGAAATTCTATCTCCCTAATCTCCCCCCAAAATCTCCTAAAATCTTCGTAATCATTAAATCTTCCCTCTTCCTTTTCTCCCCCTTTAGACAAGAAAATACCTTAAACATGTTTTTTGACCTTTTAACATTGCTACCCCCATACAAGAATAAAAACATCACCCTCAAGACCGCCCCCCCATCTCCTTATAAACATCTATATAGGCTACATACTTCCACAAAAGCATTTTTCTTAAAAATTCGGCAAAAAATAGCTGATATCATCATTGAAACAACAATTTATTCTTACGATCAGAAGAAGGGAATTCAACACTATTTTCCTAAATAAAAAATTTTTTGATTTCCCCCTCTAAAGAGCAAAGTTTCCTACGAGCAGCCTTCCACACTTTAGTTTCTTGCCTAGAAAATTCTATCTAATAATCATTTCATGGAACTTCTATTACCGCCCTCTGTTCCGGTATCACCTTCATCTCCGGATTCTGTTCCTTCTGCTTCTTTCCCATGTTAAACCAAAGCCTTCTGGGTCTTCTGACCCTTTGGATTCCTCGTCTAATCTCCAAATTAGAGCGGTTGTTCCACAGGTTCCAACTTATCTTCTTTTGCCAAATGCCTTATTTCATGCTGGTTTAGTGGATATGACCACGCA
>NZ_JBHIOU010000014.1:0-53920 GCF_042195705.1 Bartonella sp. AP72JLCBS | reverse complement strand
TGCGTGGTCATATCCACTAAACCAGCATGAAATAAGGCATTTGGCAAAAGAAGATAAGTTGGAACCTGTGGAACAACAGCTCTAATTTGGAGATTAGACTGAACATCAAGCGGTATAGAGAGATTAGATGAAGGATCTAAAGGATCAGAGGACTGAGAAGGCTTTGGTTCGACAGGGACAGAAGGAGGAGAAACAGTATCCAGAGATGAAGTGTCCTCCGGAGCAGAGGGCTCAGATGGCAGAACATCATTAGTAGAATCTTCCACTGGAACAAACGGTGCAGGCATAGGTTGCACAGCAGAAGGAGCCTCCGGAACTGTTGGTACAGAGGGAGGCTCAGACGGAACTGGTGCAGAAGGAGTCAGCGTCGAATCCGTAGGGATAAATGTTTCAGACGGTTCAGATCCTTCAGGCAAAGAAGGTGTAGATGGTATAAGTGGAGGCTCAACAGAAGGGGGTTGTTCAGGTGAAATAGTCTCTGTTGGTCGTTTAGAAGGAACCGTCTCTTCTTCAGATTGAGGAGGTAAAACTGTAGATGTTGGCTTAGAAGCAGTTTCAGAAGAATCTAATTCAGGACCAATGTAAACACTTTCGAGACGAAAATCCCAAAAATCCCCTTCTCCAACAACCAATCTATTCTTTGGATCTGCATTTCCAGAAGAAGAACTTGGACCATAGACACGAAGTTTATATTGATAAGGAAATCCATTCACCGTAGTATAACTATTGGCTAACTTAAAAGAACTTTCCTCTGCTGTCCCAGCAACTTGAACAAGTGAAATACTTTGACTTCCTTTATTGCCAGCTTCTCCTTCTAAGGTTTTGGAAAATTTCTCCATCATGAGCAGTGTACTTCCCAAAACATTCCCGTAGATCAAAATACGATCAGTTTTTTGAGGATTAAACGAGCCGTCATTATTCACAAACGCACTCATCTTAATCTGCACATTTCCCTTTGCATTATAGGCTTCTTTATCATATTGTATCCCCTCTATTGGATTTATGTCATTTAGACTACTTCCTTTCTCAATATATACTTTTCCAATATATAGCGTTTGATAATCTTGAGATATAAATTTATCAAAAAAAATTGTGCTATCAGAAATGCTTATAGACGAAAGTAATGAATCTACAGGAAGAGATTCCTGCAAATCTGTATGTTTCCTTTTGGTGAGATACCATGCAGAGCCATTTGTTAATTCTAAGTGAACAGTTGATGCATCCTCAACACGAATACCCCCTGTAAGGATAGAATCCTTTGCTTTCACCAATAGAGAAGAATTATTTTGAGCCTTTAACAATAAATCACCAGAGATCTTTGTCCTTTCTGTTAATTCAATGGTAGCTTCAGCTCCATAAATATCATCTCCCGTACTATAAATGGCAATACCATCGGGAACTGAAAAAGTTGTCTGTGACAAATGCAAAGATGCTTCACCCCAAACAATTTTTTCTACTTTTGAAAGTTTTTCACTCCCTACCTTAAACATATCACCCCATACATCTGGGCCTAATCCATAAAAATACAGACCGTATACTCCCTCACCCTGAACAGAAATTTCTGTACCTTCAATCTTAATATTTGTCTTTTTAAACTCATTTGATGAAGCGTATTCTTGAACCAATTTACCTTCAGCATCTGCATAACCTGCAAAATTCGTAATCAAGAAGCCATGCATATCAGTGAGCTGAATAAAATCACCACGTAATTGAACATTACCACCCTGTGATATGTCAAAAGCTCTTGGAAATTCATCAATACTTTCATTATCAACTACAATCGTGTGTTTCTTACCTTTTCCCTGAATATTGGTTGTATCAATAAGATATTTTCCCCCAAATTGTGTTGAAAACGCACCAATCTCATTAAAAGTAATAGTACTGCCTGACATCCTAATGAATGCATCAGAACTACTAACAAATCCAATCCCTTTTGCATTCAAATTATCTGATACAATATCAATATTTACGCTCACTAAAGCAATATCGGTTTTTTTTCCTTCTGCACATACAGCTTGCAAACTACCTTCAATCTTCCCTCTATTCATCACAACTTGCCCATTCTGAACACGAAAACCGGACATATCCTTAATATTTGAATTGGTTAGAACAAGCTTGCCATCATCTTTTACAGATGCACTATATAAAAACATCTGCTTTGGCCTATGCGAGATAATATTTGTCTCTAATAAATTTAAAACAGTTCCCTCTTTTTCTATAGAGAAGACAGCAACAAAATCATCTAGAGAAGAGACAGAAGGAGTATAATTTTTATTACTTATCGTATGTTTTTTACTATCGCTATATGTAAAAAAACTCTCTGATACATTACAGGAAGTTCCTAAATTATTAGGATTCGCATTAACACTCACGATTGGCAAAAAAGAAACAATAGCCGTTGTAATAAATAAAAATCTATACCCGCTTAATACATTAACCATAACTTTATTCCCAATTTGCCTTTCTCCCCCTGTTAGTTAAAAATAAAAAATATTCCCCATAACATTAAGTTAAACACACTAACAATAGCAAGTATAAAACTTAAATAATCACTTTATACTTCATAAAACACTCTATAACTTATGTAAAAATTACTCTATATTTCATAGGCACCTAAAAACGATAGTATAAACCGCCTGAAAAAATAATCCCTGAAAACCACCTTTTCTAAGGCAATGCTGATAAGTTACATCTCCATGCAAAGCAAAGTTTGAAGACAACTGAGCCTTCAATCCCATTCCAGTTTCTAGAAAAGAGCCAAAAGCCCTTATTGGAATTCATCTCCAAACCGCACACGTTGTTTTCCTCTAAAACTAATGGCAAGCTTCAGCTTGCAATTGAAAGAAACAACAAGAGCCTCTTCAGAAGCAGCAAGCATCTTTCTTAAAGACCACCAACACGCATCACCCATAAATCAAGTTTTCCCATCTCAATATCAAAACCATCAATATCAGACGCCTTATCAAACCGCACATTTTGATAAATAACCTAAACCTGCGGATCAAAAATAACCCCTTTATGCCCTGTCATAAATGACTTGCCCGCAATCAATGAAGCACTCAAAGGTGTTTCCTTCAATGTTGCTGTCTTGCCTCTTGCTTGCGTGAGAACATCCCCTTTAAATAAACCATAGGAAAAAAGGACATCTATATAAAAGCCTGTATCATGCTGCATGCTGCCATATACTGTAATAGACCATTTATCAAATGTACTTTTTTGCTTTCTTTAACATCTTGAGGTTGTAGAGAGTTTTTTTCCATTATTCTCCATTATTCCAAAGCTCAAAGTGTGATGTGTATCCTCAATCGCATTGAGCAAGACACTTGCCTCTATACCATGAACATCAGAAACCTGAATCTTACCTTCATCAAAGGAAAGAACCACCCTGTTTCACACCAAACACAGATTGAGATAACGTAGCATTTCTACCACTTTTCTTTTCGCCATTTCCTGTAATAGAACTCTTTTTAAAAGAAGTTTTATTATCTTTTGACACAACCACTGCTGATATAATCTTCTCAGATCTCTTTAATTCTAAAATTCCATCAGTTCCTGAAAGCCTTTTTCCCCTTTACTTTTTTGCGGCTTAATAACTATGTTATGAGTTCGTATTGTAAAAATAACACCTGTAGTCCTCCTATCCAATCCACTCATATATAACTTATTACGACTTCCAAAAGTACGAGAAGCATCAACTGTATCACACGAATACGACTTAAAAAGAGAATTACACGAGGGGTTATAATCTTCTCCACTCACATCTATATTGTGCGCGAAGAAAGAAATAGAGGTCGTAAGAGAACACACACATGGCGTTTTAGTACTTTAATCATAATTTAGTCTAAACTTCCTTTATTTTATTCATAAAAAACTGAAAAGACACACCTGGTTCATCTACTTATTATTCTTATTATGTACCGCTACATATAATTTGTTTTGTATTATATGTAAAGTCAAAAATCAGAAAAACAACACAACAAAACCATGTTTTGTGCTTATATCTTTCACAAAAGATGTATTAAAGAAAAATACAATTAAAAATGATAACTTAATCCACCAGAAAAATGCGTTCCGGAAAAGCCGTCACTCGTAAATTTATGCTGATAAATCAGATCGCTATGAAAAATAATTTTGGGAGATAATTGCGAAAAAACACCAAATCCAGCTTCTAAAGAAGTCCCAAAGGAACCAAGCTGGAAGGCATCTTTAAAATATACAAATTGTTTATCATCAAAACTACGAATGAAATGAAGCTTACCATAGAATGAGAGAACATGTGCATCTTTATCTTTAGTAAATGTAAGTGTCTTCGTTAAATACCCACCAATACGCATCCCCCAATGATCTGGACTTCGCATATCAATATTAAAATTATCAATATCACGAGTCTTATGAAACTGGAGATTTTGATAAACAAACTGAACCTGTGGTTCAAAAATAAAATATCGGCTGCCTATCATAAACGTTTTACCAGCAATTAAAGAAACACTTAAGGGCTTCCCTCTCAATGCAGCCGTTTTACCTCGCTCAAGTGTGAGAACATTTCCATTAAACAAACCATAAGAGAAGAGACCATCCATATAGAGACCCGTATCATGCTGCATGCTTCCATATGCTGTGATTGTCCATTTATCAAATATACTTTCTTGACTTTGTTTAACCTTTCGAGGCTGCAAAGAAAGCTTGCCATAATTTCCCATAATCCCAAAAGATGTCGTACTGTATGCACTTTCGATTTTCTTGAGTAAAATACCTGCCTCTAGTGCATTATAATCAAGCTCACCGCCATAATCACCATATTTAAATGCAGACAAATTTGAAGTATAATGATGATGTCCACCGTAACCGCGCAAAAACAAAGCGGGATTTTCATCATTTTTCAACAACCGACCAGGAACAGCTCGCAGCGCTTGCAACTGCTTGCTTTGATTACTGATATCCATCAATCCAGCATAAAATAAGGTATTTGGCACAAGAATATAAGTCAAAACCTGTGGAACAACGACTCTCACATTTGGCTCAAAATGAGAAGAAGACTCAAAAACAGATGACGGAACAGAAGAACCAGACGCAGGTGGAGTAACAACAAAAGGAGTGGGTGAAACAGATGGCGGAACAAGTGAACCAGATGCAACTGGGGAAACAACAGAAGGAGTGGGTGAAACATGCGGCGGAACAAGTGAACCAGATGCAACTGGGGAAACAACAGAAGGAGTGGATGAAACAGATGACGGAACAGAAGAACCAGACGCAGGTGGAGTAACAACAAAAGGAGTGGGTGAAACAGATGGCGGAACAAGTGAACCAGATGCAACTGGGGAAACAACAGAAGGAGTGGGTGAAACATGCGGCGGAACAAGTGAACCAGATGCAACTGGGGAAACAACAGAAGGAGTGGATGAAACAGATGACGGAACAGAAGAACCAGATGCAACTGGGGAAACAACAGAAGGAGTGGATGAAACAGATGACGGAACAGAAGAACCAGATGCAACTGGGGAAACAACAGAAGGAGTGGGTGAAACATGCGGCGGAACAGGTGAACCAGATGCAGGTGGAGAAACTGGATTAGATTCAGCAATAGCGGGAACAACAGGTGCAAGAGAGGAAAGAGGATTGGGGATCTCAAGTACAAAAACATCAGATACATTAGGTGTGGTCGTAAGATGGGAATCCCTATCAGGAGAATCTACAGGAGAAGAAAGACTTGGCTCCTGAGACTTTTGCTGAGAGTTAGAATCAATAGAACCATCCTCACCTCCAGTAATATTAGGATGAATTTTAGGAAAAGAAGGAATATCATCAGAAGAAGGGGGGACAACCAAATCAAGAACAGGAAAAACTTTAGTGGAATCAACAAATTGACTTTCAAGTCGGAAATCCCAAAATGTTCCAGAGTTTTTAAGCACTCTTTGATTGGAATCTGCCGCCCCTAAAGCAGAGCCTGGACCATAACTCTTAAGATGATACTGATAGGGGGAGGCTTCAAGTGTGACATACCCCCCCTTTAACTGAAAAGAATCTTCCATGGCTTTTCCATAAACCTGAATAATGGAAATCCCCTGATTATTACCACCATCTCCCGTCAATGCCCCTGAGCTTCCAGGAACACTATACACATGAACTGTTGTTTTTCCTTCAAGATCACCATTGATTAAAAGCCGGTCAGTTTTTTGCTCTTGCAGAGCTCCGCCTTTATCCAAATATGCATTAAGATAAAGATTCACATCACCGTGCGCTTTATAGACAGTCCCAGATCCTTTTCCAATGAGAAGTGTCTGATAACCATTTGTTTTTTTAGATTTTAATTCTTCAAAAACAAGAGAACTATCCGTAAGATTAACCGATGAAATGAAGGAATAGTCCCCTAAATTAGAACCAGAAGCATCAGAATTTTGCAATTTGTCATATTTTGGTCGCGATAAAATCCACTTTGAACCATTTTTTAAATCTATCTTAGCTGTAGAACTTTCATCAACATGTGCGCCTCCTACAAGGGTAGAAGCATCAGCCTCAATCTTTACATTAGAACGCTCAACAGCTTTCAGAAGTGAATCTCCAGAAATTTTTGAATGTTGTGAGAGTTTAACAGAACTTTCGAATTCGCGACTATAAATAGCCGTACTTTCTGGAGCCATAAAAGTTGTCTTTGTCACATGGACAGTCCCTTTTCCAGGTATAATTGTTTTTTTATCATTTAAGACAGCTTCCCAAAAAAAGTGCATACCATTAAATCCATTCCCTCTCACAAAAACATTGGAATATTTTATATGAGCAGCATTATGGTTATTCCCCTGCACTACAATGCCATGAACATTGTCGACATTAACGTTTCCCTTCTGGAAATTAAGAGAGCCTTTCCCCTGAAGCATACTAAAAGCAGAACCTTCACGATGATTATCTGTATTTGTTCCCTGTTTCCCCCTCCCAGTAATAGAAACGCCCTCTAAATTAATTTCTCCATCTCCTCCTGTTTGAACACCAATACCATCAGCAAAATCAATTTTTCCTCCTTTCATATAAATTTTTGCACCATTATGACTCAAAAGACCTATCGCATCAGAAGATGTCTTAATCTCTGTCTTGGTCAAAGAAACAAACGACCCTTTACCCCCAACACTGATCCCCATTCTGGTTGCTTTAATCACCCCATCCTGCATTTCAAAAGCTCCCTCATCATTAATATCGGCCCCTATCGACACGTTATTTAACATGGAATCAAATAGAGCAACGCCTCCCCCATTTGAGGACTTTACAGCTGTTGTCCAAGCGTTTGTTTCTGAATGTCCATGTGCATTCGAAACACCGTTAATGATTATAGCCTCTCCCTCAATGAC
Organism: Bartonella sp. AP72JLCBS; assembly: GCF_042195705.1. Taxonomy (NCBI): domain Bacteria; kingdom Pseudomonadati; phylum Pseudomonadota; class Alphaproteobacteria; order Hyphomicrobiales; family Bartonellaceae; genus Bartonella; species Bartonella sp. AP72JLCBS. The sequence continues at coordinate 46,583 of NZ_JBHIOU010000014.1, read as the reverse complement.
TGTATTTTTCCCTGATGCCTCTATGGCAGCATAAGAACTTTCACCCGTAAGTTGATAAGTTTTCTTGGTAATTTCATGCGTTTTACCATCATTACAGCGATAAAATGAGGCACTTTCGTTACATGAATATGGCTTCTTCTCAGAAGAAATCTCACCTGCATCAGTATTGTATACAAAGAAAAAAATAACCGTTGTAAAATGATATAAAGAGAGATGATTTTTAAACATAATTTTCTACAAACTTTCTTCCCCTTCTCTAAAAACAAAAAACACGCGTTCTGTTTAATAACTTTGGTTGCGCGTGATAATTTAAAATACGTTTTGTGTTTTATATATCCACCCTATGTTTTATGTAAAGCCAGAATCCCAAAATATCACAATTTAAAATTGTATTATTTATAAAAACGCGTAAAAATATAGATAGAAATAAAAATTCCACCCCAAAGCAGTGATTTCAAGAGAATTTAATAAAAATAAACTCAAAGAAGAAAAACAGCATAAGAAGCAAAAACTGCAAACCAGAAAGCCTTATCTCGTTTCTAAAAAGAAACAAACTTGCTCATGCAAAAAAAACATTTTTTTAAAAAACTTATTTAAAAAGTTGCAAACAAATAATAAAAAACCACAAGCTATGCTTGTGGTTTTTTAAACAACTTACCTCAAGATGATCATCCTAAAAACGATAGCGCAATCCACCAGAAAAACTGATTCCAGAAAAACCACCTTTACTCAACTTATGCTGATAAACCAAATCACCATGAAGCGCAAATTTTTGAGACAAGCGAGCATTAAGACCTAATCCAGCCTCTAGAGAAGAACCAAAAGCCCCTAACTGGAAAGAATCTTTAAAGCGCACAGACCTTTCTTTTCCAAAATCATGGGCAAAATGAATCTTTCCATAAAAAGAAACATCACGATCTTTTTCAGACGCAGTAAGAGTCTTTATCAAGCGACCACCCATACGCACCATCAATTGATCAAGTTTATCCATCTCAATATTAAAATTATCAATATCGCGGGCCTCATTAAATTGAAGATGCTGATAAACAACCTGAACCTGTGGATCAAAAACAACACCTTCATATCCTGTGGCAATTTTCTGACCACTCATCAAGGAAACACTTAAAGGGTTACCCTTCAATGTTGCCGTTTTACCCCGCGCAGTTGTCAGAACATCTCCCTTAAACAGACCATAAGATAACAAACCATCAACATAGAATCCTACATCATGCTGCATACTTCCATAAACTGTAGCAGTCCATTTATCAAATGTACTTTTTTGGCTTTGTGCAACATCTCGAGGTTGTAGAGAAAGCTTTCCATAAGACCCCATCACCCCAAAGGATATAACACTGTCAACATTTTCAACAGTTTGTAGCAAAACACCTGTCTCTAGTGCATAGTACCCTAGATCTCCCCCATAACCATATTCAAGCGCAGATAAATCTGAGGCATAACGATAACTTCCACCATAGCCACGCAAAAATGAAGCAGAATTTTCATGAATTTGCAACATTCCACTAAGATTAGTCCGTACTATCTCCAACTGCTTGTTTTGATTGCTGATATCTATCAAACCAGCGTGGAACAAACTATTCGGCAAAAGTAGATAAGTTGGCACCTGAGGAACAACAGATCTTACACCTCGTTGAGACGGAGAAACATTTTCAATTTCAGAAAGACTATCTGTAGAAGACGCTGGAACAACATCACCAGAAGATTCGGGAATAATATCCTCAACAGAAGCACGTGCAGGAGGTGTACGTTGAGAAACCATAGGAGTTTCTCTATAATCAGCAGTTTGAACATATTCATTTTCTAAACGAAAATTCCAAAATGCTCCTCCGTTCAAAGCAAATCTCTGTTTAACATGCTCCTCCCCTCTAGTAACACTTGGGCCATAAGAACGAAGAACATATTTATAAGGCGCGCCATTTAATGCAACATACTGCCCATTCAGTTGAAAAGAGTCATACGATGCATCTCCATAAACTTGAATAATTGAAACACTATGCGCTTTTTCGTTTTTTTCTTCTAAACCTCCCGCAACCCCTTGTATATGGACTATAGTTCTTCCCTTAACGTCACCATGAATGAGAAGCCGATCCGTTACTTGATGATCACTTGTATCACTAGGATTTAAACGTGCATTCAAATGAATCCAAGCATCACCAAAAGCCTGATAAACAATACCTGTTCCTTTTCCAATATAAAGCGTTTGATATGCATGATTAGTACTGGACTTTGGTTTTTCAAAAGTAATGGAACTATTAGAAAGGTGTACCGATGAAATAAACGAAACACCTCTATAATTAGGATCTTGTAATTTTTTCTGTCTTGGTTGCAATAAAGCCCACTGTGAATTATTTCCCAAGATAAGGTCGACTTTAGAACTGTTATCAACCTGAGTTTGACCGACAAGTGCAGAAGCATCAGCAACAACCTCTATAGAAGAGTTACGATCAGCCTTCAGCAACAAATCCCCAAAAAGCTTTGTTTCCTTTAAAAATATTTTAGATTTTCCAGATTGACTGCTATAAACAGCTATACTATCTGGAACGACAAAACGCGTCTTTTTCAAATCAACGCGCAATGATTTTCCCTCTGACGAACCTTCTGATGCTGCCACACCTTCAAAGTGTATACCATAAAATGCATTACCTTTCACTGTAATATTGGAATCTCCAATATTAATCTGAGGAGCTTTATCTCCCTGCAATAAAAGCCCATGAGCATCAGTAACATCAACAGAACCTTTCATAAACTGAACATAACCATCTTCAGATATATGAAAAGCTGCCTGACGACCTGCATCCAACCCTTGATCATCCTTGCCGGTACTCCCCTTGCCGGTAATAGAGACACCCTCTAAAATAAGATATCCTTTTTCTCCTGCTTTAACCCCAACTCTCCCTAGGCTAATTTGCGTATTCGTTAAATCAACACCACTTTGAGATTTTCCTCCAGCAAAAGCCCCCACTTTGATTGCATCAATTGATCCACCAGACATTACGATGAATCCACCTTGAGCTTCCACCCCCACTAAAACCCCACTCAACGTGGAATCGCTCAGAAAAACGCCCGCTTCTTCTGATACCTTTACTCCATATTTCCAAAAATTGTTTTCCGAGTTATTCTTTTCATCCAAAATACCCTTAACAGTTATATTCTTGCCACGAATAATTGTACCTTCCTTAGACGCCTCCATGGCTCCATGAACACCATTAACATTTTTATCCATTAACGAATAAACTTTATTATTAATTTCGTGCGCTCCACCATCAGAACACTGATAAAATGCTGCATTCTGATCACATGAAGACTGCTTTTTTCCAGAGATAACCTGAGATTCAGCATTGCGTGCAAAAACACCAACATTGTGTGTCAAAAAAAGAAGTGCCGTTGTAAAAGTACATAAGGAGAAGCGATTTTTAAATAGATTGACCATAATTCCACCATAACCCCCCTCTTCTTACTAAGATCTACACATAACGTATCAAAAAACTTAACCAAAAGAAAAATATTTAATACGTTTAGGTTTTAATATCGTGAGTTTATTAATATTTTTTGTGTTTTATGTAAATATGGAATAAAAAAATTACTCGAAAATACAATCTAAATCTGTCGCTTTTACAAAGAATTTGCAAAAATATAACTGAAGAACGACAGAAAAATCACCTTTAACGTTGTTAGTCAAAAACACCCTTAGTCAGTTGACATGCATTAAGAACACCTACTTTAACTGCCGTCTAATCACCCCCAGAACGGATATAATCAACATCCTTACGATAATATTATATTGAAACAGTGTACACTCTGTAAGCAGACAAAACATATGCCAAAATTGAGAAACAAGAGTTCACATATGCCTTTTAGGCAATCTTCATGGTAAGACAGTCTAATAAAAAGTAAGAACGTGTAAAAATCAGTTCCGATTTTACCTTCTCCTTTTAATTCAACTTTACAATATTCAAAAACATTCAGAGCCATATTTTAAAAAGTGAAGATGACACATGACTTCATCTTTTTATTTATGCATTTAAAGAAAACACACTTTCAAAAAACAATACGTCATTATGTTTCTCATTCACCAATTTTCTCAGATATCTCTCATTTTTTCCATCCCCATTTCACAACGACAGCGGATATAATATCAAGTTCATCGGATACAGCCCTCATTGTGCCTGAGTAGCATCTTTGTCTTTGCTAATTTCTAATATTGTAAATCCTCTCCTCTTAATATAATTCCCCAAATTATATTGACTCCTTTCTTAAATGATTATCCACCTGCCAATTTTACATATAATAGACAAAGGAATGCTTTTTATGGATTCATCATAAAATCCTTGAAAATATTTCAGCACCCTAAATTAAAAATATCTTTATAAATCAAAACATTATAAATAATATAATAATCACTCTGAAATACGCGTTTTGAAACAATAACGTACAAACTCTTCAGACTTTTCAAAAAAATGAAAGAAGTCCAACCTAAAAGCATATTAAAGATATGCAAAATCACACTCTCGTAAAAATGCTATAACACAAAATGAATAGATAATGAGAAAAGCCACAAGTACAACTTGTAGCTTTTTTGAAAGATTAATCAAAAACAGGAACAACACTAGAAATGATAACGCAATCCACCTGAAAAACTCGTTCCAGAAAAACCAGCTTTCGTTAGTTTGTGCTGATAAACCAAATCGCCGTAAAGCGCAAAATTTTGAGATAATTGGGCATTAAAACCTAATCCTGTTTCTAACGAAGAACCAAAAGCACCTAGCTGAAAAGCATCTTTAAAATGCACAAATTGTTTTCCTTCAAAACCATGAGCAAGATGAAGCTTGCCATAGAAAGAAACAACCTGAGCCTCATCAGTAGCAACCAGCCTCTTTGTTAAACGCCCTCCAACACGCCCTACCCACTGATGAAGTTTTCCTAAATCAATATCAAAGCCGTCCACATCACGCACCTTATTAAATTGAAGATATTGATAAACAACCTGAACTTGCGGATCAAAAACAAAACCGTCCTCCCCCACCATAAATGTTTTACCAGCAGTCAATGAAGCACTTAAAGGGAAACCCTTTAATGTTGCCGTCTTGCCCCGTGCAGTTGTTAGAACATCACCTTTAAACAAGCCGTAAGACACAAGACCATCAACGTAAAAACCTGCATCATGCTGCATACCACCATATGCCGTAACTGACCATTTATCAAATGTACTTTTTTGACTCTGCTCAACATTCAAAGGTTGCAAAGAAAATCTCTCGTAAGCCCCGATAACTCCAAAAGAAGTGGAACCATACATATTTTCGATTGCTTTCAGCAAAACACCTGCCTCTAGTGCATTATAATCAAACTCGCCGCCATAACCATATTCAAGCGTGGAAAGATTTGAAGTATAACGATGATTGCCGCCATAACCGCTCACAAAAAAGAGAGGATTTTCACGACTTTCTAATAAGCCCCCAGAAGTAATTCGCAAAGCTTCTAACCGCTTATTTTGATTGTTAACATTCATCAAACCAATATGACGTAAGGCGTTAGGCAAAAGGAGATAAGTCGGAACCTGCGGAACAACAGCCTTAACGCCCGGCTTAGGATGAGGCTCCGGAGCTGGTGCTGGAGAAGGTTCTGGTCCTGGAATTGGGTCAGGATCTGGTTTAGGTTTAACATCAGAATCTATAGATCTACTTTCAAGGCGAAAATCCCAAAATTCTCCGTTCCCTTCAACTAATCTCTGATCCATACTTGCTTTTCCAAACTCAGATTCTGGACCATAACTATAAAGCTTATACTGATAAGGTAATGCGTTTAACGCTACATAACCACCTTCCAACTGAAAAGAATCTTGCTTTGCTTGTCCAGAAACCTGAATGATTGAAATACCTTCAGCATTCCCCCCCTTTCCCGTATATCCTCCTGGACTTCCTGCAACACCATGCACTTGGAGCTTTGTTTTTCCCGAAACATCACCATGAATTAAAACACGATCAGTCTTTTGATTAACAAGAGCACCACCATTATTCAGGTATGTATTAAGAGAAATAGAGGCACCGCCCTGTGCTCTATAAACTTCACCCTTTCCCTTTCCCACACGAAGGGTTTGATAATCATCAACAGAAGAAGATTCGTGTCTTTTAAAATTAATAGAGCTCTCATCCATAAGACTAACGAGTGAAATAGAAGAATCATGTGCAGCCCCATGTTGATCTTTTTGCAGCGGTTGTTGTAAAATCCATGTAGAACGACCTCCCAAATAAAGTTCAGCATTAGAATTCTTATCAACGTGTGTGCGACCTTCAAGCGTAGAAGCATCAGCCAAAACGATCACAGATGCCCCTTCCTCAGCTTTTAATAAAAAATTCCCTGAACGAAGAGTGCTGTGTACCAACCCCACCGCACCAGAAATCATGTTTTTACCATAAAGAGCCGCATCGTCTAAAACAGAAAACTCTGTTTTATCCAAATTAACAACTTCTAATCGTGGTGGAGCTTTTTCTTCCTCTAATGAAATCTCTTCTTTTTTATCCCCACCTTCACTCCATGGCTTCTTTCCCCGAAAATAGATACCATAAGATCCCTTACCCTTTACGGTAACAGAAGAGGATTTCATATTAACTTCAGTCACAGGAATTTTTGAATCAGAATCCTCATTTGATAAATCTTTAACTTCCTGCAAAGGAATAGAATCGACTGTATTTTCTAATAATATGCCATGGATACCCCCATCAGTACTAACAACAGTGCCCTCTAAATTAACAGCCCCCCCTAAATCCATATGCACAACCGCACGATCCTTGCCTTTGTCACCCTTCCCAGTAATTTTAACATTCTCGAGATTTACCTCCCCACCTAACATCGAAGAAACCCCATGGCTGTTCATAAAATCAACTGAACCACCTGACATCCAAACTTCTGAATGATCATAACTTAAAATGCTTGCGTTCCCATTAGCGGTCTTAATTTCTGTATCTTCTAAAAGAACAAACGATTTCTCTGTTGCATCAACACCCTCATGACTTGCCTTAATCTTGCCATTTTTTACCTCAATCACGCCATCACTCGCACGAAGGGCTATAACTGTATTTTTGATAATCGGATCTTCCAAAACAATCTTACCGTTCTCTAATACATGCACCCCCACTAGAAAAGTTTTATCATCAACTTGACTACTAACCGTTACATCCTCCCCACTAACCCTTGTGCCTATTCCTTTTACCGTTATAGCAGTAGGATCATCAGGATAATTGGAAACGTTCTTATTTGTAATCCTATAAGATTTATTATCAATTTTGGATTCCCTGCAATTATCGCATATATAATACAACCCATCATAGTAATAAAACCCACGCTTTATACCTCTTTCATCAAAGCCTGTATCTTTAACAGAGTTATCTATATGACCATTATTCGATCCCTCCATTCCACTCAACCCACGATAATCACTTCCCCCACGAATACCCTCATCGTTATTGCCAACAGGAATCATATTAGGAGGATAATAATTCTGCCCACTCTCTCCACTAAAGGGAGGCTTATACGCATTACTCCCACTAAGATGAGGACCAGAAGTAACACTAATACCGTTAATCGGAGTAACAGTTATAACATAAGGTTTACCGACCTCCTCTGTAGCGGCATACACTTCTCTTCCATTTTGAAGCAAAGAGAGGATAGCTGTTGTACAAGCACATAAACATACATGATTTCTAAAAACTTTAATCATAGTTCCCTCGAAACTTTCCTTCCCCTCTCATTAAAAACAAAAGCACTTACAAAACACCCCATTGCACACCTCAAAAATACGAAAAGTGTAACAAAAGAACATGCCTCATGCTCATCTGAACTGTGCAATGAATTATCCCAATAAATTTGGCAAAAGCTCTACGCCAAAACCACCTATAAGAGAATAGTTACAAAACACACTTTATGAGTGTATAATGCATTCTGTATTTCGTGTAAAGAAAAAATAAAACCAGTGCGTGTAATTAATTAAAAACACAATCAAACCTTGTGAACTTTAAAAATTAATCCACAAGGAGATGAATGAAACAATGACTTAAATCAGTAGAAAACAAACTCTCAAAAACGAGCTTTAGAAAACATCAAATATTATATTAGATAATATCAATACAGTACCAAAAAGGATAACGTAACGTATACCGGTCTGCTGAACGCTTAAAAAGCCGATAAAAGCGAAGCACTCTATCGCATCAGTAGCAGCATAAATTTTAAGAAAATTCGCTTTAGCGAAGAAAAGTGCTCTCATGCATAAAACAAACTATGTCTTTTTTGCTTAATAAAGAAGACGAGATTTCTTAAGAACAACACAAGTTGTTATAAAGAAAAAAGGCAGCACAATGTGCTGCCTTTTCTAAAAAGGTACATAGTGTACCTTATATTAAAACTGATAACGTACTCCTCCAGAAAAACTTGTTCCCGAAAAACCAGCCTTATTAAGCTTATGTTGATAGAGAATATCAGCATGCAGAGAGAACTGTGGCAACAATTTGGCATTAAAACCTAATCCAGCCTCTATAGAAGAACCAAAAGCTCCTAACTTGAAAGCATCATTGAAATGCACAGACTGTTTTCCTTCAAAACCATGAGCAAGATAAAGCTTACCATAGAAAGCAACAGCATTCACGCCTTCAGAACCTGTAGGAATCTTGGTTAAGCGTCCACCAACACGCGCTACCCACTGATTAAGGTTACCCATTTCAATATCAAAATTGTCGATATCACGGGCTTTATTAAACTGGAGATGTTGATACACAACCTGAACCTGCGGATCAAAGACAAAGCCCTTATATCCTGTCATAATTGTCTGACCACCAGCTAAAGAAACACTCAAAGGCTTACCTTTTAATGTTGCTGTTTTACCCCGTGCAAGGGTGAGAACATCACCTTTGAACAGACCATAGGATAAAAGACCGTCGACATAGAAGCCAACATTATGCTGCATGCTACCATATACCGTAGCAGTCCATTTATCAAATGCACTCTTCTGACTGTGCTCAACATTCACAGGCTGCAGAGAAAGTTTTCCATAAGTTCCCATAACGCCAAAGGATATAGCACTATCAGCATTTTCAATAGTTTGCAGCAAAACACCTGCCTCTACACCATTATAACTAAGATCACCTCCGTAACCATATTCAAGTGCGGACAGATCTGAAGCATAACGGTAATTTCCACCATAGCCGCGCAAGTATAAAGCGGGATTTTCACGAACCTCTACCATTCCTGTAGAAGTCATCCGCAACGTCTCCAATTGCTTATTTTGATTGCTAATATCCATTAAACCAGCGTGGAATACACTATTAGGCAAGCTGAGATAAGTTGGAACCTGTGGAACAACAGACCTTACAAATTGTTCAGGAAGGGCAGCAGATCCAACAGACTTAACATACTGATTTTCTAAACGGAAATTCCAAAATTCTCCACCATCCTTAACAAATTTCTGCTGAACATGCTCCTGTTTCGAAGTCGCTTCTGGAGCATAAGCACGAAGGGTGTATTTGTAAGGTGAGTTTCTCAGTGCAACATAATTGCCATCGAGTTGGAAAGAGTCTTTCTTCGCTTGACCATAGACCTGAATAATTGAAACAGTATGAGCAATCTTGGCATTCGCTTTACCATCTCCTACATTGCCCGCATCACCTCGTACATGTATTTTTGTTTTTCCAGAAACATCACCATGAATGACAAGCCGATCAGTGACTTGCTGATCACTCGGATCACGAGGATTTAAACGTGCATTGAGATGAATTACAGCATTACCCTGTGCCGCATAAACAGTTCCTTTCCCATTTCCAATATGGAGAGTCTGATATTTTCCTTCAGATTCCGAAGGTGCAAAATCAATAGCACTATTTACAAGACTTACAGAAGAAATGCATGAATCCACACATCCTGAATCTAGAGTCCCCAAATTCCTCTGTGCACTTCTTTTTAGAATCCACTGTGAATTATTAGCCAAGTCTAATTTTGCATAAGAATTTTTATCAACGCGAACACCGCCTGTAACAATAGAACTATCAACTGAAACCAACATGTTCGAATCATTCTCGGCTTTTAATAACAAGTCACCAGCAAGAGTTGTTTTATTTTCTAATAAAACACGACCACCAGAATTATTACCATAGATAGCTATACCATTTGCAACTTCAAAATCAGTTTTTTTCAACGAAACTGTCCCTGTTATGCCTATAGGTGTATTCTCCTGTTTGGATACAGCGCTCCGCTTAGCAACGCCTGTTTGCGCAGTTTCTAGATTCTGACTTCGAGTTTTCTCACTCCCTTCTTTCAGCGTTAGACCATCAAAATATATACCATAGGTTCCTTCACCTTCCACTTTAACAGTAGAAGACTCGATATTTACGTGATTCATAGTAGGACGAACGTCAGATGATCTCTTTTTTCTAGGAGAAGTCGTCTCATTCCCACTACCATTCACAATCCACAAAGCACGAGCATCAGTCACAACACTCCCATTTTTAAAATCAACAGAACCATTATCAATCAACAGAAAAGCTGCACGCCCAAAGTTATCTACAGAATCTAACTTACCCTGTCCTTTTTTCGCAATAATTCTCACTTTGTCTAATTTAACGCTGCCCCCAGATTCTGACCTTACTGCTACTCCCTTTTCCAGAGTAATAGTTCCAGAATTCATAGTTATCTCACCAACCTGACTCGCCAGACCAGCCACAGCCAAATTCCCCGTTACGTTAATTTTCGTATCCTTTAAATTAACAGATGATCCAGAACCTGCCAAAGCGCCCACATAACGCGCATTGACTGTTCCAGCGTTCATCGTAATCTTTCCGCCCCTTTGCGCTTCAAGCCCAATTAGAGAAGATTGAATTGTTGAATTTTTTTCCAAAACGACTTCTGCGCTATCTTCTGCAAGAACAGCACTCACAGCCTTTAATTCAGTAAGATCAACATTGCTTTCATTATCACCCCCCCCCATAATTGTAGCATTCTCCAACTTAATAACTGTATTCTCATTCTGTGCATGCATAGAATGCTGAACTTTATCATTCCCTTTCAGTATAAGATTTTTTATTGTATGTGTCTTACCATCACCGCATGCATAAAGAGCTTTCTCCACAGCATTACTCTCTTCGCTATTGTTCTGTATATCATTACACTGAGAAGAAACATCACCAGAACGACCCAATACAAGAACACGCCCAACAGGTCTACTAGGTTTTACGCCAGATGCAGCCACCGATCCTATAGATGCAAATTCCTGATGTACACCACCTGTATCAGATCTCAAAAGTGAAACACTTGAAGGAGAAATTATAGCTCCAGATTCTCCAGACACAGAAGGTTCCGCCAAACCACCACTATCTCCTCTTCCACGAGCGTCAGTGACAGTATTAGAAACACGAGGAACAACATATTGATTTTCTAAGCGAAAATCCCAAACACTTCTACTATTCGCATTTCCACTACTCGCAATTAATTTCTCATCAAAAGGTTGTATTTCCGAAGAAGAAATGGTTGGACCATAAGCGTGAAGAATATACTTATAAGGCGACCCTTCTCGTGTAATATAATCACCGTCTAGCCTAAAAGAATCCGCCTCTGCTTGTCCAAAGACCTGAATAATTGAAATACTATGAGATTGATTCTCATCTTGTTGTGTTCCTTCTGAAGTATCTTTTACACGCACTATCGTTTTTCCAGCAACATCACCATGAATCAAAAGCCTGTCAGACATTTGATCACTATCCGAAGTATTAGGAACTAAACGCGCATTAAAGTAAATATAAGAATCTCCAGAAGCAGAGTAAACCGTGCCGTTCCCATCCCCAACGCGAAGCGTTTGATAACCTCCATCTCTATTTTCAGATCGTAAAAACGCAATAGCACTATCTTTGAGATCTATAGACGAAACACAAGAATCTATACAATCTGTATCCGAAACTTCATTACTATACTTACTTTTTGCTAAATACCATTCTGAATAAGATAAAAAAAGGTTTGCACTCGCGGTGCTATCAATGCGTGCAGAACCTACAATACTAGAATCATGAGCAACAACCTTCAAACTAGAAGAACCTGTAGCACGCAATAATAGATCACCAGAAACTAATGTGTCTTCTCCTAAAACAACAGAACCGCTCAAATCGTTACCATAAATGGCCACACCATCTGGAACCTTGAGAACAGAACGTCTTAAAAGAACCATATGCCTCCCATCTACTTCTGGTTCTTGCGAGAAAGATGCTTGACTTTCTACAACACCTCCAGTAGTTACTGTAGCTGTAGTTGCTCCTGCAACATCACTACTTCTTCTAACTCTAGCACTTGATTCTTCTCCTTCTTCACTTTGATTGTTCGTTTCTAAACTTCTTTTTTCGAATTCCGGTTCACTTTCACCAAAATATATACCATAAGAGCCTCTATCTTCTACTGTAATAACCGAATAATTGATAGCAGACCTAATGCTGGCATAGTCATCAGCAAAATTATTCTTAACAAATTCAATAAAACTATCGACCTTTCCACCACTAGACCTTGGAGTAATGACACTCAAGAAACCATTTTCAATACTGTAGTTACTATTTATCCATAGAACAATAGCATTAGAACCGTTAAAGATTACACGATTAGAAGAAACAAAACCATCTTCCAATAAAAAAACAACACTCGGATCCAGTACACTAGAAGCAGCCTCTTCACCTAAAGTTCCTTCTGGAGATTCCTCATTGTTTCTCTCTTTTTCAGCAATACGAATTCTAACATCTTCTAGTTTAACAAATCCTTCGTCTTCCGCCAAAATCCCCACACCACCTTTTGCAAAAGTAATTGATCCAGATTTCATCGTTATTTGAGATCCACCAGAACTATGTAAACCAACTACATTCAGAGGTACTTTATCATTAACGACTTCCACATTAATATCTGTTCCCTCTAAAAAAATAGACGATTCAAAACTAGCTGTAGCACCAAAAAAAGTTTTTTTGATGCTTCCTCCCTTCATATGAATATTTCCTTTGTACCCAGCCTCAAGACCAGTAACAAAGTTCTCGATATTTGACTTCAGCAATTCAACCTTTGCACCTGCTAACGACAATACAGCACTCCCAAACCCCATAACAGCACTTTGAGCACTAAAGCTTTTAGGATCTATACCAACGATAGATACACCTTCTACCTTTACACTTGTCGCCTTAGCAATATTTACAGTTTTGGATAAAGGTCCCCTTACAACGCCAGAACGCGAAGAGTCAACAACACTTACACGTCCGGAGGTATTCCCCTCTACAAGACTATTAACAGTGCTGGTAGTCCTGGCAGCTCTGGCAGTTCTGGAACCTGCACCTCCCGTTACAACGCTAGAACGCGAACCATTCGCATTATCTATAACAAGACGACCCACTGCAAACACAGCATTATCACCGTATTTTTTTACACGAATCTTACCTCCTTTTATTGTATATTCTCCACCGTCTACACATATAATGGATCCACGCTCTGACTCACCAGAACTATTTTCACACATACCTGTACCGTCTTTAGGAAAAAGCGCAAAAAGAGGTATTCGTGAACCAGGAAGTTGTCTTATAGAAACGTACGCTCTAGGCAATGAACCCTTTGCTTCTGATCTAGGTTCAATGAATACTTCTAAATATTGCAATGCTGAAGATAGTCCTGTAACTAGAGATTCAGGCGTTGGAACTATAGAAGAGATTGAGTCAGCGACAGAAGAGATTGAGTTAGAGACAGATGTTTTAACTGTATCCAATGCAAGTGAAACTACCCTTTCAGCGATTGCATCAGAGACAGATGATGAAATTGAATTAGGAACAAATGACGCAAATGGAGATAATATAGGCGAAGAGAATGAGAACCAACCACTCCCCATAGAAACATCTACACCTTGCAAAAAGAAGAAAGCACTTGTTGTCAGTGCGTACAAACGTGTACGCTTTTTAAATACATTGATCATATGTCAAACTTTCTAAATAATGTTGCAAAAACACTAGAATTAAGTGAAAATGAGGTAAGTGAACGATTTGTAACATATGTCAGTCAACTTTACAACATAGTGTTATTTATTTACGCTTCATTTTGTGCATAAAAATACCAAAGTTAAGTTTTTAAGTGCGCAAACCTTTGTAATATTAGATAAAAGGATAAAATCACGATGATAAAATATATGAAATGGATGACTTCTGTTTTACTGGTTGCAATTAGTTTTGCAACGGTTTTGTGGACTCATACGAGTATTGCAAATACCAGTACCCAGACAAATGTAACGATTGATCATGTTTCAGGAACGACTTCTGTTCCCACTTCTCCGCAAAAGGTTGTTGTGTTTGATCTTGCCTCGCTAGATAATATGAATCGCCTTGGTATCCAAGCAGTTATCGGCCTTCCTGAAGGAAAAAAACCTTCCTATCTGCAACAATTTGACGATGCAAAATATGAAAGAATTGGAACCGTTTTTGAGCCAGATTATGAAAAAATTGCCACTCTTCAACCCGATTTGATTATTATTTCCTCCAGAACTCAAGCAAAATATAAAGACTTATCCAAAATAGCCCCAACAATTGATCTAACCGTAGAAAACGAAAATTCTCTTGAAGATATAAAACGAAATGTGTCTATCCTTGGAAAAATTTTTGGTAAAACACAAGAAGCAGAAAAGGAAATTGCAAAAATCAATGAAGCTTTTGCTGAAGTCCGTAAAAATACCCAAGGAAAAGGCACCGGGCTCATACTCATGACCTCTGGTGGAAAAATCAGTGCTTTCGGACCAAAATCACGTTTCGATATTTTTCACTCCGCTTTTGGAATTGCCCCTGCAACCGATAAACTTACCGTGCAAAAACATGGACAACTCATTTCTCCTGAATTTATTCTTGAAACCAATCCTGATTGGTTGTTGGTGATTGATCGCGATGCAGCCATTGGACGGGAAGGACAATCCGCAGCACAATTGCTCAACAATGAGCTTGTTCACCGCACAACAGCAAGCAAACAAAACCAAATTATTTATTTGGACTCTTGGAGCTGGTATCGTGCAAATGGTGGTTTAACGGCGCTCATTGAAACCGCACAGCAGATCAATGAAGCCTTTACAAAGAGCAAATAAGCGCACGAAAGAGCTTGCTTGCTATATAAATAAAATTTAAAAGCAGAGGTTGTTTATTAAGCAGTCTTTGCTTTTTGTAGATTTTGTTAGAAAATGATTTAACGTGAAGAATTACTGGATAACCATAACACTTCTAATTTTCCTGTCTATCCTCAGCATTTTTGTTGGTTATTCTGATGTCACACCTTCTAACCTTTTCGCAGCCGATCCCCATGCGTGGCTTATTTTTTGGCAAACACGTCTTCCTCGTACCATTGCAATCCTTTTAGTAGGCGCAGCACTTGCACTTTCAGGCATGATTATGCAACTATTAACACGCAATCGCTTTGTCGAGCCATCAACCACTGGAACCATTGAATCTGCTTCCCTTGGCATTCTTTTTATTATGATTTTTTGGCCCGATATTCCTGTTTTAGGAAAAATGGTCGTTGCGACAATTTTTGCCATGGTAGGCACTTTACTTTTTATGTTTTTATTGCGACGCATTCCTCTAAAATCTGCTCTCATTGTACCCCTTACAGGGATTATGCTAAGCTATATTATTGGCTCTTTAACCAATGCCATTGCAGATTATGAAATGTTACTTCCTTCTCTTCAAGCTTACTTATTTGGCAGTTTTTCGATGGTTCTTGAAGGAAAATATGAGCTCTTATGGCTATCCCTTCCCCTTTGTATTCTGGCCTATTGTACTGCTGATCGCTTTACGGTTGCAAGTTTGGGAGAAGATTTAACCAATAACCTTGGATTGAATTATCGTGTTGTCATGTTTTTTGGTCTTTTTATTGTCGCCTCAATCACTGCTGTTGTTGTCTGTACCATTGGCCGTATTCCTTTTGTTGGGTTGATTATTCCAAATATTGTTTCAAGTTTCATGGGAGATAATATGCGCTATACCGCTCCTTGGGTGGCCATCAGCGGTGCAGGATTGGTCTTAATTTGTGATCTTTTAGGACGAATCATTCATCCCTCTCTTGAAATTCCCATCAGCACCATAATGGGTGTAATCGGTAGTTTTATTTTTATGATACTGCTTTTACGCTGGAGAAAGCGTCTTGGATAGAAGAAGAAAAACAATATGTGTACTAACAACACTTATCATCATAGCATGCACTGTCATTAGTCTTTACATGACGTGGAACATCAATGTTTATACATGGAAATTTCGTCTTACAAAACTTTCCTCTTTGCTTCTTATTGCCTATGCAATAAGCGTTTCCACGGTTTTATTTCAAACAATCGTTAATAATCGTCTTCTTACTCCTTCAATTATGGGATTTGATCAGCTTTATATTTTAATAAAGACTGCCCTAATGTATTTTGTAGGCTCTCTTTCTTTGCCCTTTTTGAATGAAGAAGGACAGCTTGTTCTTGAAGCCCTCATTCTTATCCTTTTTTCAATAAGCCTTTTTCGCTGGCTCTTTTCAGGAAGCCTAAAAGGACTTCATTTAACGCTTTTAATCGGTGTTGTTTTAGGCGGATTTTTTTTCAGTTTACGGATGTTTATGCAATTGCAACTAAATCCAGACCAAATGATGAATTTAACGGATATTATGTTTGCAAATTTTAATAAATTTAATACACCGTTAATAGGCTTTGCCACAATCATTGTCTTCATTGTGAGTCTGATTGGATGGCATTCCCGTCATCTTCTTGATATCTTGGCTTTAGGACGTGAAAATGCCCTCAATCTTGGCGTTAATTACCACAAAAGTGCGACAGCTGTCCTTATTTTTATTTCCATTCTCGTATCCATTTCCACCGCATTGGTAGGCCCCGTCACCTTTTTTGGACTGTTAGTTGCCAACCTTTCCTATGAACTTTCTCCTCAAGCAAAACACAGTGTTGTTGTTCCAATTGCAATATTATTGGCTATTATTTGTCTGGTGGGTGGACAATTTATTTTAGAACAAATTTTTCATATGGCAGGACGTTTAAGTTTTATCATTGAGTTTTGTGGGGGAATTGTTTTCTTAATGTTACTGATGAAGGGAAAACTAAAATGATTGAGATCAATCATCTTTCCAAGGCTTACGGAGCACGATTGATTATCGATAATTTATGCCTTCATCTTCCAAAAGGGGGGATTATTTCTCTTATTGGGCCCAATGGTTCGGGAAAGTCAACTCTTTTAATGCTGATAAGACGTCTTTTGCCACACCATAATGGTACAATTCATATCGACGGCTTTGATATTGATAAAATGCCCCACGATATTTTGGCTCAAAAACTCTCAATTCTGCGTCAAGAAAATCCTTTGTCTTTTCGCTTAACCGTGTACGATTTAGTAAGTTTCGGACGCTATCCTTATTCAAAAGGCTGGTATACACATGAAGATAAACAATTTATCGACAGTGCGCTACGCTATCTCGGCTTACAAGATTTACAAGACCGTTTTTTAGATGAGCTTTCTGGCGGTCAGCGTCAACGCGCTTTTATAGCCATGGTTATCTGCCAAGACACTGATTATCTTCTTTTAGATGAACCATTAAACAATCTGGATATGAAACATGCGGTTTCTATGATGAAGCAATTACGCCGCACAGCTGATGAACTGAAAAAAACCATTCTTATTGTTATGCACGATATTAATTTTGCCTCATCTTACTCAGATATGATTGTTGCATTGAAAAATGGGAAAGCGGCCTATTGTGGGACTCCAAAAGAAATTATGCAACCAAAAATTCTTAAAGACATTTATGATGTCGATATTCAAATCAAAACAATTAATGACATCCCTATCGCTCTTTATTATCGATAATCATAAAGATTTTTTGCGCTTGCATGCACTATAGAATCTGCTAGGGATAGTAAAATTGGCTTATTGGGGAATAGTTTAATGGTAGAACAGCGGACTTTGACTTCGTCAATCTTGGTTCGAATCCAAGTTCCCCAGCCAGTATTTAATGATTGTAGCTTGTCATCGGGTTTTGTATAATTTGAAAGCAGGTTTTGCATCAATTTATTTTTTTCAAAGGATCTTCAAAAACTTTCAAGGGTTATTTAAAATCCCTTTAATGCATATTTTCTTTTCCTCTAAAAATTGCAATTTGAGATGATAAGCTCTTGAGCCGGTGCGGATTCTTTGAATCACATGTATAAGATGTGGCAACCCCTTTTATCTTAAATTGGCTAAATATTTTTCGGATCTGAGACACATCATTGAGAGAGAAGAATTTTTCTCTTGCGCAAGCAAAGCAAACATTGTCTGGTAATCCTCGCGCAAATAAATCCTTTCCATAGTAATACACGTATATCTGGCTCTGTTTATGGGAAAGCCTTATCTAATAGCTATAAACCTATCTAAAGAGAGAATTCAAAAAAGAAAGCCGAGCCAAATGATATGACGCGGCTTTCAGATATTGATTATAAGATTCAAATGAATCATCCACAATGGAGTAATAAATTCATATATACAAAACGTATCATATTGCAAGTGCTCTATTTAGAAATATGAAAACTTATCAAAAGAAACGTAAATGATAGCTATGATTTTGATATCATTCATTAGCATTATAGAATCTATAAACGCTTGGTAACTTTATCAATCCAATCAAAAGAAAATGCATCTTAAATGAATGTTTTCTCAATAAGGCTTTCATAAGTATCTTTTCATTTTGCACTCAAATGTAACTTCTTTGCAAATTAACCAGCTCAAATTTGAGTTGGCAAAATTAACCAATCCAATTTTGGAGGCGTTATCTTTAGAATAGCCATCTTTAAACATTATAGCTTTTGACTCAAAATTGAATAAAATCCCATACCTTAGATGTTACAATGGTTTTGAATTTTGCTGCCTCATCTTTTTTTCAATAGGTGCCCCCCAAATTTTGAGAGAGCTCATTTGGTTTCGTATTTTTAAACTGTAACTTTTAAAACGTTTTTTTCTCGCTTGCTTGCGTTATATCATTAAAAGGCTTTCAATTTCATAAGACATAACATTGTGATTTTCATTCTATATTGTGATGATAGTATCTATATAATGCCTGCCTATCATTTACTAACTTTTTAGTAAGCGTTTTTAAAAACGTATCATAAAATTTATGATACGTTATGAATGATAACCGCTTTTCATTTCATTTGAATGCACCCATGCGTTATAATATTTGCATCATGATTTGCTTTTTATGGTCTATACATCCATGGCAATCTTATATAAAAAATGATCAATTCAAACATGCATAAAAGTATGGATTCTTAAGTGGATTCATATAAAATAACTGCACTTAATATATTGATATTATTAGTTTTTATGTACAATGTCT
This sequence comes from Bartonella sp. AP72JLCBS, assembly GCF_042195705.1. Classification (NCBI taxonomy): domain Bacteria; kingdom Pseudomonadati; phylum Pseudomonadota; class Alphaproteobacteria; order Hyphomicrobiales; family Bartonellaceae; genus Bartonella; species Bartonella sp. AP72JLCBS. The sequence continues at coordinate 27,194 of NZ_JBHIOU010000014.1, read as the reverse complement.
TTTTAACTTCAAAAGATATCAATTTCCTTGTAAAAAATATTCCTCCCATTCCAATAAAAGGCTCAATATAAGTGCGATGAGGGATAGCTTCTATGATTTTACAAGTACTGATCACTGGCCATGTAATAACGCCGATGATGTCCAAGCCAATTAGACCGCCTGTGGAAACAGGCAGGTTGTGGGGCTGAATATAGTGGAACAGCACCGAACGGATAAGCCACACGTCGTAAGTAAGCCTCTTAGCGTACATAGCTTATAGGTTTTGGAAACAGACAATTATTATAATTCAGGTATTATAATTCAGACGATTAAAGATCAGATCTCAAGCTTTTTAATCCAGTGGACAAACACGAATAATATGTCCGTCTGGATCTTTGATTAGGAAGGTACGTCCAAATACATCAGTATACGGTTCCTTCAAAACATTTATCTCAACAGTGGTTTGCTCTTTCCATTCCGCATAGAGCTTATCTACGTCCTCTCCTGTCGGAAACATAATGCCGATTTCTGAAAAACGAGATGCATTTTCCTCAGGCGTATCGCCCCCAGACCAGAGAGCAAAGAGAGCATCCCCCGAAGAAGCAAATGCAACATAGCGTAGCGAGGTAAACACAGGTTCTTTCTTGAAGATGAATTTGTAAAAAGCCGTAGAATACTCTATGTTTGAGACGTATACCAACTGTAGGTTTGGGGTAACAGGATAAGTAGGGATATTACTCATTAATTCTCTATGATTTAGTAGCTGTTGCCTGACAGGCATATACCTATTAGAGAATATTTCAACAAGAGTTTGTGATACCTCCGTTCGCGGTGTGCTCTATTTATATGTTTTTATTCGCTTATTGCTATATGCTAAAATATTGAGACCGCCACTACGGGGATTATAATGATATCCCTATCGCTCTTTATTATCGAGAATCTAAAGATTTTTTGCACTTGCCTACACTATAGAATCTGCTAGAAATGGTAAAATTGGCTTATTGGGGAATAGTTTAATGGTAGAACAGCGGACTCTGACTCCGTCAATCTTGGTTCGAATCCAAGTTCCCCAGCCAGTGTAGCTGTAGCTTGTGTAGCTGTAGCTTGCCTGTAGCTTGCCTGTAGCTTGCCAGCAGGTTTTGTATATTTTGACACTAGGTTTTGTACCAATTTATTTTTTTCAAAGAGTTTTTAAGGGGTTCTCAAAGGGTCTTCAAAGGCCTTTCAAAGATCATTTAAAGCCTCTTTTTCTTTTCTGCTCAAAATCGCAATTTGAGATGATCAATCATTGAGTTGGAATCGTATTATTTGAGAAGCAGCGTATATAAGATGTGTTCACCTCTTTTAGCATAAATTGACTGATGATTTTTCTGTATCCTAAGCACATTATTCAGGACATTATTAAATAAGAGAAGCGTTTAAGGAATTCGGTCAACTTGACCAAATTGCTCTTCAGTCTGCAATTGTGCAATGTTTGCACCATTGCTCCTTTTAGGAATTGGGTAAACATTACCCTATTGCTGTACTCATGCAATTGGTGCAAGTTTCACCTATTCCTCATCACGACCGATCAAAGGGTCAAGTTGTCCCTTTGATTTTCTGTCACTCAGAGGTTTCCTTTTCTCCTGCCTCTTTTCCCTTGTTTGGTGCTTCTAGTGTGATTTCTGTGGTGTATCCGCTTTGTTTTTCATAGCGGTGGGTGACGGTTGCAGCTTTCCATGGTCCATTGATTTGCCCACGAAACCCTTGAAGGATGAGAGGTTGATCCGCCATGATTTCAGGGCGTCCCTCAAGGGTCAAAGAACCACTGCCTACAGCACGACATAAGCGATCCGACTCGGAAGCAGCGGCAGATAAAGCTTCCTCTTGACATGGATAACAACTGCGAAGACGCCGCACGGGACCGCTAAACCCTGTCTGATGCTTGACTTGGCATTGCTGCCCTTTTGCGCGATCAAAATAAGAAGCTTCAATAGTGCCGTATTGCGTACGTGGCTCTAGGGTAAATTCCCAGTTAGAACAGTCGTGCTTATGAAGTTCAAGGGCTGGTAAATTGTCACCGCTTAAAAATAAAAACTTATTGTCCTTGATTAAAAAACGCGCCCGCATGCGATCGGCAAGGCGGGTTAAAAAATCAACAGCCGATTGATCTGTACGAATCACATAAGGCAAAGTTTGTTGAGTGAACTGAGGACTGACCTTTGCTTGATAGCCATGGCGTTTGGCAAGTGTCTCGACAATCTCACCAACAGTTTTGTGGTCAAAATGTTCACTCACCTGTTCTTTGAGCTCTTTACGCATCGAGGCGCTTTTGCCACAAAGGCGCAAGATCTCTCCATCACTGCCACCACAACTGACCACTGACTCCACAACAAAACACCCCATAAATGCACTGATGCTGTTCTCATAACCAAAGATCACCTGTAGCGCACTTTTACTGGAGGGAACCTCTAAATCATTGCCACTATCGTCAAACTCTGCTTCAAATGTATCGGCTTCATTACCGGCATGATCCGTGATAGTTGCGGTTAAAAGACGCTGGTAAAAAACCTCATGAACAGGTTTGTCTCCCACCTTGACCACAATAAAAGGGTGTGTACGCATTAATCCCATAACCGCTTCACCATGCTTTGGGGATTAGACAACACAAATTCAGGCAGAATGACCTTTAAGCCCCGTGGTAAAAATACACCATATTTGGCAATCTCTGGATTGGCTTCCAGTGTGGCTTCTAAATAGCCGTTTAGTGCCCCAACTTGAGAACGGTCCCCTAACACAGCCATGACATGGTGAAAGCAAAGGAGATCGAGGCTCATATCCTCTAGCTCTACAACAACATGTTTTTCTGGTATCTTCATAAAGTTTGTCCCACTTGGTATTGTCCTTGTGGTTTTCCGCCATTAAAAAAGGGCAAGAGCGTAATGGAATAGCGGATGCGCTGGGATTGACCAGAGCGACTGATATAGTCGTGGTCTTTATTGATCGTGGTGATTACTACGGGTCCATGGAGAAGGACACTATAGGTCGTATCATTGATCCAACGAAGCATCTGGACCGGCTTTGCTCTTCGGATAGTTGTAGTGATGGCATCAATGGCTACACGGTCACCAAACTCTTCTGGAAACCAAACCCCATGAATGGTTTTTGCATCATTGCCATAGCCGGTAAATTGCAAACTGGGTGCCTTGCCAAAACGCTCCATACAAACCCATGAGGCAGAAAACTCTTCTTCAAAGGATTGGAAATTCAGCCAGTCCACGTAAAAGAGATGTGGACCTAACATCAGCAAAGGATCTCTCATAGACGCCCTCCCCTCATTCTGTCCCGCCATGCAGAGCATTAGCACGTGCCCGTTGCAAAGCATGGGCAACCGCACGACCAGTGGCCACAGGATCACGGGCACCATTGACATGCACTGTGACATTTTGATTGTGGGTGATGGGGGAACGGTCTTTGTCTCTTTGTTCTCTCACAGAGTAATTGGCATGCCCCGCCCCCGCAAATTGTGCAATCGGTTGAATGGCTGTTTTACCCCCCAAAAAACTTGGCAAAAACTCTCTTACATCAATGGAACCAATCCACCCCTTAATGCGGCTAGGCAAAGATTTACAAAAATCCATCAATTGTGAGATAGACGACATAAAGCCATCGACAATCGAATTAGCCAGATCTTCGCCCGCTTGTTCCATACCAGCCTTGGCACTCTCCGAGAGCTTTTCCTGTGTAAAAAAACTCTTCAACCATTGCCAAAAGTTGGAAAAGCTTTGTTTAACGCCCTCCCACAAATTGCCAAACCACTCGACAACAGAGGAAAGTCCTTGTTTAAACTTTTGCCAAGTTTGAGAGAAATCAAAAGCAGCAGCAATGATATTTTTCCATTTGGTAATGGTGGTGGTATCAGCACCAAAAAAGCGCATAACAGCTTCAAAGGCTTGCCCAAAAGCCCGAGATACCCCCCGTGCAAAGCCCTTCATAAAAGAAGAAAAACGATCCCAATATTTCCACAAAGCAAAACCAGCAGCCAGTATGACCGCCACAACAGCAGCAATGACCACCCCGATCGGGGTAAAAATACCCCCCACAACAGAGGAAAGACTTGCCCCAACCACTTCGATCACTGTCCCCATAAAGCCAAAAGAGGCAGCAAATGCACTTCCTGAGACAGCAATCCCCCGTAAAGCCCCGACCAACAAGGTCATGGGGCGTAAGAGTCGGAGTGAACTTGCCCCAAGACCCGCGGTTAGCAAGCCCAGCGAGCGCCCTGCGGCTGCTAAGCCCCGCCAGCTTGCAGCAACACCACGACTGAGTACTCTAAGCTTAATAAAAGAGCCCATCAATTGAAGAAGCCCAAGGCGTGTCCCGGCAAGAGTAAAGCGCAAAACCCGTAGAGCAATATTAAAAGCCATAAGGGCAGCAATGGTTTTGATGATGGCGCTTGTTAAAGTGGGATGGGCATTCGCCCACGCCATAAGCCCATTGGTAAAATTGCCAACACTTTCCATCAAACTGTTGAGGGGGGGCAGAAGCACTTCACCAATGGTGATGCCCAGAGCCACAATACGGTTTTGCAAGAGTTCAAATTGCCGCATGGCACCGGTTGCTTGTTTGTCTGCTTCTTGTTCTACAGAACCTTTAAAGACTTGTGGATCTTTCACATAATCTAAAGCTTGCCCTAACAATTCGGGGTTACCCACCAATTTGGCAAAATCACCAGTAAAATCGCGCCCAGCAATGGCAATCAGCGAGCGCATCCCCTGTTCGGATTTACCCAACACATTAAAAAAGCGCACCAAAGTGCCGGTAGCATCTTTGTCCAGATCTTGCATAAATTTTTCACGGGAAAGCCCGATATTGGCAAAAGCATCTTCAATATGCTTGCCTCCTGCCTGGATACGGGCACTCATGGCATTAAAACCACGCGCGGCACTCTCTGGAACAATCCCAGCAGAAATCATCGCCGTACCAAATGCCGCAGTTTCGCGCGCGGTGAGCTTAAACATGGTTGCCGCACCGGTGGCACGATTGGTAAAATCAGACACTTCACTGGCTTTTGCCGCCATGTGGTTAGAGAGATGATTGATAGCATCACCTAGATCTTCAATACCTACCTGATTAAGCTTAAAAACATTGCGCAATTTGGCAAAGCGCTCCCCAATCTGATCTCCCGTCATATCAAAAGCTACAGCTGCTTTAGCGGCATAAATGCTAAAAGCTTCTAGATCTTGTTCGCCAATCCCTGCTTGGCTGGCACTGGTCATCAATTCTAAGACTTCACGCGCCGCTAACGGAATCTTGGTGGAGGTTTCAAGCGCAAAACGGCGCAATTCCTTTAAGCGATCAAGGGGGGCATCGAGAACCTTTTCCAAGCCCTTCATCGATTGATCAAATTGCATGGCTTTATAGAGCGGTGCAATTAAGGTTGCTGTTTGCGCAATGGCACCCACCATGCGCCCGCGGGCTTGGATAAAAGCATTTTCCGCATTCTTTGTCGCATCCTCAAGATGCTCAGGGTCAAACCACCCTTTAAAATGCTGCCTTGTCTTGTTTTGGAAATGCGCAACATCTGAACTAAAGGCTGCAAGATCCCGCTTGGCAGAAGCGATCCCCTCTTGCAGATGATTGACAAAACGCACAACAAGGGAAACATCCATGACGATTCTTTATCCTAACTGATGACTTTCATATTCTTGTTGTTTCAGGCGTGCGAGTTCTTCTCGATAGGCAATCACATCCAGCCAATCCATCTGGTTAATCTCTGAAGGCGCCCAGTGATAATAAAGGGCTAGTTCTGCCCCAAATTGTCTGGCAGAGAGGATTGGCGTTGCGTAAAAAAAGCAAAAAAAGCCTTCAATATTGCGACAATATCCATCACATCAACTCGATCAATCAATTCAATAGATTCACGTGACATATCAGCCAAAAGTGCTGTGATGCCTTCTGTTGCCTCACTTGTGAACAAAACTTGAGAAAGCTTCGTGATAAGCACATCATTGCTCAAAGTTGTTTTTTGCTCTCCAAACTCAGGAAGCAGCAGCTCTGTCAATTGTGGTCCAATGAGCACCGCTAATTGCTTGGCATGCTTAAAAGTGGGGCGATAAAAGGTCAGTTTCTTGCATAGAGATTCTTTGCCACTTTTATCTTGATAAGGAAGCGGAACAGCTAATTCCACGTCAATGCTGGTTTGTAAACTTGTCATGATCAATTCCTATAAGTTGAGAATAGCGCGGCGGCGAGAACCGATCTCTTGCCCATTGCGGACAAGCCACCCGCCCCGTTTAAAAGAAAAGCGGTGCAAAACAGAGCCATCCCAAAATTCCGTATAGTCCCAAACATTTTTGATTTCGCAATCATAGCCTGTCGCTTTTCCAGCTGTTAAGCCTTCACTATCCACTTTGACCAAGCGCCCTGTCACATCAATGGAATGTTCATGCTCACGCCCATCTTCTTCAGAAATCACATGTTTTTTGCCAGTGAATTTATGACGAAGACCAGGAGGACCACCAAAGATGCCGATAATTTCGGGGGTATGGCTGCGGATTTTCATTTGTAAACTCAAAGCTTTCACACCAAGACCGCTCACATCAATTTGCATATCAGAGCCGCCCGGTTGATAGGTTTCGGTGATTTCTTCCAACGTGGGCAGTTTCAATGTTTCAAGATCAAGGTGAAGATTCACATCATCATCAACAATCAAGGTAAAACCGCGTACAATGCGTAAAGTCATGCTTTAACTCCTTGCTGCTTTGCGATAAGTTTCAAGCGTATCGCCAAATTGATAAGTCATTTTCTTTTGGATATCTTGCGCCAAACGGTCAAAATAAGCGCTATTGCGCCGGCTGCCAAAGCTTAAATCTTCTAAAGGCGGCACTTCTTCTGCATCAAATTCCACCCGCAATTTCCCCAGTTGTAAATTGCTGTTGGAATTTAAATCACGATCAAACCAAACCCGCCCACCAAGCAGTGCACCGCGTGCAATCATATCATCAAGAAACTGTGTAAGGCTGCGGGTAATGGCAATGACATGTTGACCAGTAAGGTTTTCATCATTCGCCCAAGGGCGGAAATTGTTAATGATCGTTTTTTCCAAGGCTGCACGGGTGCGCACCACATTGACAAAACGCCAAAGTGGATCACTAGAGGTGGTATGGTTGCCCCATAAAATGCGCCCATTGGCGGCAATTTGCCCATGCCCATTTTGACTAAGTCGTGCTGGAATAAAGGTTGCAATATCGGCTTGGTTAAGGCGATTTGCCTCATGATCAATTTCGCCATCAAAATAGCTAATGGGGCGTGCTGTCCCTAAAATGCCATGCACATCTTGGTTGGAAGGAGACCAAAAAACACCGCCCCTTTGCTTGTCCCGTTTGATAAACATGGCGGCAGCAAAAGGACTTGCGGGTTTAACACTAACACCCCCCTCACGATTTGCCACCCGTACAAAGGGATCAATCAAATAACAAAAGCGTGAGGAAAAATCTGCACGATAGGCAAGGCTTTCTTCCGCATTTTTACCCCCCGTATCAAAAACCGCAATCGCTTGTAGCTTTTCTGCAACCTGTTCCAAAGCGTCTGCCACAGGGTTTTTGCCATTGTCAATCCGCCCTGCACTATAAGCCGGTGCTAAGAGAATTCCAGGTTCTACCCCCAAATGCCCCCGCGCATGCGCTAAGGCATGCACACCGGTCAAGTGAGTATTGGATCCCACCATTTCGGTTTGTGTCTCAGCAATGGTTGACTTTTCTTCCACACGCACAAGGATAATTTGTGCCTCAATCCCCTGCGCGCACACGGCTTTAATCACATCAAGAGCCGTGCCTCTTGCCCCAAGCTTTTGGATTTTCTCTGTCTCATGCGTAAAGACCAACACAGGCTCATTAAGGGGATAAGTTTGTGCATCAGCATCAGGGGCTGTAACAACCGCCCCAATAGCGCTCTGATCAAATGTTGCTAAAGGACGGGATTTTTTACATTGATTAACCCTATTGACCTTAAATTATTGTCAAATACACAGAGTTATTCTTTATTTTGAGCTTTTCTTAATTCTGTAATGGGGACACCACCAATACCCCAATTGTCTGTCTCCACTTCATCAATCACGACAACAGTCGTTTTCGGATTTTTATTCAGAATATTAACTAATAATTGAGTTGCCCCTTCTATTAGTTGCCGTTTCTGTTCAGAGGTAACCCCTTCATTAGTAATTTTAATATTTATGTAAGGCATAAGATCTCCACAATTTACAAATATTGAATAAAAAAGCTCAAATAAATGAACGCAAAAAGATTAAATATTAATACATAATAACTATGCATTTTAAAGCTCGTATCCACCGGTGAAATATGCAGGCTACTGGAAGCAAAAATAGCATTTATTGATACAGGAGAAAGGAGTTGAGCTGCAATAAAGAAGCAAATCCAAACCAAATAATCCGTAACCCCATAAGCCATCGATGACCCTAGTAAGGGAAATGCCAAACTAAATAGCACCATAGGGTGAATTCCTACTACACTGAAAATTGGCAATACAAAGAGAATACAGGCATAACGCTGCCAAACAGAGAGTGATGCCAATGAGTGACTAAACGTCACCGGCAACAAAGGAATAAGCAAATCACAAGTAGATATTAGCAGACTACAACCTAGCAACAACATAATTTCACTGGATATACTGCGTATCACTGCCACCAAAGGAGTCAAAAAATCAATACTGCGTGAACTCCCACGCTCAATGAGGTATAGAATGCTCGCCGTCAATGCAATGCTTTCTAGTGCATTCAACCTAATAACTGTCAACGCAACGATAAATATTAGCCAGAAAAATATCAAAAAAATCCAAATTCTTACTCTCTCTCCTTCTTTATTCGCTCTTCTCTCATCGCAAATAATCGGGTTAGCTAGCGGTATAACAGGAGAAAGGCACAACAACAACAGACTGAATAGAAAAAGTGGTATCCCCAAAGCAGCGGATGTGAATATTGGTGTTCTAGGCATAGCAGCGAAAACTGTTGCTGCACCGATGCTGGTCGGCATCAGTACCATCGTGATGCTCATCATTCGCATCACAATAGCGGCCAAATGGCGAGAGGGAAAAACACTTTTTTTCAAGGCATCAATCATTAGGGGGATAACCCCCAAACTCATCGGCCAAGCTAAAAACGCAGTCAGTATCGCGATGGACAGGGTAAGCGAACCCTTTCCATAGCGCATCAACCGTTCAGAGAGAAATTCTGAAATACGCCATGTATTCATCACATGGCGCAACAATCCCATGGCGAGTAATAGCCAAAAGACATCAGTAAAACGCACAAGCACAGTACGAACATCAGGCAAGTGCCAACGCCATATCAGCACTAAAGCACAAGCCAACAGGATGAACACACCACTGCGTGCATTACCCTTCAACCACCAGTATGGTATCGTCAAAAGCAAATAACCGAAAACAGTCACTCCAGCCAATGGAATAAGAAACCAAGTTCTTATTGAGATAGACATAAGAAAAATGAATAGCATCAGCATCGCCATTATAACGGATACGGAGGACATGCGTATCAGGAAGCTTTTTACATCATCAATGTACATTAATTGTTGAATCTTTGACTGAGTAGCGATTAAGAAGCTGCTCGTACATGTCAGTGACACAGCGCCCTGCATCCCGCAGTGCACGAGAATTAACTAAAGGCCTAGGCAAAATATATGTATAAAAATTGGGCCCCTCTACTGGATTACCGACCACCCATAATGTATTTTGTATTTGCCCTTTAGTGTCTATAGGATGCTGCCGACGGTCAATATCAATACCACCAGGATGATATCCTTGGTTGATAAATGGTCGAATGATGCCCTGACCAGCCAAATTCTGGATAAAAGAGGACTCATCACGCAACGGAGAAAAACGATCAATCTTGGCCTTGATCAGCACATCTCCATCAACTGAACTGTTTTCATCTTGAAAAACAGACTGAATTTCGAAACGGCTGGTACTAGCATTGAGAACAAGTTTAGGTGAAGGTCCGCCAGCCAAAGTCACGATACCAGCCTCCATCAGAGCCTTCAACTCTTGGTTTCGCTGCATCGGTGGGCCGACAGAAATACGGTTAAAGTTTGGATTAAAATATTCAATAAAATACTTGTGAGATGAAGACGTTAACCCGCAAAAATCAATTGCTGAACGTAAGATATCACGGACATCTCGTAGCACATCTGTAGCAGCTTTCACTGGGCCATCAACATTACCTGCAGCGGAAGAATGAAGATCGTCCTTCAAATGCTCCATGAAGAATCTTGTATAATCCTTCAAAGAAGCAAATATTTTATTTCGATAAGGATACAGCAACGCTTGAATACACTGCTCGTCTTTGGAAGTAACAACATAGGTTTCAGGGTCTAGCCAGTGCCCCAGCTGCGTACTTCGATAGACATAACACATTTCTTTAAGCAACAGAGGTAAAAGCTGCGTTTCGAAATCCAGCTTCGGAGAACCGTTAGCAATGCTGGATTGCTTACGTAGATGATGTATTGCATCGAGAGTAAGGAATGATGGTATGTATTGCCCACTACCACCCTTTTGATTAATCCCGCGACTACTAAAAGGCAATGTTTGACGGGAGAATAGAGCTGTCGCAGGTTCTTTGCCGCTTGGCATGTAGCGCAATTGTCCAGCATTTTCAGTAAAAGTCCCACCGCGACCGTAAGTCAATTACGACAAGACATCATAGCTAGTTAATCCAATTCCCTGCAGCAGCACACGAGACTGAGCTTGTATAGAGTCCAACTTTTCAATTGGATAAGGATTCGAATAATAGTTCAAAAGCGCGTTTTTCATTTGGTGAACAGCCACAAACTGTTACAGGCTTTCATCATGCGATGAATATATATTCTTACCGTGACCCGTGGTCATGGAAACAAAATCTACACTATAACGACAGCCATCTTCCAAAAGAACATCCGTTTTATTATCTTGGTGGATATGGAGATTGATAACCTTTTGTCGGATCTCCTTAATACGAATACCAGAAGGTAAATCTTGCGTGAGCTCTTGGTAAGCCCAAGACAGGTATTCCCCTAACAAACGACGTGATAAATAATCATTTTCTTTGATTTCTCTCCCAACATTATGCTCTGTACGAGAAAAAACACCGTTAATATTACGATAACCTTGTTGAATAGCCCATTGATAGAAATTCGGCCCTTTACGAATAGGCCCGACACCCTTAACTGTATCATCACCAAATAAAGTAATCTGGCAAGCGACAGTGTTAACCAATAAATGATCTGGCTGATGCACACTATGGGTACCGGTTCCCATCTCATTGGGATCAATCAATAAAATATCAATGTTCCCAGAAAATGGATAATGGGAATAAAGTGTGAGCAAGCGTTCGAGAATACTGATCCCACGAGGACCAACGCCCAAAATAGCGACTGTAGAGTGAAGCATTCTGTAATCTCTCCTATTAGAATAATTTGACTTTCACAAAATGTTTCAAAAAGAATGGAATAAATTCTCTCGACTTTTTAGTGAAGATTGCGGATTTATGAAACGTCAACGACCTTTTTACAAAGACAATATTGACAGATTCCAGCAGCGGCAAAAAGCGCTACAGCACCACAGATAACGGAAAGCGCAATGGCATATGAACCAGACTGTAAAAAACTCGTCAAGAGAGGTCCTAATATTTGGCCAAAACCGTAAGTTAAGGTAGCCAAGCCTAGCAGATTTATACCATACGGCGCATATAAACGCTTAGCTAACGGCATAACTAAAGAAGTCGTCCCCATAAAAGTAAATCCAAACCCTATACAACTGAGAACGATCAGTACAAGAGACTGGCTGAATAATGTCAGTAATACGCATCCTCCTTGGATAAGCAAATTGAGCATCAGACAACGTAATACCCCCCACCGATGGGCTCCCCATAACCAAATGAAACAACTAGGAACAATGGCTATTCCGACAAACGACCATAAGTGGTTAGCAAGTAGTGGGAAATTAAATGTTTTCGCCATCAGAGGAAGATATGTCGCGACAATAATATAACCAAACCCAGCAAGCCCATAAATCAGAGCGAGTTCCCACCAAACGATATTTTCGTGTGCCAATGACTCATTAATAGCAAATTGAGACGCATCAACACGACGTGGAAATAAAATAAACAACAAGAGCAACAATACAACAGATATAAAACCAGCTCCAAACCAAATATTTTTCGCGTTCAGCGATTTACTCAAACCAATAATAACATACTCATTACCCAGCAGAATACCAACTCCCACACCTGCATAGAGCGAAGCAATAACCCACACCTTGTGACTATGCTGCATAACCGTCATAGAACCAAAAATCATCATTGCTGCACTCGCGATACCGGCAGCAAAGCGGATAAAGAAGACCAAGTAAAAGTTTGTTGTTAACGCCATGGCAAAAATAAGTGCACTCGTCACTATAGCTGCACCAAATAGCATGTAGGGAGCACGGGATATATTCCCAACTCTGCAAAACGAAAAAAACATACTCCCAACTAAATAACCGCCATAATTAGCACTAGCTATATAAGAAAGTTGCTTAAAGGTAAACAATCCTTCATCCAACATAACTGGAAATACCGGCGTATAGAAAAATCGCCCAATTCCCATCCCCAAAATCATAATAATCATACCGAACACAGCGATTTTGAAATAACTCAAATCTTGACGATTATTTTTTCCCCCCATTACTCTAATCCCTTAACGAATAATTCGCTCATCCGCATTCTATCTCATCGAGGGTAGCACTTATCTCAGAGAGTAAAGCCAATCTAGCCATTTGTTTGAACAACCAGAGGAACATATTGAGCGATTATTGTCAACATTACTGGATCAGTTATATGCATTTCATCGTTTTACGCCCTGCTCCATGTATGATCTTCTCCCTACAAAGCTTCTTTTTCAGAAAATAATGGCTGAAATTAAGCAGCAATAACAACGAGGAAATCAATAAGCACGCCCCCGTTCAAACAAGACAATATCCCCTAAAGCTCTGCTTCATCAGGTATGACTAAAATACCCTCACAAAGTTGCGTTATGTTCACATGGTGAACACCCTCAACCATCAAGCGGCTTAGTATCCAACTTAAAGAGAGATCAAGGACAAGCTTTTGCGCACGCGCCCATTCTGCTCTTAAATTCTGCTCTGCTCTTTCCAAAACAAAGGAACCTTCATCCGGTAACAACCAAAAATCAATAGTATTGAAGGGTATAAAGGCTACTTTTAATATAGCTTTGTTTTTTATCAGCAGCAGTAAAAAGTTTGTTTTTTTATAAAAATTGAAATTTATTCATTTTTTATCGTATATTTTATGTTATCTTCTTTAAATTAATTAAAAGATCATAGAATATTAAACTGATAGGATGCATTTTTCTCAAGCGGCATTTTTAGAGAAATGTTGATTTAATCAGTGAAGACAAGCAATGAGCAAAGTTATAATTTGAAAAGACAGTATATAATGTTTTATGATCAATGATCTAAAAATGATCTAAATTAGAGACATGAATTGGGGGAGTTTGATCTTTCTTACAGCACAGTAGCTCAAAAAAACAGTAGATGAAGTTTAAAATTCACCATTACCCATCATAAGATGAAAGCTTTTATCCCACGTTTGATTTTTTTAAACTATTTTCTTGTCCTATCTGTAATATCTAAAGAATATCTTCAAGCACTCATAAGCACTCTTTTAGGGTATCATTTCCATAATCAACGTAACGGTTATCGAGCTTCCATTCAAGATACTGTTTTGCAAAAGGAAATCGTCATTTCAGGATACGGAGGGATTTATGTATTTAGTCACAATGTATCATGCACCCTTCCTCTTATATCAGAAATTTAATTCTTAATCGTAATGACGTGATTAAAAAGCACCTTGCGAGACAATCTTTTTAATAAATTTTTAATAAATAAAGTAAAGATGAATTCTGAAAAAAATTTTTAGACGTAAAGTGATACGGAGAAACAGTCAGAAAGAATGGGGGGATTACAAATGTTGATGACTATAAAAAAAGATATCAAAAAATTACCAAAAACCGATTTATGGATCATTTGTGCTATTTCAGCTGATCAGCAAAGAGAATGGATCAGTAAATGGTGTATAAAAAATAAACACACTTCTATAAGTCCTAATTATGTCAATGATCTTGCCGTCCTAGGGTCATTTTACAGATCTAGACAAAATGATTACTACGGAAGCAACTCCCCTCAAAAAATAACAATCTCATTTATGAGGCTTATGTTGCTTCTCATAATCACTTTACAATTGCATCATTTGCTCTCATTAATACGCTTTGAAGTCCCATATGGACTAAGGGACCTTTTAAATTTTGGGATGGTTATGGAAGCCTTCTTTCCACTAATCCCTGAATGGGGATATGAAACCGCTACCTTTTCACAGAAAAATATTCTTTTCAATGAGAATTCTTATTGTACAATCTATGGAACAACACAATGAACAGAGCACGCACCCTTGCTCTCACCTATGGCTCCTATAATGCTGTCCGCATGCTGATCGGCGTTTACCATGCGATTTTTTTAATGTCCATGGGAGTGAGTCTGGCGCAATTAGCTCTGCTTCAGGTTGTCTTTTCCACCACCATTCTGCTGCTTGATTTTCCCTGCGCTGTTTTATCTGACAGATATCGGCGTAAATATTCCGTTATGGCTGGGGTCTTTATGACAGGAGTATTTTATCTTCTATGCCTTCAAGCTCCCAATATGACAGCACTTATTATTGCGCAAATTCTCTATGCAGCAGGCATTTGCATCATTGTCAGCGCCATTGACGGATGGATTTACCATTCTCTAGGCGATAAACAGGATCACTTTTCGCATTATGCTCATCTCTACCACCAGGTTAACTCTTTTGGAAGTATTCTCAGTGGGATTGTAGGAATTGGAACGATCTATTACTCTGGACGATATTTTATGGGATATATCATCTCATGCCTCATGATGGGATTTATTTTTTTGATATTCCTTATTGTTCCTGAAGAAAAGAAAACGACAATTGAAACGTCCAAAACAAAAACAATCTTGCACAATGCCAAGGAAACGCTCTGGATATTTCAAAATACAGTAGGAGGAGCATGGTTTATTTTCCTCATGTGCCTTTTTAGCGCTGGTATTCAGATTATTTATCATTTCTGGCAACCAATAATACTTTTAGGGGGAAAAATTCATCACCTCAACGGTTCGCAAATGCTCGTCTTGATGTGCTGCCATATTGGAGCCTTTTCAGCACAATATTTTTCAAATTTACTGATGTCTAAGTATCATGTTCTTGATAAAAAATATAAGAATTCTATAAAATATTTTTCCTTCTTTTCTGCGCTGATGTGCATAGCGCTCTATTTTTCAGTTCATAGCCATCAAACGGCTGCATCAGTCATCGCCTTCTCTTTAATCCATGGATTTATTTGCACTGTACCGATCGGCGCAAAAAGCTTATTTTTCTCAGAACTTAACCAAAAACAAACGCAGCATATTTCCGGTGTTGTTGGTGCTGTCTCTTTTAGCGGAAGAATATTTTCAATTACAGTATTGAGTATTATTTCTTTTCTTCCTGCAAAAGTTTCTCCATCTTACTACCTAATATTACCGACCATTACTTTTTTCATGTGTGGTTTGGTTGTCATGAGATGGATGAAACACTCTCAAAAGTCTCTATGAAAGGAAAACCATAACATTTCACCCACAATGTTTTCTTCTAAAAGAAATCTATAACTTTTTTGAGAGCATTGCCACATCCAACTTTCAATACACAATGCAAATATAAAGCAACACGTTGATTTATAATGATAATATACCAAACGCGAATATTGTAAGATTCTTTCTTTTCAAATCTGCTTTATGGTTGAAACAATCAAAATCATTTGCTTGCACATCATAAGTGGAGAAAGCCGTATAAATAAAAACGATTTAGAAAGGAAAAATGCCTTTTATGAACTCTCATAGTCAAAATCTATAACAACAGGAAGGCAGATATATAAGCAGATATATAATATGCCTCTTTGCATCTTCATAAGTATACAAATGATGTGGCTTTATAAGGCTTTATATGTCTCACAGAAACTTTTGTGTTTTATACCATTTACGAGGTGGCGTCGCAAAATGGGCTTATACACATTGCAAAGATATCTCTTTAAAACAAGTGCATAAATCGGCAACACAAGTATATTTGTGTTTAGAACATGCTTTTTATATGAGAGGTATAATCCCAACGGGATAAACAGAATCCCGATACACAGTCAACTGCTTTTATAACAATAGATGGCGGAGAGGAAGAGATTCGAACTCTCGAGAGCCTTTTGAGCCCTACTCCCTTAGCAGGGGAGCGCCTTCGACCACTCGGCCACCTCTCCAACAGAGAGGCATAAATGGTATCAACAGAAAGTTCAAGACATTTTCGATTTTTTTCCCAAATATCTGAAAATTTTTTTCCTTTATTGATCCCATAAGGAGCAAAAGTTAATAAAACAAAAATTGTGTCTTTTTTACCACAGCATCTCGAATAGTACATGTATATATTACAAAAAGGTAATTTCATATTTGAAACTCTAAAAAGATTAGTTATAGCTAAGATAACAAGTGCTGCGTATTTTACTTATGTCTTTGTCCTTAATGCGTTAGGCAAATGGTACTCTTTAGAAGAAATTTAACCGGACCTCGGAGATCCCATATGAATATTAAATCCCTCTTTTTAAGCTCTACAGCAGCTTTTTTAGC
This sequence comes from Bartonella sp. AP72JLCBS, assembly GCF_042195705.1. Taxonomy (NCBI): domain Bacteria; kingdom Pseudomonadati; phylum Pseudomonadota; class Alphaproteobacteria; order Hyphomicrobiales; family Bartonellaceae; genus Bartonella; species Bartonella sp. AP72JLCBS. The sequence continues at coordinate 10,466 of NZ_JBHIOU010000014.1, read as the reverse complement.
AATTTCTGGAGCACATGCTGCTTCAACAGTTATCGCCGAACCCGAACCTGTAGAATATATTCGCGTTTGTGATGCCTATGGAAAAGGATATTTTTATATCCCTGGAACAGAAACCTGCATGCGTTTATCAGGAAATGTTCGTACTGATTTTATAGGCGGTGATAATATCGATGCAACAACCGAAACTGAACTAAGAAACAAAAGAAAAACCTATGGCGCAGCATCACGGCTCACCCTTGTTTTTCAAGCAGCTTCTGAAACAGAAATGGGAACACTTCGTTCATATGCAAGAATTTATTCAAACTGGGGTGATGGTAGAGACAACGCTGCTGCAAAGCTTGCCGCGGCTTACATTGAACTGGGTGGTTTTCGCGTAGGTCTTGATGACACAATTTTCAACAGCTGGACTGGTGATTATGGAAATGTTCTCAATGATGACAGCATAGCGCCTGCCGGCACAACACGCACCAATTTTATTTCCTACACCTTTAGTGGTGACTCCGGCTTTTCTGCTATTATCGGCGCTGAATTAGGCAATAATGCAGATTCTCTTCCAGGAATAACAGGATACTACATTGATAAAGATGATAAGCTTGTTTCTATCACTGAGGGCACTCTTCCAAGTAAAGCAATTAAAAATTACACCCCGAATGTGGTTTTGGGTATAAAGTTCATGCAAAAATGGGGTGGTTTTTCAGCAGTTGCAGCATATGATGCTTACTACAAAAAGTGGGCTGGAAAAGTACGTGCAGATTTCAATGTCAACGATCGTTTCAATCTATGGGTAATGGCTGGCTATAAAAATGGACTTGATTACTACACAGTAAATGCAAATGATGAGTTATCACGAAAAAGCACAACGATTTATGCAAACTGGGGTGGTAAATGGGCTGCTTGGGCGGGTGCCACTTACAAGCTTACTCCAAAAGCAAATTTGAATGCTCAAGTTTCTTATAGTGCTGTAAAAACCTTTGCAACTTCTGTAAATATTACATACACGCTGGTTCCAGGATTTGTGATTACACCTGAATTAACCTATGTTTCTTGGAACGATGATCGCGTTGTGACGGATAAAAATAATGATGAAAAACATTTATTCAATAAGAAAAGTGCTTTTCAAGGTATGATCCGTTTACAGCGTTCATTCTAATCCTATTTAAGCTACAGCTTTTAAAAACTGGCAACATGGTTTGCCAGTTTTTATTTTTGAAATCAAATATCATGAATATCTTTTCCTGATACGTATTGTCTTGTCTCTCGAAAAAAACCGCCTTAGTTTCATAAAACTACTCTTAGAAGATTAACCTGATATGCTTGATAAGAGCACCTCACACGGGCGTTTACACATCACTTCAAACACAATCTCTTCCTTGCCCTTTAAAGCATGAATAACCCCTTTGCTTTATGACCAAATTGGTCTTTCTTGATAATTTACTTCTAACCTTTGTTAATTTAGGTCATGATCTTCTCAAATAAATTCTACACTGAACAGATAAAATATTGAAAAAACAAGACATCATTGTGTTTTTGATATGCCTGAATGTGTCTTCTATCAACACTCTAAAACACAACGTTTTATAACACTGCTTCATTAAAAAACTTAATCATTAAGAAACATGCTGTCAAAACGATGCAAACATCCCCTAAAGCAATAAAAGAGAAAAGAGATATATCTTCAAAAAAATGAATTGACCTCTTCCCCTTCTAAAGAATAGCCCCCCTATCAGTAGCAATCTGTAAATGCCCCTATTTTTCTTGAATCTGCATCACTTTGATTTATAATCATAATTTATAATTTTGCATGTTTCAATCAACCAAAACCTTTCACTTGTACACGACAAGCGGAGAGAGCCGTGTGAATAAAAACGAGTAAAGAAAACCCTTTTATGTATCGTTTTCAGTTCCAAGGGTTGTCGTAACATTGAGATCTAACAAAGTGTACGATAATGCTAGGCACTTTTATTAAGCATAAAAATGAGGATACACTTCATAGAGGATTTTAGATTATATTCTCTATGAACGTCGCTGTAAAATATGTGTTGTAATACACATTAAAAGACATTTCTTTAAAACAAGCATGTAAATATACAATACAAATCCATTTTATTTGAAGCCTTTTACCCTGCGTAAGGAACATGTCATCATATACACAACATCTTGGCTTTATGCGTTCTTAAAGGAAGAAAAATATAAGACAAAGAAACAATAAAATTTAATCTCTGCAAATCATAGAGCTTTCAGAGTTATGTTTCCATAAAACGCCTTACACCGTACATGGGATTTTTTACACGATTAATGCCCTTTTTACATAAAGCCAATTGGCAAAAAGCAGCCTTTCCTGATAATAAAAAGGCTTACACGTAATCATAAGCCATATTTTCAATTAAAACGCATTGAATTCACGGAAAATACTTATCAACCAATGCATAAAGAATTGCTGCTGTTTCAACATCTAGAATCCCATCATAATTTTCTTGACGAAAATGAAGTTGAAATGCTCGGATCAAATCTTTGTATCCTGTTTGGGTACACGCAGCAGAAATGTCATATCCATAACATTTTAGCTTCGCCAAAACATCTTCTTTGGGTGGCAAATTCTTAGAGAATTGCTCTTGATAATGACTTTTTAGTTCATCATCATACCATGCTCCTATACCTGCGCTATAAAGTTCTCTCCATGGAAAAGCTGCTCCTGGATCACTTTTTCTTCCAATGGCAATATCACTATGTCCCACCACATCAGTTGGCATAATATCGGGATACCGTTGAAGAATATTCAAGGCAAGTTCCTTAACAGCATCAATTTGTATTGGATTATAAGGAGGAAACATACCCGTCTCATCATGATAAGTCGCTAAATTAACGATTTCAATCCCGATAGATGCATCATTGAGATGACTATGCCCAGCCCATGAACTCACACCCGCATGCCATGCACGCTCATTTTCATCAACCAGATTAAAAATACGCATATCCTTAAAGCCTGCCTCACGATATGTCTGCTCTGAAGGATCAGGAACAAGATAGTGTGCACTAACCTTTTCTCCTGTAAGCGCCATAATCGAGGCTTTAAAATCAATAGCCGTATAATGCATAACGAGAAAATGAACGCGACGACTAAAACTCTTGACAGAACGATAACTGTTGTAATCAATCTGATACATAAAAGCCCTTTCTTTTTTGCTTAAAAAACCACTGCGCATCACAACAGATAGAATACGAACTGTTAAAAAATGCAATAAACTTCCCATCTAGATACTAAGAATTACGACTAAAATTTGTTCATCAAAAATATTGACACTCTTATCAACAATTAAGACCACATTTTTATTTTTCTCCCACACACGCATAAAATGTTTTTAACCACATTAAATATTTTCCCCAAAAAAAATTCCTACAAATTACCAATCAAAAAGAAAACAAAAGCGTAAAATAATCACTCCTTAAATCTTCACATCTTACAGAAAAAATAGTTCTTCCTGTTATCAAATTGAAAAATATCGCCCCTCGGAAGTGAACACCCAACGATCATGCAATCACACAAAAACTTAAAGGAAAAATTTTATGAGCTCTTTACAGCAATTTATTATCAGATAACAGAACGGCACATGTTCACAATAAAACTCTTCACGGACATATTGTTCAATAAAATTTGCAAAGCTTTCCTGTAAATGACACGACTTCTTGTCTTTTCACACCATCGCTTTTTGATTTTCAGAAGAATCTCAATTATCTACAACGCTTGCGGTACATGACGTCTCTGGATTCCTTGTCATCAGCTCCATGAAAGATAACATCTTGATTTATAATCATAATTAATCATTATAAATATTGAATATAGCGAGCCTAATATCGTAAATTTTTTCTTAATCTTGAATCAATCAAAGTCATTTAATGACACATCAAAAGAAAAATTACCCTATAGACAAAAACCACTGAAGAAAAGGATCAAAATACTTCCTATAATAGAACGTTCAATAATTTAGGCAATATTTTACATCCCCATAGAGGTTCATTTTTTCTTCTCCATTTTCAAATATCTTTTTAAGACAGCCCAGGCTGCATATTCTTGTAAGACGACACCTAAAAGTGGTCGCGTATAGGGAAAAGTAATATAATCCTCACCATAACCTTTCATCCGTATAGTTATGGTAGCATGTCCAAGGCTTTCTGCTTGATTTTCTAATGTCTCCAAAGAAGGCTCTAGGCTCACTTCAACCTCAAGCAGTGGAATATCTTGTTTACCTTTTTCTATGGGCTGAAAATATTTTAAAAGCAGCGGATCATTGGCAGACCAATGAACCTCTGCATGCATCGCTAATTGTTTACAAGCAGTAGTAACTTCTGCCCCAACTAAATAGGGGTGAAAATGATTTTCAAATGCTTCCACGAAATGTTGTTCCAAGAGCGCTTCTGATTGAGCAACCAGTTGCACCAAAACATAGGGGCTTTTCCATAAAAAATGCCGTTCAAAGGGTTCATTTTCAAGATGATCATCAACCCACTGCGCAATAGTACTTTCATCAATTCCAATCAAAGTCCATGCATACTCCGCACGCGATACAGAAGAATATTTCTTCTCATTGTGTTCTAAATAATTCTCTAAAAGCGCAAGAGCCTGTGATGGTGGACCAGGCAAAACAACAAGCGTACTTCCATCGCAAGAGAGATAAAACCCTGGTGCTGTGCCTGTAGGATTATCAAGCACAGTTGCTGTCTCAGGAAACAATGCTTGACGTGCATTACTCTTATCCGCCGTAATCCCTAATCGTTGTAATTGACCTTTTATTGTTTGCCAAACATCTTCATGATGTACCAAAGGCTGCTTTACAGCTTGGGCAACTCCATCGCGTGTTTTATCATCTGATGTTGGTCCCAATCCCCCACTGATAATGATAAGATCTTCTTGTCCAAGACAAGAAACAACAGTCTCACTAATTTGCTGTAATTGATCAGCACAAACAAAATGACGTGTGACTTGAATATTTCTCTTGTTCAAGCTTTGGCTTAAATCTTGTAAATTCGTATTCAAATATTGTCCTGAAAGGAGTTCATCACCAACGGTAATGATCGCCGCACGACAAACAAAGACAGGATTCACAAGAGAATTGCGAACAGCTTCAGCCATTTGACGGGTAGAGGCTACACCTCCAAGATCATAGGTAACGGTTTTTCCAGCACGAATAACCTGATCAACACTCTCAGATAATTGTTTTGCTGCATCTTTAAAGCCTAAATGCTCTAAGAGTAAAGCCGTAGTATAAAGCATCGCAGAAGGATTGGCTTTATTTTGTCCAGCAATACGTGGTACGCTTCCATGAACAGGTTCAAAATAAGCAATCTCGCTCCCCACATTCGCATGAGATGCAAGCCCCAATCCCCCCATTATCCCAGAGCCAAGATCAGAGAGAATATTGCCAAACATATTTTCAGCAACAATCACACCAAACCGCTCTGGCTTGGTTGCAATCCACAAAGCAACCGCATCAACATTATGAATATCTGCTTCAATTTCCGGATAGTTTTGCGCAATTTTCTCAAAAATTTCCTGAGCAAACTGACCACTCTCTCGCAGAACATTAGGCTTATCAGCAAAAGTAACTCGCCTAAAGCGATATTTCCTTGCATACGAAAAAGCATATTCAAATAACCGTTCTAAACCAAAGCGTGTTTGCAAACGGACTGTCCACGCAGCTTCCTCAAGCCCATATTTTGTCAAATTTGGATGTTTTAGCCAAACGGCTGTTTCAGGAGAAATACCCCGAAAATCCAATCCAGCATAAAGGCCTTCACTATTTTCTCTGATAACACAAAAATGAAAAGGTTTTCTCGGACCAAAGATGTATCTTACAGGACGTATATTCGCAAACAAACCTAACTTTTGGCGAAGTTGAAGTGCGGGAGAAACATAGACAAGGTTTTTCTCTTTTAAATGCGGAGCAAGTTCTTTTAAAGCCGCTTCTTTTCCTTTACTGGTCACAGCACCAAGTAAAATAGCATCACTCTGAGTAATTTTTTGCCAAGTCGCTTGAGGGATAGGATCTCCTTCCCGTTTCCAACATTCAAAACCAATATCACCATAAGTCAATTCAATCGGCAATTGGAATTGCTCTAAAACCATCAGCGCAGCATCACAAACCTCTGGTCCTATCCCATCACCAGGTAATACAAGAACTTTCTTTTTCATAGTCCCTCCATCCACTCATCAATGACTGCATCCGTCATAGTAGGATTATCCTCCCACAAACGCGTACCAGCACCAGAGATAATCTTATATTCATGGTTCAGATTATGACTTTGTGTCTGATTATTTACCGTTGCAAGTTGCGACTTTTCTCCCACTAAAGCTAAAAACTTCCCCTTGTACTTAACTAACTCATCTCTAGCATCCATCATCAATAAGAGTTTAAAGCCTCTTGTCATGCGTTCAATTGCCACGCTTTTTTGTTCATCAGGAATCTCCAATAAGGCTCTTTTTTTCATAACGCCAGAAGGATGCATAAAACCATTGAGTATTTCCAAAGCCCCCGATAAATCATTATTTTCTAAGGAGGCAAGAATATCTCCAAGGCGCCGTTGCAAAATCTTATCTGGATAGCCAGGCGCATTCACAGCAAGCACAGCTTGAACATTGGGAAGCTGTACTGCCAATATTTGTACCAATGTTCCAGCCATAGAAAATCCCACAAGAACTGCGGGCTCTTTAAAATAGCTTTTAAGTTTTTCTGCCATAAAAGATAAAGTGTCTACAGCAGAATAATTGAGAACATGAGAACTCTTAGGAAAAAGAGAAAGCGTATCCAGCAGAGTGACAGGGAATCCTTTTGATAAGCATAGCTTTGTCAATGGAGAACAAAAAACACCACCATCCCAAATTGGCATTACAGGAGAAAGAATAATAATAGGAAGGCTCATTGATCAATTCCTCCCCTTATTTTTAAACATGCATTAGAGCCAGAAACTTTCCCACCCAATATAATGAAAATATGTTGAAACTCTAGGCTCATATTCTCCCCCCATAATAATCGATTTGTTAAACTCAAACTAAGCTTGTAACAAATTTTAAACCCACTCAATCCAGCAACTTAATAAAAAAAATTCATCTAATGTACAGGTGCCCCATTTGTGTAAAACATCAAAAGCATTTCCGCATAATGCTTTCTTTTTATCATTTACTCAGCTTATTTCTGAAGTCATAAAATGACGCGCTTTTTGAATATAAATGATAAAACCAATCATACAACACACAGCTAATAAAGCTGCCATAGCCCGTGGGCTATGACCAGAGATTTTTCCGATAACCGCTGCACTGAGTGCCGCACTTCCTAATTGCAAAGATCCCATAACACCAGAAGCCGCTCCCGCAGCTTTCGGATGCGATGAAATAGCCAACGCTGTTCCTAACGGCAATAAAAAACCATTGCCAAAAGTAAGAACAGCAATAGCCATAAAACTTGTCACAAGGGGCCATGGGCTTAGATACATTTGCAAAGCAAACAGCACACCACCTATCACAAAAATAATGTACCCTCTGCCCACAGTCTTTTCCATAGACTCGCGTTCAAAAAACCATCGCGCCAAAAGATTTCCCAAAATATAGGGAAACGAGACACCAATATAGCTATAACTAATGTGTATCGGCGATAACCCCAAAGTCGTGAGTAAAAAAGGCGACTCCACAATATAAGCAAAATAGGCAGCGTAAGAAAAACACGGAATAAGTGCATAAAAAATAAATTGTTTATTTCTGAAAACGCCTAAATATGCCTTCATTAATCCTACAGGAGAAAAATGCTGCCGTTTTTGAGGGGGTAGAGTTTCGCTTAGCACAAAACAACATAGCAAAATGGTCAAAAATATAAAAAAGCTTAAAAAGATAAAAGTTGCCTGCCAATGAAAAGCCTGTATCAAAAGTCCACCAATGAAAGGTGCAAGTGCTGGTGACATTCCAATAAAAGGGAAAACAATCAAATAAAGTTTTCCAGCCGCTTTTTTATCCAACAAATCATTGATAATTGCACGACTTAAGACAAGTCCCGCACAAGCACCAAGACCTTGCAAAAAACGTAACACAAGAAAAGCGTGAATATGAACCGTATAAATCACACCAAGTGTCGTAAATAACCACAAGAATAAGCCCAATAGAAGTGTTTTTTTACGCCCAAAATTATCACTCAGCGGCCCATAAATGAGCTGTCCAAGTGCCAATGCCAACAAAAAAACCGCCACTGCACTTTGAATTTGAGATTGTGTCACTTGATAATATTGACGCATATCGCCCAGTGCCGGTAAAAAAATATCGGTAGAAATCAATCCTCCCGTCGATAAACATACGATAAGTATAATGAATGGTAATGTATATTTATGTTTCATCAGGAAAGTCACATTTCTTAAATTTAAAAATATTTAAATTTTACGTTTATAGAAAAATAATAATTTATATTTATAAATATAAAGCTATTTTAACTTTATCCACAGGGAATAAAATAATAAATTTTCTTTATTCTTTTACTTTATTCGAGAATAATTCATTTTGTTGAGACATAAATCCAGTGTATGATCCGCACGCACACACTCAACACATAAATAAATACTTAGTTCTTCACTTTATAATTAATTTTAAAGCATAGCAAACCGCAATTTTAAAACTATACGCAAAAGAAGCTAAAAGATCAAACCTCTCCTTCAGAGATATATTTCCCAATCCGAAATAGCGCATTTTGTTGTATTCATGTTGCCCTATCTTCATCAGCTTTTTTCATTGATATCATCAACAAAAACGCTCCCAAACTCTATCCCTCTCCATGACAACAACATCACTCTTCCGACAACATCTTTTATCAGAATTGGTTTACAACGCTCAAAGAAAAAAGAAGCCACAAACTCCCTTTCCTCAAAACTCCCCACGCAAATAGTTGAGCAAATAAACTTAATAGCCCACTAATATCATAAAGCAAATTGCGCTTCTGTCTCCCCTTAAAATCTAAATTCATCTTGTCCATTTTGTTAGAATTTCATTCTACATAGCCAGCACAAAGTTTATTGCCTAAGCTATTGACAAACATGCTATAATAAAAATTTGATAAATCATTCTGCATCTAATTTAGAAAGCAAGGAGAAGCTAGTAATGAATATAACAGAACTAGCCATGTACCAATTACTTGTACCTATTAAAGTGGAAGGAAAGACATACACAGAAATCACCTTACGCCGCCCGAAATTTAAAGACTTAAAAGCAATACAGAGGAAAGAAGGCGACGAGCAATCAATCGAAATAATCGCATGTCTTTCAGGGTGGTCCTATAATGCCATCAGTAAACTTGGTGTTCTTGACTTTTTAAACATTAAAGACATTTACGGGCCTTTAATAAAAGAATGACTAAAAGAGTTTGATAAAATACTAAACAAAGTAAATGCACCCATAAAAAGTATAATGGATGAATGTATTTTAATCGACAGTAAACCCGAAAAACGCACAAGTAACCTTTACACAAATACATTTGAAACAGAATCCATGACAACTGCAAATGCAAAAGTGAAAACCTGTAGCACCTATGAACCGATTACAGTTCATAATCCCTACGTCATAAAGGTGGAACGCATGACCTTTACAAAATGCACTTTCTTAATACAAGATGGTCCATCGAACCAAATTTATCTCTCAAATCAAAGTGCTCTTACATCGTATAAAAAAACTGCGGGCGAAACTAAAAAACAACCTTTAGAGAGAATCTCGAAACTTTTGGACATTGTCTCAAAACTTTTCAACTTTCCTCTCTGGTTTTGGGAGTTTTTACTCAAAGAACTTAGAAAATTTTTCTAGCATTGTTTTGATATAGAACAATAAGAGAAGGAAAAACAGCTTAGAACACTAATGTTTCTTCCTTATCTTTTATCTCTCATAGCTTTTTGAATTGAATACTTTTGATATTTATTTTGAATAATTGAAGCATTCTTTTAATTATAAGTACAATATAAAAAACTAAAATTTTAGAAGACGCGCTGTTTTTACAAAAAAATGAATAATAAAATAAAGACTCCAGAATTTTACTTTTTACCTTCAAACATAATCAATGATGGAAAAGCGTTTACAAAGTTTTCCTCAAGTAGTATCTGGGACATTACTTGAAAGAAAAGCATTAAGAGAGCTTACTTTTAAGCTAAGGGGGAAAGATTAAACTTCACAACGACATTCAATCTTTTAAACATTGCAGTACAGAACGGGAAAAGAGAGCCATACCCCCATAGACCGTTTACCCCCCCATCAACTAAAATTCTCGATAAACTGGTATTATCAGTTCTAAACTGGAGTCATATAAGAAGAATTTTAAGCAATGATCACCGTCTTGTTTTCGATGTTTTCTGTCCTTTTTGGCGCATATCTATTCACTTTTGGAACATAATTAGCAAAAAGGCATTGTATCTCCAGCATATTCAAGGAGATAAAACATGGAAACTCGCATTCC
>NZ_JBHIOU010000013.1:0-59975 GCF_042195705.1 Bartonella sp. AP72JLCBS | reverse complement strand
TGTCTTTTAAGTAATGGAGATTGCTTATTGCTTCACGCTTTTGTTTATCGCGTTCTTTAATGGGGTCACGCCCCTCATGCAAAACAGAACGCCATTGGTTTGCCAATTCACGGGCTTTTTTTAAAGAAACATGTCTTAAGGCACCCAATCCCATTTCACGACGGCGCCCATGAATGGTATAACGATAAAGCCATTGAGCACCACCATCTTTACGCTTATGGAGAAGCAAGCCAGCACCATCATTATATTTGCCAGCTCGTGGGTGTTGCGACAGATCTTGCATTAAGACGGTTCATAAGAGCCATTTTTAGTCCTTTCTTATACAAATTTTATCCACACACTCATCCCACTTGTTATGTACAAGCGAGTGGTTTTGATTGATTCAGCATACACAGATTTGAAATGAGAGAATCTTACGTTATTCGGGACTCTCACTCAACATACAAAACAGTGAATTATCATTATAAATCAATATCTTGTTGTAGCCAAAACCTAATCCGTAGGAGATTGTTGAAAATGTTGGAACTATCCTTGGTACTTTTGCTGGGCTTAGCAACATCAGAGCGAAAGAAAATATCGTACGAGTAGGGCAGCGAGATGGATACAAACTCTATGAGTATAACTACAGGGGCTATCCAGAGCGTTATCGCGGGGTGATGGCACAAGATGTTTTGAAGTCAAAACCTGAAGCTGTTTTCTTGCATAAGGCGATAGGTTTTTTGCATGTAGATTATAGCAAGCGTGGCTGTGAGATGGAAAGGGTGCAGTGATGGAACAAGAAAACACAAATTCTCTTTTAAAGTTGTTTGATCCAAAATTTTTGCGTCCCTTGATATATCAGGGTATGTATCAATTGCCAAAGCATTTGTTCGAACAAGCTTTCTACGCCTCCAAGCACACCGTTGGAAGGACGATACAAGCCAAGTTTTTTTAGAACGGGCTGCTTGTCGCACAAACCCTTTTGATGCGAGCAATGGGGATAATACTCCGCAAAAATTGAGTCCTATAGAGCTTATTCGCGGTTCTCAAGCAGGGACAGAACGAGCTGGGAAAAAACGCCAGCAGAATTGATTATGTCTATGGATGATTTAAAACGCCAAATGCCTCCATTGCCGGATGTTTCAAAGAATACTGTTAAGATACAAGAGGTGCCGGAGCAACAAAAACATGACTTCTCAGAGCAGGGAGGTGTTGCATCAATGATTCCTCAATCTCCACTTGTTGGGAACATTGATCAGTCTAGTGGGGATGAAGCTGGGCGACAGCAAAAAAATGTGATGGATTATATTGCTCAACTTAATGAGAAATCTATAGCGGAAAACTCTTTGAAAAATGATTCTGGAAATGATGAGGAAAAGCTTTTTGATGCACCTATAGGAGAAGAAAAACATTTGAATGCACACTTACCAGAAGAGGAGCATTTAAAAGCAAGTGGTGATCTTGAACAAAAAACAGATTATATCAAGTCACTTGATAACTTTGTTCAGACAGGAGCAAATCCAAGTAGCTTATGGGAGCGTTTTAGAAAATCAGAATTTTCCGAGCATTTAATGGATTTTTTTGCAGGGCTTGCGTTAGGAAAGACACCACAAGAAAGTTTTTCAAATGCATCTATCCTTATGCGGCAGGGCAACAAGGAACGCGCACAACATAAACAAACTTTGCAATTTTTACGCTCTAAAGGGTATAGCGATGAAGATGCGCAAGCACTCACGCAATATCCAGATCTTGCCATGAAAATCATAGGCAACACGTTAAGCCCTCAAGAAGGCTATAGAACACTACTTAAAAGGCTTAATCGGGGGATTATGAATCTGTACCAACCGAATTGCAGAAATGGACCAAAGCGGGAGGCAAACGTTTACAAGGTCTTGTACACCGGCGTGTAGCAGAGGCAGGACTATGGGCGAAAGGGGCTTATGTTTCTTCCAATTATCAAACAGTAGAAACGCAAGCACCAACGGGGGGTTTCAAAGCAGACGCATTGGCACCGATTATTGGTTCTTTCTCAGGTCTTGGTGGATTTTTAGTGGGCAATGGACCCATTCAATGGGCTTTAGCCGCCATTATGGTTTTAGCCGCATGTACTGGTATTTTCTTTGTTGCTAAACGCTTTCAGGAGCACCGCCTATGATCTTATGGATGAAAAGAAACTTGATGGTAACAGGTGCGGCTTTAGCCGCTTTTTTTATTGCCTTAGCAAAAGCTTTTACTCTTGGGAAAAAAGTAGAGCAACAAAAGCAAACAGAAAAAGCTTTAAAAGCAGCCACAACACGGCTTGAGGTGGAAAGTGAAGTTAATCAAAAAAGTGATGCTGATGTGCGTGCTGCTCTCTCTCACTGGTTGCGCGACAAATAAATATGTTTCTTCTTGTGTTGGTTGGTTACCTATTTATTTAAGCCGACAAGATCTGAACACCATTAGCTCAAACTTAGCAAGAGAGATCTTAAAGCATAACAAGCAGGGTCAACGCTTGTGTGGGTGGAAACATGGCTAGAAAAAAACACAAGACGATATAGAGCTTACAGAAGCAGAAAAAGAAATGCTTCAAGAAATGATACTTACCTACCAAAGTGTGAAAATGATGTCTCGCTTGATGAAGTGGATAGCATTTTTTCTTTTTTTGCTTATCCTTGATTTTGCACGCCTCATGGATGCGCTAGATAATGTCATTGCACATTTAAAGCAGTGGTTCTTAAAGAATTAGAAAAACTGTCATACAAGCAGAACTTCGAAAAATTCTTTTTACTATGAATTGTAGATCCAATCATAAGCGTAGTTCAGAATGCAAACCAAGTCGTAAGAGCTCTAGTGTTTTGGTATCTGGCTTTCGATAGATCAAAACTAAATCTGGCTTGATATGACAATCACGACAATTGTGCCATTGACATGTTAGTGCATGATCTCTCCAATGCGCCGTTAGCGGTTCATTCTCCGCTAACGCTTTGACCACAAGCAGCAAATCCTTCTCTAGTGTATTAGCATACCTACCTTTGCTGTCACGTTTAAGGTCAGACCGGAATGAACGCGTATAGACAATATAGCAAGCTTAGGTTTTCTTTTCAGATTTACGCATTTCGGTTCTATCTTCGCGTATCATGGTCCTTAAGCTGTCTAATGATGTGTGTTCGATGCGTCCCATTTCAGCATCCTCGATAGCTCGTAATGTTTCCGGATTTGGTTGAAAGATCCAAGCGGTAATGTTCGATCTCTAGCAATGCGGGTCATAAACATGCGTACTGCATCCGATACAGTTAAACCCGTAGACTTAATAACTGCACTTGCAATTTCTTGAACTTGATCAGGTATGCGGGCTTGAATTTTTCCCATTTCTAAATCCCCTATTCAATTGTAGTACAATGTACTGCACGTTAAGTCTATGTCAAGAGTTTCAACAATAGCTTTTCACAAGAGAACTTAGCAAAATTCAAAAAATTATTAGAGAAAGTTAGAAGAATAAGGTATGTTTTGTAGAAGAATATTGGAAAATCCTATTCCCTAACCTTTATTTATGAACCCCATACTTAAAAAAACATATAAATCAATGTGATATATGAATAAAAAAGAGCATAATATCACTAAAAGAGTGTTATAGAAATGATGTGTCATGACGATTCTACCACTCGATAGTGCTTCGATAAGAGAGGCAATAGCGCTTCTTGAACAAGGGAAGTTAGTAGCGTTACCAACAGAAACTGTTTATGGATTAGCAGGCGATGCAACCAATGGGAGGGCAATTTCTTCTATTTATTCTACAAAGGGTCGTCCGCAAATTAATCCTCTTATTGCGCATGTTAGCGGCACCGAAATGGCGGAACGTTATGTTAAAATTGACTTTCTTTCACGCCAATTAATAGAGGAATTTTGGCCAGGGCCTTTGACATTGGTTTTGCCTTTAAAGGAACAGCATAATATCCATCCTTTAACAACCTCTGGTTTGAATACCTTGGCTGTTCGTTTTCCAGACAGTCGTTTTGCGGAAGTGGTACAACATTTTGGCCGTCCACTTGCTGCTCCTAGTGCGAATCAATCGGGGCGTCTTAGCCCTACTTCAGCTGAGGCTGTTTTTGCATCTTTGGGGGAATCTGTTCCTTTGATATTGGACGGAGGACCTGCTAAAATAGGGCTGGAATCAACGATTATTAAAATTTGTGGTGAAAATATTTATCTTTTGCGTCCAGGGGGGCTTGCGGCTGATAAAATTGAAGAGGTTGTGGGGAAGCCTTTAAAACGGATAGATCAAAGGGCGGCGATTGAAGCTCCTGGGATGTTAAAATCGCATTATGCTCCCAATGCTACGGTTCGTTTGAATGTAGAAAAGGTGGAAAATGGTGAAGCGCTTTTAGCATTTGGTTCAAAGCGTGTTATGGGGGCTGAAAATGCCGTTTCTATTTTAAACCTTAGCGAAGATGGAAAGTTGGAAGAGGCAGCCTCTCATTTATTTCAATATATGAAGGAATTAGATTCATTTAAAGTGAGATGTATCGCAGTAGAACCTATTCCATCATACGGATTAGGAGAGGCTATCAATGATCGTCTTATACGGGCTGCGGCTCCAAAGGAGAAATGAACATGGAGCAGGAATTAATTGAAGGGTTTAGGGAAATTGTTGGTGCTAAGCATGCTATAACGGATCAAGCTTTGATTGCACCGTATTTGCTTGAAGAGCGTGGGCTTTTTCATGGAAAAACACCTTTACTTTTACGTCCATCTTCTTGCGCAGAGGTCTCATCGATTATGCAGTTCGCGAGCAAAACGCGCACACCGATTGTGCCACAGGGTGGAAATACAGGGCTTGTGGGGGGACAACAACCAGATGAAGGAGGAGGGAGCGTTCTTTTATCCATGGAGCGATTAAATAAGATTAGAGCTATAAATCTTGAGGGAAATTTTGTTGTTGTAGAGGCTGGTGTTATTTTACAGGATTTACAGAAAAAAGTGGATGAATCAGGTCGTTTTTTCCCTCTTTCTTTGGCATCTGAAGGTTCTTGCCAAGTAGGAGGCAATCTTTCGTCGAATGCTGGAGGGACAGCTGTTTTAGCTTATGGCAATATGCGTGATCTTTGTCTTGGTTTAGAAGTTGTTTTACCGGATGGGCGTATTTTAGATGATTTGCGTTTTGTTAAAAAAGACAATAGCGGTTACGATTTAAAAGATCTTTTTATTGGTGCAGAAGGCACATTGGGAGTTATAACTGCAGCCGTTTTGAAGATGTTTCCAAAAATAAAAGGAAAAGCTGTTGCTTTGGTGGGATTATATAGTCCGGCGAAGGCTTTAGAGTTTTTATCTCTGGCTCAAGAATATGGAGGAGGGATGTTGACAGGTTTTGAGCTCATGGGAAATCTCAGTTTGCAAATGGCTTTAGATTATAAGATGTGTGAGAAGCCTCCTCTTCAGCGGAAACATGAATGGTATGTATTAATGAACATTTCATCGTTGCAAGGCAATGATGAGGCGTTATCGGTATTGAGTACTATTTTAGAAGAAGCTTTAAAGAATGCGGTGATAGAAGATGCAGTTGTTGCGCAATCTTTAAAACAGCAAGATTTTTTTTGGCAATTACGAGAAAGTATATCATCAGCACAAAAGTTAGCAGGAGGGTCCATTAAGCATGATATTGCAATCCCACTTGCTTCTATTCCTGATTTTATTGCTGAGGCAGCGCTTATTGTTGAAGATATTGCTCCAGGAGCAAGGGTGATTTGTTTTGGACACATGGGCGATGGAAATTTACATTATAATATTACACAACCTGTAGGAGCTGATACGACAGTGTTTTTGCAGTTATGGTCAACAATGAATCATCGCATTCATAGTTTAGTGGTGGACTATAGAGGTGCATTTTCTGCTGAGCATGGAATTGGTCAGCTTAAGCGCGAAGAACTTCGTTCTTTTAAATCGCCTGTCGCATTGGATATTATGCAAGGGATTAAAAAAACACTCGATCCTTTAGGGATAATGAATCCTGGAAAAGTATTATAATTCAAGAATGGTGATCATGCATTTTTGTTTAGATTTTAATAACCAAAAAAGAAACCAGTTGTTTTTTATTCAAACTTTTAATAATCCAATGAGAAAAAGCTGCTAAAGGGTGTATGTTATTTAAGATAAATTGGGATAATGTATATGGCTAATCAATGCTTTAATCAGGCAAAAGCGGTGCTTGAATTTCGGTTAGATCCGTGCCATTTGCCACAAACGACGACATATTTTTCATCCAAAACGGGTAATCAGGTTATTTGTTCGTTAAATGAGCGTGGTGTTTCTTTTAAAACGGATATGCCTTCAAGCTTATCGCATTTAATACCCCCTTATCATTTTCAAGGAATTGCAGCACGTACCGTAAAAACGCGTTCAGGAGAAAGAGCTGTTGCATTAGAATTACTTCATGCCGATGAGGAAGCTTGTATACCGCTTTTGGTTTCCAGAGATTTGAATAATGTTCTTCTGGATTGGCGGTTATGGGCGGATACTTATGGCCTTCCCATGCTTATGATCAATGAAGATAATCGCATTCTGGTTGTAAAAGATCGTTCTGATTTACATCGATTTTTTGGTACAACAGCACATTCTAAACAAAAGCATTTTTTACTTCGTTATAGCAATCCGTTAGGCTTGCGTTTGGTGATTGCGAATCGAATTGCACTCCAGTAAATTAACATGCATTCATTTTTGTACGACCGTCAGCATTTATCTTGTTGTGCTGTAAAACATCGTTGTTTGGGGAGGTAACATAAGGCATGTAAACTTCACACATGAAGTGTTTTTAGAAGATATGGCGAATATTCTTAAGTTTGCTTGTTGGTCTTTGTGTAAGTGCAGCATATGAGTGGGAAGCAAGAGGAACCCGCTTAATGAGAATTCAGACCTTTACAGACGGGATTTGGTGTGACTTTTGGTTCTTGAAAACAAAGAGAAAGTCAATGATTGTAAATGAGAGTTTTTTGACACCATACATTGGCAGCAGGAATCGATGATGTAAAACGCTTTTTTCAGAGAGGTAAAAACGGTTTTCATAACAATAGAAACTGTTTTTTTGCGGTATAATTTTGGGTTTTTGCCACATTATTAAAAACACCAGAAGATTACTGGAAGTGTTTTTGAATTTTTTTTATAAATCATTTCTCCATGTTGAATGAAAGCTTTGAATATTGCAGAATATTCTTATTTCATCTCTCTTTTATAATCAAAATCATTTAGATAGAAAGGGTTATCGTAATATTGAGAATTGGAAAATACAATGATGGTATCGGTTTTTATTTTTATTCCAGAAAGCTGGCAGAATGGATTTATACTATTTGCAGGTAGTGTCGTAAAATGGGAATGATAAGCATGAGAGATATTGTTTAAGAATTTGTATGTGAATAACATAACTATCTTTTTTGGGCATTTTATTTTTCGTAAAAGCGGAATTTCACTAAAAACGCGATAAATAAAAGAAATGATAGTATATACGTTTTTCCTCAGGATTTTATAAGAAAGAAAGTGTTTATAAAAATGATGAGAAGATGCGTTTAAAGTAAAGACAACAGTAAAATGATTATTTTATATTACATCTTCAGATTCAGAAAATTTTCCTATTTTATCATGAGTAGATATCCTATTTACAATATTTGATTGTTCAAAGGAAAGCACACTTATTTTTTCAAAATTATGGTCGACGTAAAACAGTGAGAAAATTTTTGTATCATGCTCTTATATAAAATAAGAAAATCGTAAAAAAAGAATATTCAAAGGATTTAATTTTCTCGCGCAACGGCTCTCCATCCGATATCACGACGAACAAAACCTTCTGGCCAATCAATACAATCAACAGCTTCATAGGCACGTTTTTGTGCATGCGTAATCGTTTTTCCTGTTGCAGTTATATTGAGAACACGTCCACCATTTGCAATGAGTTCTCCATCACGCAACACTGTACCAGCTTGAAAAATTTTCACATCGGGAAGAGAGTTTACTTGATCAACGTTACGGATAACAGTACCTTTTTGGGGAGAGTCTGGATAACCATTAGCAGCCATAACAACGGTGAGAGCAGCTTTTTCAGACCACCGAAGAGGCTTATTTTCAAGTTTTCCTTGAGCAGCAGCAAGAAAAATTGGCAAAATGTCCTCTTTGAGGCGCATCATTAAAACTTGACATTCAGGATCACCGAATCGTACGTTAAATTCAATTAATTCGGGTCCTTTTTGCGTTATCATTAATCCGACGAAGAGAATACCTTTAAAGGGAGCGCCCATTTCTTTCATGCTTTTTAAAGCTGGTTCAACAATTTCTTTGAGAGTACGATTCACTATTTCTTTGGTCATGATGGGCGCTGGTGAATAAGCACCCATACCACCGGTGTTTGCTCCAATATCCCCATCACCTACACGTTTATGATCTTGAGCAGATCCAAAAGGAAGAGCAACTTTACCATCACAAAGGCAGAAGAAGCTTGCTTCTTCACCTTCAAGAAAAGATTCTACAACAATTTTGTTTCCTGCATCTCCAAATGTACTTTTGAAGCAGGCATCAACTGCGTTAAATGCTTCTTCCATAGTTGTTGCAACCACAACACCTTTGCCAGCTGCTAAGCCATCAGCTTTAATAACAATAGGAACATCTTGTTGCTGAATGTAAGCTTTAGCTTTAGAGGCATCATTAAAGCATTGGTAACTTCCTGTAGGAATGTTATTCTTACGACATAAATCTTTTGTAAAAGCTTTTGAACCTTCTAGTTGAGCAGCTTTTTGAGTAGGACCAAATACACAGATGTTAGCGCTATTAAGGGAGTCTGTTATACCCGCAACCAATGGTGCTTCTGGTCCTACAATTACAAGATCAATAGAATGTGCTTTACAAAAATCAATAACAAGGGAATGGTTATCAATGTTTAAATTAATATTTTCACCAAATTCTGTTGTTGCAGGATTTCCAGGAGCACAGTATAATTTTGTTAGCAGTGGTGATGCTGCTATTTTCCATGCTAAAGCGTGTTCTCGTCCACCTGAGCCAATAAGAAGAATATTCATTGCTTGCTCCTCTCATAAAAGATAATTAATCTCATCCCCTTCTCATAAGAATGAAATGTCTCTATCGCAAGACCAAAGGTAAATCATTTGATGAAAAAAAATAAAAATATCGCGCATGTTCAGTCCTATGATAGCCAAGGACGGGTTATGGATGCATCTTCCAAACAATGGGTCTACAGCTTCCTTCCCCGTTCTTTATGGTTTTATGCGCAATTGGCGCGTTGGGATCGACCTATCGGTTGGCAATTGTTGATGTGGCCTTGTTTTTGGTCAACAACAATGGCTTTTTTCTCTTATAACATGCATTACGATACTCTTTTATCAATGTTTCTTCATTGGGTTTGGTATCTTTTTCTTTTTTTTCTGGGATCTATTGCTATGCGAGGGGCAGGATGTACTTGGAATGATCTTATTGACCATAAAATTGATGCTCAGGTAGAAAGGACACGTTCTCGCCCATTGCCAACAGGTCATGTGAGTCGGTTTCAAGCGAGAGTTTTTATCCTTGTGCAATGTTTTGTTGGTTTAGTTGTTTTATCACAATTTAATAGGTTTAGTTTTTTTCTAGGTATTTCGTCATTGATAGCTGTTGCATTTTATCCTTTTATGAAACGCGTAACATATTGGCCGCAGTTTTTTTTAGGCGTTGCATTTAATTGGGGGGCATTAATGGGGTGGGCTGTTGTCTTTGGAAGTTTAAGCTGGGCACCAATCTTGCTTTATGTGGGATCAATTTTGTGGACCATAGGATACGACACAATCTACGCACATCAAGATAAAGAAGATGACGTTACTGTTGGTGTCCGTTCTACGGCTCTTCTTTTTGGTAAAGCAACCAAGCGTGCTTTAGTATTTTTGTATGGTGGTTTTGTGATGTTCATTAGTCTAGCATTTTATTTAGCTGGAGTCCCTGTTCTTAGTTTTTTGGGGATTTTTGTGGCAAGCATCCATATGTTTATTCAAATTAAAGTCATTGATATAGATGACAGTTCACAATGCCTCAGGCTTTTCAAATCTAATTCGCTTATTGGTTTTGTGATTTTTGCTGGTTTAGTATGTGGGGGTATATGGATGATATTTTATCCTGCGGTCTAAAAATAAGTTAGCTAAAATCATAGTTTCTACTGAATACAGTATGTTTTTTTTAATAAGCTTGTTGCTAATCTATTTTTAAGCAATACAGTAGAAAATATTACTAATCAACTGTTACAGTGAAAATAAAATTCTTCTATTTAAATAAAATAAATCATCTTCTTTTAGAATTTTTCGAATAAAAAATATTTGTTTAATTGTTGCGAAGAAAAAATCTTCATAACGATGAAGTTTGAAGGATTAGGGATAAAGTTTTTGTCTTTTCCAATCATTGTTTTCAATACAATCGCGTGTAAAAAGCAGACGATCATGTAAACGAAATGGGCGATCGCACCAGAACTCTATAGAAAGGGGTTTAACACGAAACCCAGACCAATAAGGTGGTCGTGGAATATTGCCTAGAGCATAACGCGCAGTATATTGAGCAATTGCTTTTTCGAGCACAAAACGATTGTCTAAAGGTTGAGATTGTTTAGATGCCCATGCACCAATTCGACTACCACGTGGTCGCGATTGGAAATAGGCATCGGCTTCCTGTTGACTTACTTTTTCAACAATTCCTCTAATTCTGACTTGACGACGGAGCGATTTCCAATGAAAACCTAAGGATGCTTTCATTGATTTTAAAATTTCTTGTCCTTTACAGCTTTCATAATTGGTATAGAAGACAAAGCCTTGGGGACTGTAGTCTTTGAGGAGAACCATACGAACATTAGGGAGTCCTGTTTCGTCAACTGTTGCTAATGCCATAGCATTCGGATCATTTATTTCACTTATCGTTGCCTCTTCAAGCCACTTTGCGAAAAGTTCAAAAGGTTTTTGCATTTGCATAAAATGATCATCTGTTGGTATTTTTTTGCTCATAGTTTCTCCAAATATCAGTGAGCATGGGTGAGGCATTTTCTCATTTACTTTATCATCAAGAAGTCACAGTACCATTTTTTCTTATTTTCAAAAAGCCAATGCTATCGTGTATTTCTATGGTAGTTTAATTATTTTTACTTTAGCATAGACTACAAGGAGCTATATTAAATAAATATCTCATTTTATCTGGTATTTTAGTTTATTGATAGACATATAAAGAGAAAAGAAGAAATTATTCTTTAGAATAGACTGATGAAGCTATAAGGGATATTGAACAACGTATCAGTTGATATTTTGAAAACGAAGAAATTGAAAAGAGGGCAATATGCGTGATCCCTACACGATTCTGGGTGTGGCACGTACCGCAAAATCGCAAGAGATTAAATCGGCATTTAGAAGATTAGCGAAGAAATATCATCCAGACCATAATAAAGATGATACAAAGGCTAAAGAGAAATTTGCTGAAATTAATCAAGCCTATGAAATTATAGGTGATAAAGATAAAAAGGCACAATTTGACCGCGGTGAAATTGATATGGAAGGAAAACCGCTTTATCAAGCCTATGGTGCTGGTGAAAATTTTAGCAATAAACAAAATCCCTTTTCAGGAAGAGCAAAGGGATTTGATTTTTCCTCTTCAGGTGGTGCAAGTTTTGATGCGAGTGATATTTTTCGGGATCTGTTTGGAGGAGGTGGTAGCTTTTCGAATTCCACACACTATAACCGTCCCCAACAAGGAGCACATGTTCGTGCTAATCTTGCCATAACATTAGAGCAGATGGTTGGCGCAGAAAAGGTGGAAGCTGTTTTTCCAAATGGAAAAAAGTTAAAAATTAAACTGCCAGATTATATTGAAGACGGACAGACTATTCGTTTAAAAGGTCAGGGAGAAGAGGTACCTCACGGGCAAGCAGGAGATGCGTTAATAACCATTCAGATTCAAAAACATCCTCGTTTTCGGGTTGAAGGAAGAGCACTCCATCTTGATTTACCAGTTTCTCTTAAACATGCTGTTTTGGGAGCAAAAGAAGAAGTTGAGACGTTGGAGGGGCGTGTGGTTTTAACGATTCCTGCATGGTCAAGTTCTGATCGCGTTTTACGGTTGAAAGGGAAAGGGCTTCGTTTAAAAAATGGTACAAGAGATGATCTTTATGTGCATGTTCGCATTATGTTGCCGGGAGATGAAAATGCCGCCGCACTAGAACAGTTTTTGCAAATGCAACAAGATTAATTTTAAAAATTTTATATATAAAAGCGTAGTTTTTGTTTGATTTTAAACCAATTGCTTGAAGAAAAAGTTGACCTGTGTCATAGGCAGGTGAATAATACTAATTTTAAGTAACAATGGGGCAGTGCTGATGGCTAAGGGTAATGGTTTATTGTACGGTAAGCGTGGTTTAATTTTGGGGTTGGCCAATAATCGCTCCATCGCTTGGGGAATCGCTAAAGCGGCAAGTGGCGCAGGGGCAGAGCTTGCTTTTACCTATCAGGGTGAAGCAATGAAAAAGCGTGTCGAGCCTTTGGCTGAAGAATTAAAGGGATTTGTTTGTGGACATTGTGATGTTTCTGACAGTGTCTCTATTGATACGGTCTTTAGAGAAATAGAGAAGAAATGGGGAAAACTTGATTTTTTAGTTCATGCTATTGGTTTTTCTGATAAAGATGAATTAAGTGGTCGTTATATTGATATCAGCGAATCAAATTTTATGATGACCATGAATATTTCCGTTTATTCCCTAACAGCTCTAACGAAGCGTGCAGAAAAATTGATGCCAGATGGTGGTTCAATCTTGACACTAACCTATTATGGTGCAGAAAAGGTTGTTCCCAATTATAATGTAATGGGGGTTGCCAAAGCCGCTCTTGAAGCGAGCGTGAAATATTTAGCGGTAGATTTAGGTCCCCAAAATATTCGTGTTAATGCTATATCTGCTGGACCAATTAAAACGTTAGCGGCTTCTGGTATTGGTGATTTTCGTTATATTTTAAAATGGAATGAATATAATGCTCCATTACGTCGTACGGTAACAATTGAAGAGGTTGGTGATTCTGCGCTTTATTTTCTTTCAGATTTGTCTCGTTCTGTTACCGGTGAAGTCCATCATGTCGATTCGGGTTATAATATCATAGGTATGAAGGCAGTTGATGCACCAGACATTTCTGTCGTTAAAGAATAAAGTTTGGTTTATAAGATTTTATTAGACAGCAGTAATTTGACCAAATTTAAGGTGTCCAAGAGTATTTGGGAGAAAAGAGCTGTTTTGTGTATAGCACACAACATACGTTATCGTTGTATATATTTGACAGAGAAATGGATCTTTTTTCATGTCGCATAATACATTTGGTCATTTGTTTCGTGTAACAACATGGGGTGAAAGTCATGGTGCTGCTCTTGGTTGTGTCATTGATGGTTGTCCACCTGGAATTATTTTTACTCTTGCAGAAGTTCAAGCTTATCTTGATAAACGCAAGCCAGGACAATCAAAATACACAACGCAGCGCCGAGAACCAGATGAAGTAGAGGTCCTTTCAGGAGTTGTTGTTCAAGACGATGGAACGACATTGGTGACAACAGGTACACCAATTTCTCTGTTGATTCGAAACACAGATCAACGCTCTCAAGATTATGGAGCAATTGCTCATCAGTATCGTCCAGGACATGCGGATTATACTTATGATATTAAATATGGCATTCGTGATTTTCGAGGCGGGGGACGTGCTTCGGCACGGGAGACGGCAGCACGTGTTGCAGCAGGTGCATTTGCTCGTAAAATCGTTCCTGGTTTGATTGTACGAGGAGCAGTGATAGCAATTGGTCCTCATAATATTAATCGTGATCGTTGGGATTGGTCAGAGGTTAATAATAATCCTTTTTTTACAGCTGATGCAGAGATGGTTCACATTTTTAGTGACTATATCAGTAAACTCCGTAAAGAGGGGACATCTGTTGGTGCGGTTGTTGAGATCGTTGCAGAAAATGTTCCGGCAGGTTTAGGAGCCCCTATTTACGCAAAGCTTGATCAAGATATTGCCTCGTTACTTATGTCGATTAATGCGGTAAAAGGTGTGGAAATTGGTGATGGTTTTGCGGCAGCCCGCTTGAGGGGAGAAGAAAATGCCGATGAAATGCGAATGGGAAATGATGGAAAACCGCTTTTTTTATCAAATCATGCGGGAGGTATTTTAGGGGGAATATCGAGTGGACAGCCAATTGTTGCGCGTTTTGCTGTAAAGCCTACTTCATCAATTTTAACACCTCGTCGTTCCATTGATGTTGATGGTCATGATATAGACGTTATAACAAAGGGACGTCATGATCCATGTGTTGGGATTCGTGCCGTTCCTGTTGGTGAAGCGATGGTTGCTTGTGCTATTGCTGACCATTATCTAAGACATCGCGGTCAAGTTGGGTGATTGAAAAGGTGAACAATGGCGTATGATGAAAAAAAAATTGTTTCTGCACTTAAAGCTTTTGAACGCGGTGAAATTGTTGTGGTGACAGATGATGATGACCGTGAAAATGAGGGTGATTTAACTGTTGCTGCAGCGCATTGTACAGAAGAAAAGATGGCGTTTATTCTTCGTCACACAACAGGTATTGTGTGCACACCTATGCCAAAAAAAGAAGCAAAACGGTTTAATCTTTCTCCTATGGTACCAGATAATAACTCTGCACATGGGACGCAATTTACGGTTACTGTTGATTTTAAACACGGCATAACAACAGGGATCTCAGCACATGACCGTACATTAGCTGTACGTAATCTTGCGAATTCAAATGCAAGTGCGGATGATTTTGTTCGTCCAGGGCATGTTTTTCCTTTAATTGCGCATGAAGGGGGAGTGCTCATGCGTTCAGGTCACACGGAGGCTGCTGTTGATTTATGTAAATTAGCTAATTTGCCGCCGGTTGGTGTTATCGGTGAGTTAGTTAATGATGATGGAAGCGTTAAACATGGCGATCAGATTATGAAATTTGCGCAAGAACATCGGTTGCATATTATAACGGTTGCAGATTTAATTGCTTACCGCCAACGTAAGGAAATATTGATCAAGCATGTTGGAGAAATGCCTATTGAAACATTCGTAGGTCCCGCTATTGTTCAAAGTTATCAACTTCCTTGGGAAGTCGTTCAGCATATTGCAATTGTTTTTGGTGATGTCCGTGAGGGTGAGAATATTCCTGTGCATTTACATCATGAAAACATTATAAGTGACGTTTTTTGTCAAACTTCAGATATTATGGTGATGATGCGGCGTATGATGGAAAAAGAAAAACGTGGCGTATTTATTTATTTGCGTGAAGGATCTGTTATACAATCAACTGTTGGTATTCAAAACATGACAAGAAACAATTCAGAAAACCATGTGCAGGCGATTGAACGCGAAGAAGAATGGCGCAAAATTGGTTTAGGATCACAAATTTTAAAATATTTAGGAATAGGCTCTGTTATTGTTTATGCTTCTAAAGAGCATCATTATGTAGGTTTGGAAGGTTTTGGAGTTCGTATATCCAGAACAGATATTTTTTGAGGTTCATATGAAAAAAGAGATACAAGAGGGGGATATTACGACCTTAAGCTTTGAGCAAGCGCTTAAGCAACTTGAAGTTATTGTCGAAAATTTGGAACGTGGCGATGTGCCTTTGGAACAATCCATTGATATTTATGAACGCGGTGAAGCGCTTAAAAAGCATTGTGAAAAACTCTTAAGAGTTGCTGAAGCTAAAGTTGAAAAAATCCAGCTTTCAGAAGAAGGTTTTCCAGAAGGAGTGGAACCACTTGATGCTAAATAATTTAAATCTTTTTGGATATTTATTGTGGGACTTAAGAGAAGCAATAACCTTAGTTTATAAACAGAAAGTTTTATTGATTTCTTTTTTATAAAATAAGTTAAAAATGAGGAAATTATAGCTCATCTCAAATAGAAAAGAGCATTTTTCAGTAAAAAAGATGCAAAACTGTAAATAAAAGAGTAGAGAAGATATATTTTTATCATTGTGTTTTCTTGAGTTAAGATAATAGGAAGGATTTTTTTTGTCTCAGGTCTTAACACCATTGCTTGACCGTGTTTGTTTTCCGCAAGATTTGCGGGCATTGCCTGAGTCTGATTTGGTACAGTTGGCTGATGAGTTGCGGACCGCAACAATTGATGCGGTTTCTGTAACAGGTGGTCATCTTGGGGCGGGACTTGGTGTTGTTGAGCTCACTGTTGCATTACATTATATTTTTAATACACCAGAGGATAGGATTATTTGGGATGTTGGTCATCAAACCTATCCACACAAGATTTTAACGGGGCGTAGAGAAAAAATTCGCACATTACGTCAGGAGGGCGGATTATCTGGTTTTACAAAACGTTCAGAAAGTGTGTATGATCCATTTGGAGCGGGGCATTCGTCTACTTCTATTTCAGCGGGGCTTGGTATGGCAGTGGCAAGTGCTTTGAAAGCAGAGACAAGACGCAATATCATAACTGTCATTGGTGATGGTGCAATGTCTGCGGGCATGGCTTATGAAGCCATGAACAACGCTGGTGCTTTGAATGCACGCTTGATTGTTGTTCTTAATGATAACGATATGTCTATAGCACCACCTACAGGTGCTATGAGTGCACATCTTGCACGATTAGTGTCTCGTCCTTCTTATCGTCATTTGCGTGAACGCGTAAAGATGTTGAGCGAAAAATTGCCAAAGTTTTTTTTGGATAAAGCCCGTCGTTCAGAGGAATTTGCGCGTGGCCTTTTGGTTGGGGGAACTTTATTTGATGAGCTTGGCTTTTATTATGTTGGACCCATAGATGGGCACAATTTGGGGCATTTATTGCCTGTTTTTAAAAATGTTCGTGAATATCCTAATGGTCCTGTTTTGGTGCATGTTGTAACCCATAAGGGAAAGGGATATCCACCTGCAGAGGCCTCGTCTGATAAATATCATGGTGTTAATCGTTTTGATGTCACGACAGGAAAACAGGTAAAAGCATCAAGTAATATTCTACCCTATACCAAGGTATTTTCTAAAGCTTTAATAGAAGAAGCTCGCCATGATGATAAGATTGTTGGCATAACAGCAGCGATGCCAACAGGGACAGGACTTGATTCTTTTGCGAAAAAATTTCCTGAAAAAATGTTTGATGTTGGTATCGCTGAGCAACATGCCGTAACTTTTGCGGCAGGACTTGCTTGTGAAGGGTATAAGCCTTTTGTTGCAATTTATTCTACTTTTTTACAGCGTGCTTATGATCAAATTATTCATGATGTATCAATTCAAAAATTACCGGTACGTTTTGCTATTGACCGAGCAGGTTTTGTGGGGGCAGATGGTGCAACACATGCTGGAAGTTTTGATATTGTTTTTTTGGCGACTCTTCCTGAGTTTGTTGTTATGGCACCTTCTGATGAGCTTGAACTGATGCATATGGTGCGTACAGCTGCAGCTTATGATCAGGGACCAATTTCTTTTCGTTATCCGCGTGGTGAGGGGATTGGTATAGATTTACCGCAACGTGGTGAGTTATTAGAAATTGGAAAAGGGCGCGTTCTGCGTGAAGGAAATAGAATCGCTTTGGTTTGTTTTGGAACGCGGATGTCAGAAGTGTTGCAAGCTGCTGATGCGTTGGAGGCTGAAGAATTGTCTACAACGGTTGCAGATGCACGGTTTGCAAAACCTTTAGATAAAGATTTGATGCGTCGTTTGGCACGTGAGCATGAGGTATTGGTGACAATTGAAGAAGGGGCAATCGGTGGATTTGGAGCGCACATATTACAATTTTTAGCGCAAGAAGGGCTCTTAGAGCATGGTTTGAAAGTTCGTACACTAAAATTTCCTGATGAATATTTGAATCATGGTTCACCAGAAAAAGTTCTTTCACGTGTCGGACTTGACGCTATGGGTATTTTAAACACGGTTTTTGCTGTTTTGGGACGCGAGATTCGAACAGGATAGAAAATTCGAGTATGAGATGGCTTCCAGAAAAAGACTCGATATTTTTTTAGTTGAAAAAAACTTTTTTACGACACGTTCACGCGCACGTGATGCAATTATGCGCCAAACTGTTAAAGTTAACGGAGAAATCGTTTTTAAAGCTGGGCAAATTGTTTTTGATGATGCAGAGATTACCGTTTGTGATCCAGCGCAGAATTATGTTTCTCGGGCAGCGTTAAAATTGATTGCTGCACTTGATGCATTTCCAATTGTAACGGACAAAGTGACAGCCATTGATGTTGGTGCATCAACAGGTGGTTTTACGCAAGTTCTCTTAGAGCGTGGAGCAGATCATGTCATTGCCGTTGATGTTGGGCATCATCAATTTGATAAACGTTTATTGGGCAACAGTGCTATAACGTTATTAGAAGGCTTGAATGTCAGAGATTTTAAACAGGAACATTTAGGTGGGCGAGAAATTGATCTTATCGTTTCAGATGTTAGCTTTATTTCGCTCAAACTTGCGTTGCCTCCCGTGTTGTCTTTAGCCAAGAAGGGTGCCCAAGCTGTTTTACTGGTAAAGCCTCAGTTTGAGGTTGGTCGTAAGCACTTTAGTAAGGGAGGAATATTAAGTCCATCAAGTGCTAAGGAAACTGCTGAGGCGCTTTTTGTTTGGTTAAATACACAAACAGGGTGGAGTGCAAAAGGTTTAATTTCTTCCCCTATTACAGGTGGTGATGGCAACGTGGAATATTTACTATTCGGAGAAAAACAAGAGTGAATGACAATGTCATAATCGATCATATCGGAGCAAATGGTTATGGTATTGCTAAGACGTCTCACGGCTTCGTTTCTGTTCCTTTTACTTTACCAGGAGAGTGTGCTGAAATTACTGTTCATGGAAAATATGCAACATATATAACATTAAAAGAAAAATCATCAGAACGCATTGATACTCTTTGTCAGCATTTTGGAGAATGTGGAGGGTGTACTCTTCAGCATTGGCATATGGATGCTTATCGCGTATGGAAACAACAATTGGTTGTTGAGGCGCTTAAAAAGTATGGACTTAATAATGTTGTTGCGCCTTTAATAGAATGTAAACCTTATAGCCGACGGCGGATTACTCTAACAGCATCCATGACCCCACAGGGGCAAAAAGTTGGTTTTAACCGTTATCTCTCTCATGAGATTGTAGCTCTTGAGGAATGCCCAGTAAGCCGTCCAGAGCTTATTTCTCAGTTGCATAATATCAGAGAGCTCTGTGCTTTTCTAAAGAGCTCTGCCAAACGGTTTCATGTTACGATAACATGTGTTGAAAATGGTTTAGATGTTGCTTTAAGCGGTTGCATTATACACCATGAATCACTTCGTCAGAGAATGATCAGTGCTGCTCTTTCATATGGGATTATACGTTTATCTGTTGACGGTGAAGTTTTGGTTGAACGAGAAAAACCAGAGATTTACTTTGGAGATGTCCGTGTTGAATTTCCTTCTGGTGGTTTTCTGCAAGCAACTTGTGAAGCTGAAAATATAATGGGCAATATTATTTTGACTCATTTAAAAAAAGCAAAGAATGCTGTTGATTTGTTTTCAGGGGTAGGAACATTTACCTTGCGTATGGCAAAAAAGATGAATGTTCATGCAGTAGAAAATAACGAAGATGCATTAAGAAATCTAAATACAGCAGCACGTTTTGCGACTGGTTTAAAAACGGTCACTTGTGAAAAACGTGATCTTTTCCGACATCCCCTTTCTGTAAAGGAACTTGAATGTTTTGAGAGTGTTGTTTTTGATCCTCCCCGTGCTGGTGCAGAGCAACAAGTACGTGAATTAGCGAAGACTACAGTATCACGTGTTGTGGCAATTTCTTGTAATCCTACTACATTTGCTCGTGATTTATCTCTTCTTGTTGCAGGGGGGTATACAGTAGAAAAAATCATACCGATTGATCAATTTTTATGGTCACCACATGTCGAAATTGTTGCTGTTTTGAGCAAAAAGAAAAAAAAGAAAGGTTGGAAACTTTAGCCTAAAATTTTTTAAATGCCATGAAGATTTTTTTAAAAGTTTACCTGAGTATTATTATAAAATCTCTCCAAAATTTATCTATAATAATAACCTTTTTCTCGTTGAGTTAAGAGCACTGAATGTAGAAAGTGCTTTTTTCTTTTAAGCTTTTTTATTATGAAATATAAAAGACAAGTTACCCCACACAAAAAAACCACACAAAAGACTAATATCTTACGAAAAAGATGTGTCTGAATAAGCCTGTGCCGTCGTTATATTTGCCATCCCCTAATGTTTCTTAAAACTCTTGGTACTTGAGACGGCCCATAAGAGGAATCTTTAGTCTTTTCTTGTACAGTTTTTATCCATATAACTCTCCCCGCCTGTAACGTATAAACGAATGATTTTGATTGATCGAACAGACACAGATTTAAAATGAGAGAATCTTGCGGTATTCAAGGTTCTAATACAATATGAATAACGCTAGATTATCTTTATAAATCAATTCATTGTAATCTCCCCCTCACAAAATGGTCGTAATAGACGAGAAGGAGGCAATACTGGGAAGGAATGAGCAAGCTTATTCCTCTATAAGCGCAGTTCCACCGATTGTCATATTATTGATTCGAAGATGAGGTTGACCAACACCAACAGGGACATTTTGCCCTGCTTTTCCGCACATACCAATACCATTATCTAGTTTACTATCATTACCAATCATTGTGATACGTTTCATAGCATCCGGTCCATTTCCAATAAGAGTTGCACCTTTGATTGGTGCACAAATTTTGCCATTTTCTACTCGGTATGCTTCAGTACATTCAAAGACGAATTTTCCGGAAGTAATATCAACTTGTCCTCCACCAAATGAAACAGCATAGATACCACTTTTAAGTGACGAAAGGATTTCTTCAGGTGTTTTATCTCCTCCTAGCATGATTGTATTGGTCATTCGTGGCATTGGTGCATAAGCATAAGATTCACGCCGTCCATTTCCAGTTGATTTACCTCCCATAAGCCGTGCATTAAGCCTGTCTTGCATAAAACCAACGAGTTTTCCATCTTCAATGAGAACGTTATATCCTGAAGGGGTCCCCTCATCATCGACAGTGAGAGAGCCACGGCATTGTGGAATTGTTCCATCATCAACAACTGTAACACCTTTTGCTGCAACTTGTTGTCCTAAAAGTCCAGCAAAAGCCGATGTTTTTTTAC
Organism: Bartonella sp. AP72JLCBS; assembly: GCF_042195705.1. Lineage (NCBI taxonomy): Bacteria > Pseudomonadati > Pseudomonadota > Alphaproteobacteria > Hyphomicrobiales > Bartonellaceae > Bartonella > Bartonella sp. AP72JLCBS. Next base: position 38,857 of record NZ_JBHIOU010000013.1, on the reverse strand, counting down.
GGTTAAAGTCACCTTCTAAACCATGACCTACGGCTTCATGGAGCATAACACCAGGCCATCCGTTAGCTAAGACAACATCAAAAGATCCAGCAGGTGCTGCTTCTGCTTCTAAATTTGTTAAAGCCATACGTAAGGCTTCATCCGCGGCTTTTTTCCAATTGTCTTCATGAATAAATTGGTTAAATGCTTGTCTCCCTCCACATCCATAAAAACCATTTTCACGACGATTGCCTTCAGCTGCGACCACAGATATAGAAAGTCGCACAAGGGGACGAATATCACGAACCAAATAACCATCTGCACGTAAAATTTCAACATGTTGTAGAGAGCCGGAAAGAGAAACAGTCACCTGATGCAATTTATCATTTTTAGCACGTAAATAGGCATCAATTTTTTGCAAAAGAGCACTTTTTTCTTCAAATGATGGAGCATCAAGGGGATTATGCGGTTGATAAAGTCTTTTGTTTGTTTGTTGAGGTGCTATGCTATAAGTCCCTGCATGATTATTATAGGTAACAGCTTTAGCAGCTTCACTGGCACGTTTGAGTGCAGCAGCTGATAACTCACTAGAGTGAGCATATCCAGTAGCCTCTCCAGCAACAACGCGTAGTCCAAATCCCATATCTTGATGAAATGAACCGTTTTTAAGCTGTCCATTATCAAATAAAAGAGCTTCGCTTTCTGTATACTCAAGGTAAAGCTCACCATCATCAGCATGATGAAGTGTTTCCTGTATAAGTGATTGCACTTTAGAGGAAGCAATATCAAAATGATCAATCAGCGATTTCATAAGAATTATCCTATTTTTATGGGGGCTCAGAAGATTTTTATCAATCTAATTTTAAGAATCTTTCAAAATATACGATGAGATTTTGATTGTTTAAAATGTATTGATTTCATTCATGTCGGTAAGGTTGCATAGGCGTCGCCAAGACCATGAAGGTCAACAAAACCTCCAATCCCTTGTTCCGGAGTTGTAAAGATAAAATAGGTTGCCATTTTTCCTTTTAAAAAGAGCTGCAATATGTCTTCTTTAAGAAAGGCTTCAGCAACACAATTATCACCAAGACAACGACGATATTCCATTCTACCCATATTTTTATCGTCAATTTTAATTCCAACGCCAGGACGTAATTCAACGCGAATCGGAACAAAAACACGCATCAAGGCACCTTGCTTTTGAGGAAGTTTATAAAATGTAACGCGCAAGGTAATATCTTGACGCCCTTGTGTGTGAACGTTTTGTACAACTTCACACTGCATGTTAGGTGTACCTGGTGGTAGAGAACACACTTTTGTCCATGCACCATAGGTTTGCGGAGCAGGGACATCTTGTGCATAGGGTGTTTGTGCAAATGCATGACTGATAAAACTACTATAAAGCGTGTAAAGAACAGCACCAATAAAAAAAGTTTTTTTGAGTAATTTATAAAGTATCACAGAAAATCCTATCCGACTCAACACCCACAACCATGCATAGATTTACATAAAAAAATGAATTCCCCATAAAAAACCATAACACAAAATCAGTATTTACCCAAATATATTAATTCATATGATATATTTTTATGATACATTTGTAATGTGGAGAGAACGTTGATTGAAAAAATGTATTTTTATTGCCAATATTTCCATTTACTTTTAGGGAATACGTGCGAAAGAGATATTTCATATTTTCTCAAAAATACGATTGGTCTTAATGGGTCATTTCCATACGCTAGATAATATTTGTCAGATAATATTGGATTTGTGAATGACAGAAATGGAAAAGGGCTTTGAGTGGAATGTCAGTTTCAGAAGAATTATCGGTTGTGAATGGTAAATCAACGCCACCAAAATCCGGTATTGGTGATTACATCACATTATTAAAGCCACGTGTTATGTCTCTTGTGGTCTTTACGGCTCTGGTTGGTTTGCTTGTATCGCCTGTTCCTATCAATCCGTGGTATGGTTTTTTAGCAATTTTATGTATTGCTGCTGGTGGCGGTGGTGCGGGAGCACTGAACATGTGGTATGATGCTGACATTGATGCTGTGATGGAACGGACTAAAAAGCGTCCTATTCCCATGGGTAAAATTAGCTCCCAAAAGGCATTTATTTTTGGCATGGTTCTTTCTATGCTCTCGGTATTGGTTATGGGGAGCTTCATTAATTGGTTTGCGGCATTTTTTCTTGCGTTTACGATTTTCTTTTATGTCGTTATCTATACAATTTGGTTAAAGCGTATCACACCACAAAATATTGTTATTGGTGGTGCTTCTGGGGCTTTTCCACCAATGATTGGATGGGCCGTGACAACAGGGACAGTGAGTATTGATAGCTTTTTATTATTTTTAATCATTTTTATGTGGACCCCCCCTCACTTTTGGGCTCTTTCTTTATTTTCATCTCTTGATTATGAGGCTGCAGGTATCCCTATGATGCCTAATGTACGAGGTGAACATTCAACAAAAAAACAGATTTTATTTTATACTGTTTTGATGGCATTGTGTGCTGCTGCTCCTTGCTTTACTGGTCTTGGCGGAATTTTTTATGGTATTTTTTCAACAATTTTAAGCATTATCTTTATTTATTTTGCCTATCGTTTATGGAAAGCTGATACACATAATGAAACTATTTTGATGGCCAAAAAAACGTTTTTCTTTTCGTTACTTTATTTGGCAGCTATCTTTGGAATTCTTTTGATTGAATCTCTTGTTTGGTATTTTATCGCTCTTTAGTTGCGTAAAATGAAAGAGCAAATTTTAAAAGAGCTTTTCTTCAAGAAAATGCTGTAAGAAAACACGATAGAGTGTGTTCTTATGCAAAAGATGATATTGCACGTTTTTTTACATTGCTTATTCATGTATAATAATAGGTTGTTTGAATATATAGCTAAAACTATAGAGATTAAGGATGATTTATGTCTGGACTTCCCCCTTTAACGATACGTCTTTGTGGTCCACGTGGATTTTGTGCAGGGGTTGATCGTGCTATCCAGATTGTTCTGCTTGCATTAAAAAAATATGGTGTTCCAGTATATGTTCGTCATGAAATTGTACACAACCGCTACGTAGTTGAGGGATTACAGCAACGGGGTGCTGTTTTTGTCGAAGAACTTAATGAGATTCCAGAAGAACATCGCAATCAACCAGTTGTTTTTTCTGCTCATGGTGTACCAAAATCTGTTTCAGAAGAAGCACGATACTATAATTTGTTTTATCTCGACGCAACATGTCCGTTGGTCTCGAAAGTTCATAAACAAGCGATACGACATCAACGTCATGGTCGTCATGTTATATTGATTGGTCATGCTGGTCATCCTGAGGTGATAGGGACAATGGGACAGCTTGAAGAAGGGGTTGTGACGCTTATTGAAACGATAGAAGATGCTTTGCATTATCAACCCAATGATCCAGATAAATTAGGATTTGTTACACAAACAACGCTTTCTGTTGAAGATACTGCAGGAATTATCGATATATTACAACAACGTTTTCCTACATTAGCAGCACCAGCGGCTGAATCAATTTGCTATGCTACAACGAATCGACAAGATGCGGTTAAAGCAGCGGCAAAGGGGAGTGATTTGTTTTTGATTGTTGGAGCACCAAACTCTTCTAATTCACGACGTTTAGTAGAGGTTGCCGAAAAGTCTGGTGCGCGGCAAGCTATTTTAGTTCAGCGCGCTGATGAAATTAATTTTGAAAACCTAAAATCTCTTTCTATAGTCAGTCTTTCAGCAGGGGCTTCGGCTCCTGAAATTATTATTGATGAAATTATTTCAGCATTTCGTGAGCGTTATGATGTCACAATAGAATTAGCTGAAACAGTGGTAGAAACGGAAAAATTTTTAGTGAGTCGCGAATTACGCGACGTCATTTTAACGTCTCAAGATATGGCTTTCGTTAATGGTCAAGCAAATAATGCAAAAAATGAAAATCAGAATACAGACATGTCTACAACGAAAGCAGAATAATGGCCGTTTATACAGATATTCACCCAAATGATTTAAAAGTGTTTTTAACACGTTATGCAATAGGATCACTTTTGTCTTATCAAGGTATAGAAGAGGGGATTGAAAATTCTAATTTTATGTTAGAGACAACACAAGGGCGATTTATTTTAACACTTTATGAAAAGCGTATTTCAAAAGATGATTTACCTTTTTTTTGTCGCTTGATGCAGCATTTAGGACAGCGTGGAATTCCTTGTCCTCAACCTGTTATTCAAAATGATGGAATGATGATCTGTGAACTAGCAGGACGTCCTGCTGCTATTATTACTTTTCTGGAAGGAGAGTGGATCCGCCAGCCCAATATAGATCATTGTGGCGAAGTGGGGACGGGGTTAGCACAATTACATTTAGCAGGACAGGATTTTACACTCAGTCGTAAAAATACTCTTTCTGTTATGGATTGGAAGGTATTGTGGCAACGTTGTCAAACCAAAGAAGATGCATTGTTAAAAGAATTTGGACAAAAAATTGAGTTGGAATTGGCTTTTTTACAGGAAAATTGGCCATTTAATTTACCAATAGGCATTATTCATGCAGATTTATTTAATGATAACGTTTTTTTTGTGAATCATCGTCTTTCTGGGATGATAGATTTCTATTTTGCTTGTAATGACTTTTTTGCTTATGATTTAGCGATCTGTTTAAATGCTTGGTGCTTTGAGCCTGATCATTCCTATAATCTTACCAAAGCACGTAAGTTATTGGAAAATTATCAAAAAATAAGACCATTGATCCCTTTAGAATTGGACAAGATGGTCTTATTAGCTCGTGGTGCATCTCTACGTTTCTTACTCACACGTCTATATGATTGGTTTAATACACCGCCTAATAGCTTTGTTATTAAGAAAGATCCATGGGAGTATTGGCACAAGCTTTGTTTTTTCAGTAATGTAAATTCGCTAAGTGAATTAGGTTTTTAAATTTTATGGCAACTCAACAAAAAGTCGTTGAAATTTATACAGATGGTGCTTGCTCAGGGAATCCTGGAGTTGGAGGATGGGGAGCAATTTTACGCTGGAATGGTCATGAACGGGAGCTTTATGGCGGTAAGGTCCATACGACAAACAATCAAATGGAACTCATGGCGGCAATTTGTGCATTAAAGGCGCTTAAAGAGCCCTGTTTGGTCGATCTTTATACAGACTCAGTTTATGTACGTAACGGTATATCTAAGTGGATTGAAGATTGGAAAAAGAATAATTGGCGCACTGCATCAAAAAATCCTGTTAAAAATATGGAGCTATGGCAAGCTCTTGAGGATGCTAGTTCTTGTCATACAGTTAGATGGCACTGGGTAAAAGGGCATGCGGGACATCCAAAAAATGAACGCGCAGATGCCCTTGCTCGCAAAGCAATTACTCAATATCGTGAAAATGGACGTTTTCCAGCATAATTGCTTTTTGAGAGCTTTTTCTTTTATCACGGAGACGCAAGAGGGGTTGGCTGCGTATGGAATATGAATGTTCCACTTAAGGCGTGATCTTTAAAAGCAACTGTATAAAAAATTTTTTGGTTTATTTCTTCTGGTGTGAAATAGAGTGGAGCACTGAAGAGTGTATATTCTGCGTTATCACTGACTTTTCTTGCTGCTCCAATTTGCATTTCTCCTCCATCTAAAAAGAGAGAGGAAGGAGTGGTTTTGTTGTTATTTTGTATTTTTATAAGAAGGGTACTATTATTTTTTTCAGCACTTATTTTTAGTGCATTCTGCGTCATGCGGGGCAAAGAATTTTGCGCCTTTTTTAAGAAGGAAGCAGGAAGCTGTTTATTTTTAAGAGCAGATGGCGAAAAATCAAAGTTAACAGTAAATGGAAGACAGATTTTGTGACATAATCCAAGAGTGAAAGCACCACTTAAATTTTTGCTTGAACCAGAAAGATTGAAGGGCAATATTACTTTATCTTTATAACCTAATGACCAATCATTTTCTGTTTCAAAAAGCTGTGGAGTAGGATAAAAGATTTCATAAGAAATCTGTTGGTTGAAATTAAAAAATGGTGCCATGCCAGAATTACCTGGATTACGCCAGTAAGTTTTCCATCCTGGTTTAAGCTCAATTTCAATAATGCCTTCTCTTATTCCAGAAAGAGAAGGTTCAGTGATCGCTAATCGGATACGACCACCATCTGATTCATACCAAGATGTTGCGAAAAGCTGGAGTTTTTGTTCTGTTTGAGCATTTACAGGAATGTTAAGTAATTCTAAAACTATGAATGTTAAGCTTAAAGTAACTAAAAGCTTTTTATAAAAGAAAGTTGCGATATTTTGTAAATTTGTAAATATATAACTTTTTTTCATTGGAGTTTTATTTTCCTAGTGTGCTAAATGAACAAACTTTTATCATGTCAATTATGGAGAATAACAGATTAATGAAGCGGTGTAATGGCTTTTTAGGTGGACAATTACTCATAGCAATGCCTGGGATGAATGACAAACGCTTTATTCGTTCTGTTATTTATATTTGTGCGCATTCTGATGCCGGTGCGATGGGCATCATTCTCAATCAATTGCATCACATTGATTTTCCAGAGCTTTTGCTTCACTTAGGAATCATAGACAGTGGCCAAAAAAAAAGTCTTTCTGAACCAATAAAACAGTTTCCAGTTCGCTATGGTGGTCCTGTTGATCCTTCGCGTGGTTTTGTCCTTCATTCAGATGATTATGCTTGTGAAGAAACTGTTTTTATTGCGGATAAGATCTGTTTTACTGCGACAATTGATATATTAAAAGCGATCAGTTGCGAACAAGGTCCGCAACATGCACTGGTCGCATTAGGCTATGCTGGATGGAAAGCGGGGCAACTTGAGGCAGAAATTTCTGCAAATGGTTGGCTAATCAGTTCTACATCACCTAGTTTTCTTTTTGAAAGCGATTTAAGCTGCAAGTATGATAAAAGTTTAACACGCATGGGTATCGATCCAACTTATCTTGCTTCTGAAATGGGACACGCGTAGAGTTTTTTCTAAGCTTTTTAACTTTACACGTTATTTTATCCCTTATGTTTTTATTTTATAAGGGAAATGGCTCTGAACGAGCGTAATTAATTCTTCTATGGCAATCGGTTTCGTCACAAGTGTACTTTGAACATATTTACAGCCTTCTTGACGGAGGAAGATTGCTTCTTTTTCATTTTCAACTCCTTCTGCGATAATTTGCAAATTAAGATCTGTTGCCATATTAATGATAGACTTTAGAACAATTTTCTTCTTAAGAGAGTCGATTGAGATAAGTGAACGATCAAGTTTAACCATATCAAATGGATAACGTACGAGATAGGTCAGAGACGAATAACCTGTTCCAAAATTATCGAGTGCGAGATTCATTCCAAGTGTTTTAATTTGTTCAAGAAAGTGCGCTGATTGTTCAGGATTATTTCTTAAGACAAATTCAGATATTTCAATCATCAGACGCCCTTTGTGGAGCGGATGGCGAAGCAAAGCGGCACGCAATTGACTGATAAAACGAGGATGAATCATTTCTGCGCTTGGTAAATTAATTGAAATAAAGAAAGATTGTTGGGAAAACTTTTCTTGTACATTTATAAGATCAATAATGGCATTATCGATGATAAATTGTGACAAATCCATAACAATTTGTTCATTTTCTACGATTTTTATGAAATCAGAGACATTTAAATTTCCATAAGTGGGATGATGCCATTCTACAATTGTTTCAAAACCAATAATATGTCCGTCTGATAAATTAAGAATAGGATGGTAGAGGATTTTCATCTCATTACGTTTTATGGCATAATGAACATCTTTCTCCAGAGTATTATGTTCGAGACCCAAAGTGCGAAAATTAGGACGAAAAGGTTCAATATGGTTCCCACCCATTTGTTTTGCGCGAATCATCGCTAACTCACTATCATTAAAAATATCTTTAGCCGTCGATCGGCTTTCACTCCATGTAACCAATCCGATAGAGGTTGAAAGGATTATTTTATTTTCTGAAAGTGAAATAGGTGCTGAAATTGTTTTGTGCAAATGATCTGCAAATGCTGCAATTTTTTGTGGTTCGGTTTCACTGAGTAAAATAATTGCAAAGCGGTCTGCTGAAAGACGCGATAAGGTGTCTTGAAAGTTAATGAGACGATTTAAACGACGTGCGATTATAAGCAGTACAGTATCCCCAACTGCTATGCCTAATTTGCGATTAATTTGGCGAAAATTGTCAAAATCAATCATAAAGACAGTTGGTCTAATTTTGATATTTGCTTTCGCTAAAGAGGTATAATTTTGTAGTCTATCAAAGAAAATTTGTTGGTTAGGAAGTCCAGTTAAGCTGTCGTGGATTGCATCATGCAATAAGCGTTCTTCGGATTTTTTATGGTTAGTAATATTGACAATGGTTCCAATGACACGTGTGATTTTTCCATCTTTTTGCATGGCCGGACGTGCACGAAGAGAAAACCAATGATAATAACCACCACCGGAAGAAAGCCGAAAAATTTGATCAATGCGCCCTTTTTTATTTTTAAGAATGATATCTAATACGGCTTGAAAGCGTTCACGATCATCATGGTGCAAGGCTGAAATCCAGTTGCGCATAGGTCCATTGAGGTTATGAATTTCAGTACCAAAAAGGGTTGCCATGTTTGGATGTACAACAATACGATCACGCTCAATATTCCAATCCCAAATAATATTTCCAGCTCCCTTTGCTGCGAGTACTTGTTGTTCAAGGTCGGAAAATATTCCTTCATGGAAAGCGTCATTAGAAAAAGTTTGTTGCAGGACAGTAAAGCTTATGAGAAGAACAATGAGCACTAATCCCCCTGCTAATGCTGGCTGGATAATATCATTGTTTAAATGTCCAGCTATGCAGGCATAGGCTCCAACGCACCAAAAGCTAATGAGCAACCATGTTGGAATAAGCATAATGGCGCGGTCATAGCTTCTGATTGAGAAATAGATGATTAATATTATACCAAGCACAGCGGTAAGGCCAAAAGACAAACGCGCAATTCCAGATGCTCTGATGGGATCATAAATAGCAAAGGCTCCTAGACTGCAAAACGCAATGGTCCAAGCGATAGCACCGTAACTAAAATGATAATGCCAGCGGTTAAGGCTGAGATAGGTAAAAAGAAAAATGAAGAGTGTAGCAGTAAGTGCTACTTCTGTACCAGCACGCCAGATTGGTTGGGTTGTGAGTGTAACTGCAAAGAATTTATTTAAAAAGTTGAAGTCAATACCAATATAAAAAAGCACTGCCCAAGCAACTGCCGCTGTTGCAGGAAACAGCCCTGTTCCACGGACGACGAAGAGAACAGTTAACAAAAGCGCTAAGAGACCTGATATCCCAAGAAGAATACCATGATAAAGCGTATAAGAATTAATTGCATCTTTATAAGCTTCAGGTTGCCATAAATAGATTTGCGGTAGATTTGCAGAGTTAAGTTCGGCCACAAATGTAATAACAGCACCAGGGTTAAGGGTAATACGAAAGATATCAGAGTTTGCACTAAGTTGACGATCGAGGGAAAAACCTTCGCTTGGCGTTATGGATTGAATCCTTGATGATCCAAGGTCTGGCCAAAAAAATCCAGAACGTGCCATGCGGTAATGGGGGGCAACGATGAGACGATCAACTTGTTCATCTGTTGGATTTGCAAGAGAAAAAACTGCCCAATTTCCGGAAAATTTTTCATTTTTTGCCTGCACTTCAATACGCCATACAATACCATCTGGTCCTGGTGCTGTACTTGTTTGAAAAATAGAGTTGTTTGTATGGTGAATTTCAATTGCTTTTGAGAGATCAAGAGCAGCATCTTGAGAAGAAATTTTAACTGGTTCAATTGCTTGTGCTGATGTAAGATGGACAAAAGAACTAACGACTACAATGAAAATGATGTCAATTATTTTACGCAAACTCTTCACAATGTCCCACTCTCAATATTTTAGGATGTTTAATTTTCATTTCGACTTTTGAGAAAAAACGTCCACCTTTTATAATTTATTTACATAATAAATTGTTATCACTTTTTCTTAAGTTATGTGATTTTATATACAAATAGACCACACACCCATTTGCTTCAATGGAACCTGAAGCGAATGAAGTTTTATATTTTAAAAGGGCAAAGTTAAACCATGAATTTCCAGATTTCACGGATATACCTTCACTTATTAGAATCTTTATCACATGAAGTATGAATTGGGTAGTTTTGTACGCCTATTTGCCCAATATTTCCAAAACTTATTTAATGAGGAGAGCTTTTGTGGTAAATTTTATGATAAAATATGTGATGTTATTGTGATGCTGCTTTGAAAAGAAGTTTTTACTTTAGCTTGTATGAAAGAGTTGACGTTAAATCATCAAAATTTATGAGGGGTCCTACAGGTCCGACAGCAGTTAGTGTTGGAGTGGAGTTTGTAAAAAGACGATGTGCTAAATCAGTTAATCTTTTAGGAGTGATGAGATTAAGGCGTTCAATTGTTTCCGATATTGGAATTGGTCGACCATAAAGGAGTATTTGGCGAGCAATGAGATGTGCTTGACTAGAGGGATTTTCCTGTGACATTGTCAGATTTGCACGATATTGCGTTTGTGCTCGTTGCAGTTCGTTGGTGTGAATATTTTTGCTGACCTTGGAAAGTTCATCAAGAATCACAGGAATAAGTTCTTTGAGCCCTTCTTGTCCGGTAGCTGCGTGAACACCAAAAAGCCCAGTATCTGAAAATCCCCAATGAAAAGCATAAATAGAATAGCATAATCCACGTTTCTCTCTTACCTCTTGAAAAAGACGTGAAGACATACCACCACCAAGAATGATAGAAAGAATTTGGGCTGCATAAAAATCACGCGCGTGATAAGCACGTCCTTCAAACCCTAGAACAACTTGTGTATCCATTAAATCGCGATATTCACGAAAGTCGCCACCGACATAATTTGCAAGATTAGTAAGAGGTGCGGTTGAATGGGAGCGAAAAGTACCAAGACGACTTTCAACTTCTCGCAAGAAACTTTCGTGCTTTACAGCTCCTGCAGCAACGACAATCATACGATCTGCACTATATTGTTTATTGATGAAATCATGGAGATCAGTAGATGTAAATGATTGAATAGTTTTAGCTGTTCCTAAAATAGAGCGTCCAAGGGATTGATGACGAAAGGCTGTTTCTGTAAAGTGATCAAAAACAATATCATCAGGAGTGTCATGGGCAGCACCAATTTCCTGAAAGATTACTTGTTTTTCTCGTTCTAGTTCATCGTCGTCAAATTTTGAATGCATTAAAATATCGGCTAAAATATCTATAGCAAGTGGGATATCGCTTTTAAGAACACGTGCAAAGTAAGCTGTTGTTTCAATACTGGTTGTAGCATTGATTTCACCGCCAACATCTTCAATATCGGTTGCAATTTGAAAAGCAGTACGGTTTTCGGTTCCTTTAAAAGCCATATGCTCAAGAAGATGAGCAATACCATGCTGTGTGGAGGTTTCATTGCGTGAGCCCACTTTGACCCATATTCCGAGGGCAACACTATCAATTTGTTGCATTGTATGTGTGGCGATAGTCAAACCATTACTAAGGCGACATATATCTACATCCATGTATTTACAACTCCATTAAATAAGCTAAATACCTCATTGTAAGGGTATCAGAATATTCTTGATTTAAATTAATGCAGCTAACTTTAATAAGATGCACGCGATTTTAAAGAAATATAATCTTTTACTATTTTTTCATCATTAGCAAGATTTATAAAATGTTCTTCATGTTTCATTACATCATTGAGATGAGATGGCCATGGAGCATGAAGTCCACAAGCGCTTTTAATAGTATCAGGAAATTTAGCTGGATGAGCCGTGGCAAGAACGATCATTGGAATATGCGGTTTTTTGTTTTCACGCGCTACTTGAAGAGCGACCGCTGTATGTGGATCAACAAGATAGCCACTTTCCTTATAGACACTATCAATTGTTTGAGCTGTTGCAGCCATGTTGCTTTTTCCAGCGGAAAATAGGGAACGAATATTTTTGAGTTGCTTTTCATCAAGAGTAAAAAGACCCGTTTTTTTCAAGTTTTCCATTGCATTGCGAATCCACATTGGATCACGATTGCCACTTTCAAAGAGCAAACGTTCAAAATTAGAAGAGACCTGAATATCCATAGAAGGTGATGTTGTATGGACTATTGGTTGTGTTTTGTAAGTACCACTGGTCAATGTACGTACAAGGATGTCGTTATCATTCGTTGCGATGACCAGTTGAGCAATGGGTAATCCCATACGGGCTGCGACATAACCTGCAAAAATATCACCAAAATTTCCAGTAGGAACAGTAAATGAAACAGCTCTATCAGGTGCTCCTAAAGAAAGTGCAGATGAAAAATAGTAAACAATTTGCGCCATGATACGCGCCCAATTTATAGAATTAACACCTGAAAGTGCTCTTTTTTTACGAAAATTGTGGTCATTAAACATTGCTTTGACAAGAGCTTGGCAATCATCAAAATTTCCTTCAATGGCAATGGCATGAACATTGGAACAATGATTGGTTGTCATTTGCCGTTGTTGAACAGGCGATACACGTCCTTTAGGAAATAAAATAAAAATATCTGAGTGTTCTTTTCCAGCAAAAGCTTGTATCGCAGCTCCTCCTGTATCACCTGATGTTGCAGCAATAATCGTTGCACATCTATTTTTTTCAGTCAAAACATAATCCATCAGTCGAGAAAGAAACTGCATTGCTACATCTTTAAAAGCTAAAGTAGGACCATGAAAGAGTTCAAGGATAAATTCATCTGCTCCAGTTTGTCGTAAAGGACAGATTGCTGGATGGTGAAAGGTTGCATAAGATTCAGCGATCATATTTTCAAAAGCTGTATATTCGATTTCGTTATTCACAAAGGGCCACAGAATAGTTTTAGCAATTGTTGTATAGGACTGACCACGAAGTGCTCGTAACGCATCAAATGATAGCTGAGGAAATTTATCTGGCAAATAAAGTCCCCCATCACTTGCCAACCCTGTCATGATTGTTTCCGTAAAGCTTAAAGCAGGAGCTTCACCTCTCGTGCTGATATATTCCATAAGTCTTATCCTTTTTTATTTCTGGCAAATTGGTGAAGTTATTTATTTCACGTTTTTCATAATATTTAAATTATTAAATGGATAGAGCTTCTTTTCTTCTTTTTAATTCAATAATGAAAGGAAATAGCCTTAAGCATTTTTATTTTTGAGATATAAACACCAAATGTTCACAGAAAATCTGTTACAGTCAAAAATTTCCTCTCTATTATTCATTCACTTAAATTTTACAACGTATCTTCACTTGTACACCTTCTTAAATAATAAAATTAAATAGATAGAATGGTATTTACTGAAGAACTTTTGTATAAAACTCAATCATTTATAGTTATTTTATGCTCTTAATACTTTGTAACAATTAAATCTGCTAAACTGAATGTTAAAATGATACATCTCAGGACTCACATTGGAAGATTTATAAGGTAATTTTATGGCATTTCGTGTGCAAATCTATACTTTGAATAATCTTTTTTAGCTTAATTTATCACTTTGTATAATAATAGATATTATATTTGTGCTATACAGTATGGTAACCTAAAGTTTATCCATAGAAAACATACAACAGCCTGCTAAATGATGGGAAGCAGGCTGTAAAGTATTTTCATTTTAAATAGAAAAAAATAACTAAGTATCTTTGAATTATTTGCCTTTAATTTTTCCTATTGCCCATCCAATTATCCCGCTAAATATGGCCATAACAGATCCAGTCAAGAATCCAAAACCCAAAGCTCCTACTGTAGAAAAAACTCCTAGCGTAATTGGTTCAAACACTTTCTCAAATTTTCCTTCAAAGGCAGATTCACTTTTTGCTTTATGAGTGAAACTTGGGACATAAAGAGCAGCTATATCGATAGCTTTTTTCTTTCCTTGTTCTATTAAAGAGACAGTTTCCCATTGAGTATCATTTTTCAAATGATTGGCATGAACATTTATAACTTGTGAAAGCAAAAAAGCAACTGCTATAAAAATATTTAATACGTAAGTTTTCAATACTTTAGTCATAGTTTACCACCAATACTTTTATTTTAATCTGAATTGAATAGATGCATCGGCAGAATTAGTGCACATTGAGAGAAACAGAAGCATTTAAAGCTTTTTTCACTCTTAGTGTGATAATTCATTAGTTTTTGTCATCAACAATGGATAAACACGGAATATGTTCATAGTTTATATTTCATATGAGAAGGTCTTATTCTGATGAAATTTCAATTTTAACGAGATTTAAAATACAATATTATTTTACTTATTATCCATCCTAAAAACATGCCTATCGTACTTGATGCATATCCAAGTGCCATCCCCATACCAAAAGCCCCGAGTGTAAGAGGTTCAACAACCTTTTCAAATTTTCCTTCAATAGTAGCTTCATTACCCACTCCATGATTTAGACTAGGTCTATAGAGAGAAACGGTATGGACTGCATCCTTTCTTTTCTGTTCTATTGCAGAAACAAAAATATTCTCACGATGAGTACTATTTTGTAAAGAGTTTGCATGCACATTTACAACCTGAGAAAGAGAAAAGGCAGATATAATGAAAATACTTAATATATGATTTTTAAATAATTTAATCATAATTTACCTCAAAGATTTATACTATTCAATATATATGAGTAAATTTATACTTAATTTATACTTTGGATATTTGGATGTAATCTACAACATTTATATTTTGTAGCATAATGAGCTTCATTATGTAATTATTTACAATGAATTATAGCCACATAATAAAGCTATTATTATAGAGTTCTAGACGAGGTTGAATTATTTGAACATCAATACTATGTCCTTTATCCAACTTATTATCGATCCTATAAAGCTCATTACATGTCCAGTAAACAATAGCCCCATTCCTATAGTCATAGGCTCAACGACCTTTTCAAATTTTCCTTCACCTATTGTTCCATGTTCTGTTTGATAATTTACAGACGGAGCATAGAAAGCAGTCGTAGAAACTACATCGGATTTCGCATATTTTACTTGTTCCATTGGGAAAACAGAAAATTCCTCTTTTGGATTATCGTTTTTCAAATAGTTTGCATTAACATTTACAGTTTGTGAAATAAAAAAAGTGCTCGCTATAAAAATGCTTAAAATATAATTTTTAAATATTTTCACCATAACTTTACCTCAAATATTTTTAAGTTATATATGTAATAAATATACATAATGTTTATGTATATCACACTATATACAAGCCATATAGTTCAATATGTATTTTTAGTCAATAATAAAAATACATATAAAAATATAACTATAATTTTTATAAACGTTATTGTAAAAAAGTAACAGTAATAATTACAAATTATATTTTTTAAAAACTTTATACAATATTTTATTATGTGTTATATATAAACTAACATATGGTTATCGTATAATTTTTATAAAATGACATTAAT
Organism: Bartonella sp. AP72JLCBS; assembly: GCF_042195705.1. NCBI lineage: Bacteria > Pseudomonadati > Pseudomonadota > Alphaproteobacteria > Hyphomicrobiales > Bartonellaceae > Bartonella > Bartonella sp. AP72JLCBS. The sequence continues at coordinate 23,429 of NZ_JBHIOU010000013.1, read as the reverse complement.
ATATTTTTTAAATACATTTATAGATAATAAAATTGATCAAAATTTTTACATATTAAATATATAAAAAATTATTTATTATCGATAGTATAATAGAAAAAATGAAAATTATGATGTGGTTATAAAAATATTATTAACAATTAAAATATGAATGGACACGCTAAAATTTTATTATTTATAGTATTTATTATAGATAGTCATTATTGTAGAATGTGTGTTCTATAGATATTATTAAATTATTATTCAATGGTTATTTAATTGCATCGTGATAGCAGAATAATAATTCTTACTTTACTATTAAATATATACATTTATCTTATAGATAATAATATGTTATAGATACTAAAAAATGTACAATTTTCTCATAGTGTAAAGTAGAGTTCCAAATTGGATAGAGATAAATGATATTATCTTTTTATCGCCAATGTGAACAGCATATTACTATGATGCAAGGCAGTGTATAGAAGAATATAATTTAGACATATTTATGAGTGCCAAAAGATCAGCATTGGATAATATTTTTCAATATTTTCTTCTTTCCAAACTGAAAAGCCGCTTTTATTTTTAGAAAGTGGATTACTTTTGAAAAGATCTGATTTCATTGCTTATTTAAAAAGGCTATTAAGTGCTTTCGGAAAATTTTAAGCAACTATTGGTATCTCTGTCGCTTGTTTAACATGATTATATGTTTCATATTTATGTGCTTTTTTAAAGAAACCGTTCTCAAGGTACTCAAGCCTATTTTGCAATGATAGATATGATGATAAAGCCCCCATAATATAAAATTCTTAGGGCATCAGAATTTTTGACGTTTATAAAGAAGAAAGATGGCATTGCCATACACTTTTCTCGCTCCTAATGTTGCTACAATTTTTGCCTTTTGAGATGATTCATTAAAAGGCATTTTTATTTCTTTATTTATTTAATTCAACATATCCAGATTTGAAATGAGAGAATCTTACAATATTCGGTTTTTTTGCTTAATTTGAATAATGATAAATTATGATTATAAATCAATATATTGTCTGTAAATTACTTGGTATGAAATGTTTTTTATAAAATGCACATCTTCATAAGAGTGTATTCTTTTTGTTTTTTGTAATCTTAGGGAGGTTGTACCAATTGATGCTGTTAAAATACTATTTAAGCAGCAAAGTAAATAAGCCTTCAACAAGTTTATGAGATTTGGATTGAGTAAATATAAGCCTTTGTAACTCAACAAGGACGCATTTGTCATTTTCAATAAAGTCTTGTGTTCCATAGATTCCGCGAATTTTAATATTTTTTCCATGATCAATATGCACATCCCTTACAATTTTACCATAGTGTGTGTTTTTTTGATCAGATGAAAGAGGTTAGCAATTTTCACATCTTATCGAGCAAGGCATCGTAATATTTCTTTTTTGACAAATATAATAATTTATCAGGATGAGCTGCTGTGGTTGGGAGTGGGATATTGGATTTGAGATAGATAAGCAGGGTTTAATTTTTATGAGTTTGCACCCCTGTTTTTTGCTTTTTTTTAAGTACGTGCAATGGTTAACAGACTTATGATCTCAATGAGGTGCTATATTTTTCCTTCACATTGAGATGCAATTCACCCGTGTCGTGAATTGCGCATTTATTGAAGTTATTATAAAAGGAGCAGCGAGAAGAGCAGGACATTTGAATAAAAATGCTTCTTACAAGAGTTTACAAATTGATATATTCAAGAGATTTTTTATAATAGATCTCGCCATACTGCCATTGCTTCTAAGACTTCTCCTAAATGAGCATGTTTTGCAATAACTGTTTCTGCACCAGCTTCTGCAAGTGCATTAGAGTGGCCAAGATAGCTATGTGATCCTCCCGTAAAGCCGATGACACGCATGCCTGCTGCTATGGCTGCGTGTACACCATGAAGTGAATCTTCTATAACGATAGTGTTTTGGGGCTCTGCCTGTAATTGTTGTGCGGCAAAAAGGAAAACATCAGGGGCCGGTTTCGTTCTTTTTGTTCCAACTTCAGGTGCTGAAAATATTTTACCTTCAAAAAGGTCATAGAGATCAACCGTGGTGAGCATCTCTTTTATATCTACGCTTTTTGCATTAGAGCAGATACAGTAGGGATAGCGTGTTTGGATAATTTCTACAGCTTCTCTTACATCATCAATAGCCCGTAATTTAGTTTTTATTTGTGTACGAAAAATATTAGTCATTTGATCTATGAGATGAGCAGAAATAGGTTTTTCTGTTTCCTGTTCAACGTGTTTAAGAATATCGCGAAAGATAAGCCCTGCAAAACGCTCACTCAATTCTTCGGGTGATATTTCATATCCTGTTTGTTTGAGCAATTGAGATCCAATTTTTGCTGCAAGATATTCAGAGTCGACGAGAACTCCGTCACAATCAAAAATAATAAGATCTATCTGAGGCATAAGATATTCCTTTACATGTTACGAGATGGACAACTTTCATGAAAACGATATTGAGAAGATCTTATTTCATAAAAATACGCTTTGAAAATGATTCTTAATTCTTTTACGAAATAAAAGATATGGGAACAGTACATTGAAAAAAAGAAAATTAAGGTTTCATTCATATGAAAGTTTTTTTACTAAAAAAACAAAAACAATTATCAATTTTGTAGAACTTTAACGATACGTTTACGCTATTTTGTAAATATAGATTGGTAATGCGGGCCTATAAACTATTTTGGTTGATTATAGGGCAAATTCAGTTAATTTTGTTGGGTTTTTCATGACAGTTATTCAGCTTCAAAAAGATTTCCTTCGTACTCCCTCACAAATGCCATGGCGCAATAAAATTTTTAAAGGAGATTGTGTTTCCGTTTTAGAAAAACTTCCAAAACATTCTGTTGATATGATTTTTGCGGATCCACCCTATAATTTGCAATTGGATGGAGCTTTATACCGTCCAGATCATTCGCTTGTTGATGCGGTTGATGATGCATGGGATCAGTTTGAGAGTTTTGCTGCTTATGATGCTTTTACTCGTGCATGGTTGCTTGCTTGTCGTCGTGTATTAAAACCCAACGGAACACTTTGGGTTATCGGATCTTACCATAATATTTTTCGGGTTGGGACGGCATTACAAGATTTAGGTTTTTGGATGCTTAATGATATTATTTGGCGCAAGAATAATCCGATGCCTAATTTTCGAGGGCGCCGTTTTCAAAATGCTCATGAGACGCTTATTTGGGCCGTGCGAGATCAAAAAGATAAAAAGTACACATTTAATTATGATGCCTTAAAAGCGGCAAATGAAGATCTACAAATGCGTTCAGATTGGCTTTTCCCTCTCTGCACTGGAGCTGAACGTTTAAAGGATGATTCGGGGCGTAAATTACATCCAACACAAAAACCGCAAGCGTTATTAGCGCGTATTATTATGGCTTCTAGTAAACCTGGTGATGTTATTCTCGATCCGTTTTTTGGTTCGGGAACAACAGGTGCTGTTGCCAAGCTTTTAGGGCGTGATTTTGTTGGGATTGAACGCGAGCAAGATTACATCGATGCAGCATGTGAGAGAATTGCGGCGGTTCAACCTTTAGCGCAACCAGAACTAGCGATTTTGGATAGAAAAAAAGCAGAACCACGCGTAGCATTCAACAGTTTGCTTGAAGCAGGTTTACTCTATCCTGGAGAAGTTCTGTATGATCGTAAGAAGCAAGTATCTGCTATTGTAAGAGCTGATGGTACGATTATGCATGGTGGTGAAGCGGGCTCAATTCACGCAATGGGAAGAAAGGCTCAAGATTCGCAGAGTTGTAATGGTTGGACCTTTTGGTATTATGAGGAAAATGGACGGTTGAAGTCCATAGATCATTTAAGAATGATCATACGTTCACAAATGTTAAAAACGGGTGTTTTATGAACTAAGCTGATCGCTTCATTCTATTGACCACCAATATACCTGATCTTGATTGAGATGGACGTGAGGGTGTTTTAGCCTTTCTTAGATGTTTTTTATTGACACACTAAATCTCGCTTGTAAGCGACAAGCGAGTATTTTATGCTTCTTTTAGAAGAAATTAAAATGAGAAATTTTCACTCTATGTTCTCATTTTAGTTCCAAAACAGTAAAATTTCAATATAAGCTTATAAAAATGAAATATCAGAATTAAAAGGTTCATTCAGAAGTTCAAAATTAAGTGCTTTTTTGAATACGTACATCTGTAAAGTGCATATAATATATTGATTATAAAGATAATTTAGCGCAACTCATATCGAATTGCCCTCGGAATATCGTCAAGTTTTCTTATTTCAAATTTGTTCCATATTGAATCGATGAAAATTACTTTCTTGCATGTCATAAACGGGGTTGGCGTGTGAATAAAAATTGTTAACGAAAGAACTAAAAGTACCTCTTATAATCCGTTTCACGTACCAAGGGATGTTGAGGGGGCTGGTAAATATAACGATGGTGCTAACTTGCTCCTTCATAAGCGAAAAAAGGATAGAACCTGAAATTTAAATTTAAGATTTTTAAGCTTTTCTATCCCTCCTTAATTCTTATCTGTAGAAAAAATTGGTTATTTCATTTTTTAAATTTTTCTTTTACAGATTAATAAATAATCGCTAGAGATACAAAAGTCTCTGTTAGAAAACATTTTTATGAATAGGGAAGGTTATTTAAATCTGAAAGAATTGGGAAGTGCTACGGAAATGGCTTTTTTCATAACAGTAGGTAATGCTTCTTCGGTAAGATGTTGAATGTTACACCACCAACCATTTTCACAATTCATTTCATGAACATCTTCGGTATAGTAAACATCGAGTTTTAGAGAAAAGTGAGTAAAAACATGTGTAATTTGTCCCTTGAATTGCCAATTGGCAGTAAAGGGTGCGTTTTGGAGCCCATTTTCGTTGTTTATGCCAATATTGTTAGGAATTTGGGTCATTCCACCAAGGAGCTTTTGCGTCTGTCGTTTTTCCAAATAAATTTGTCTCTTTTTATTAAGGACCACAAAAGCAATACCTGTTTTTGAAGGGCGTTCTTTTTTAGGGGCTTTAACTGGAAAAGACTCCGGTTGTTGCATCTTTTCTGCTTTGCATAAACATTGAAGAGGGCAGGTATAACAAGATGGTTTGCGTGGAGTACAAATTGTTGCTCCCAAATCCATCATTGCTTGAGCAAAGTCACCAGGACGATTTAAAGCAGTAATTTTTTGTGTTTTTTCTTTAATTTCACCTTTTGCTTTTTGCAATATTGAAGTGATAGCAAAAAGTCGCGCTACCACACGTTCGACATTACCATCAACCACTGCTACAGGGTGGTTAAAAGCAATCGCAGCAATGGCTGCGGCAGTATAATCTCCAATACCGGCTAGAGTTCGCAATTCTTTTACAGATTGTGGAAATTGTCCCGCGTAGTTTTCAACAAGCTGTTGCGCACATTTTTTAAGATTACGTGCGCGTGAATAATAACCAAGTCCAGCCCATGCTTTCATGATATCATCTTGGGAGGCTTTTGCTAAAGAGGAAAGATCAGGCCATAGTTTTAGAAACTTTTTAAAATAAGGCTTAACTGTTTCAACGGTTGTTTGTTGAAGCATGATTTCAGAAAGCCAAACTTGATAGGGATCAGGACGGATACCTTGTTTTTGCTTTTCGGGGGTAATCCGCCATGGAAGATGTCTGTGATTTTGATCGTACCAAGCAAGGAGGTGCGAAGAAATTTCATACATGATTGCTTTCAAGCATAGGGAGATATAAAATGCAAAAGAAAAAATTATTTATTTTGTAATTCATGTTTTTTGCTCTTTTATTGTCAAGGCTCTGGTGAGAAAAGGCTTTTTATTTTGTTGATATTTCATAAATTGAGGAGGCAACAATTTTTAGATGAAACAAATGATTTTAATTTAGTAAGCGGTTGAACAATGATCTAAAAATGAGAAAACAACTTAAAAAACGTATCTTTTATTCTCTTTCTGAGGCGGTATACAAAATACTTGATCCAGTTTTACGCAAACGGACAGGGCTTAATGTAGCGCTTATAGAACATTGGCCACAGATTGCGGGCTATGATATCAGTGAACATACAATGCCGCTTAAAATTATTTGGAAACGTCGTGCAGATCAAGATGAAGTTTTTCAGCCAGCAACACTTGTTGTCGCATGTGAAGGATTTGCTGCGTTAAAATTGATGCATGAAACAGAGGAATTACTTCATAGAATTAACGGATTTTTTGGCTACATTGCTATTGATCGCATCAAGATTGAGCAAAGGAGTATGTCGGTTTTTATGAATCACTTGCCTCTAAAACCGCCTTTGAGTGAACAAGACAAAAAATACGTGGAAAAAATGCTTGAAGGAATTGAAGATAAAAGTTTGCACCAAGCACTTTATCAACTTGGCTGTTGCATTTTTTTGGAAAAAAATAATAAATAGAAAGATATTTTATATATTTTTCTTTAATATATGAGAAAGCATAGGATTCCTATTCGTTAATAACAACAGAAAAGTATTATTTATGGTAAAATATCGTTCTTTTTTATCTTTCGGGATAATTTTTCTCTTCATAACGATTGTACAAAACAGTGTAACAGTTGCTTTAGCGCGTGATCCCAAATCAGTGGCGACTGTTGATATGGCAGAGCTTCTCCAATCGGGTAAAGTAAAGGATCGCTTTGAGGGAGAGGCGGATGCACCAGTCGTCATTGTTGAGTATGCTTCGTTGACATGTACCCATTGTGCGCATTTTTATAATGATATACTTCCCCAAATTCGTAAAAAATATATCAAAACAGGAAAAGTAAAACTTATTTTCCGAGAATATGCTTTTGATCCTCGGGCAACAGCAGGTTTTATGTTGGCACGGTGTGCACCGGAAGATCGCTATTTTCCTTTGATAGAAGTTTTATTTCAAAAACAAAATGAATGGGCTTTCGGAAAAAATGCTCTAACACCATTGAAGAAAATTGGCTTAATGGCTGGTTTTACAGATGAAAGTTTTACTGCGTGTTTGAAAAATCAGTCCATTTTAGATGAAGTAAATGCATCTTTTGAACGCGGTAAAGAGCTTGGTGTCACAGCAACACCTACTTTCTTTATTAATGGTAGTAAATATGAAGGTGCCATGAAAGTAGAAGAATTTTTTTCGGTGATTGATAGTTTTCTTAAAAACTGAATCTTAATCTTCCAGAAGATGGATAGTGATACTTTTGGCCATTATCTCCTTTGGAAGGATTAATATTATGCATTTATGAAGCGATATTGTTTTTGAGCCAATTTTGATCAAATCATTGCTTTTAAGTGAGCCTCGGTTGAATGATGTTTTGATGCTGATATGGGAGGATTTGTACAGTGAAAAAATGGGTTTATAGTTTTGGAGATGGAAAGGCAGAAGGAAGTGCAAGTGAGCGTAACCTTCTCGGAGGTAAAGGGGCTAATTTGGCAGAAATGAGTAATCTTGGTTTGCCCGTACCGCCAGGATTTACGCTGACAACAGAAGTTTGTAATTTTTATTACGCCCATGACAAATCATATCCAGAAGAGCTACAGGAATCTGTTAAGCAAGCACTAAGATACGTTGCTGAACAAACAGGACGTGAATTTGGGAGTGAGCAAAAGCCACTTTTGCTGTCTGTTCGTTCAGGGGCTAGGGCTTCTATGCCAGGGATGATGGATACAGTGCTTAACCTTGGCATGAATGATGAGACTGTAAAAGCCATTGCTTTACAAGCCAATAATGAACGTTTTGCTTATGATAGTTATCGGCGTTTTATCCAAATGTATTCTAACGTTGTTTTGGGGCTAGACCATTCGTATTTTGAAGAGATTCTTGATGAAGCAAAGGCATGCAATGGTTACACTATTGATACAGAAATGACAGCAGATGATTGGAAGAATGTTATTATTTCTTATAAAGCCTATGTTGAAGAAAAATTAGGAACCCCTTTTCCACAAGATCCTGAACAACAGTTATGGGGGGCAATTGGAGCCGTTTTTTCAAGTTGGATGACAGCACGTGCAGTTACTTATCGCCGTTTACATAGCATTCCTGAAAGTTGGGGAACGGCAGTTAATGTGCAAGCTATGGTTTTTGGTAACATGGGAGAAGATTCGGCAACAGGTGTTGCTTTTACACGCAATCCATCGACAGGGAAAAAAGAACTTTATGGTGAATTTTTAGTTAATGCGCAAGGGGAAGATGTTGTGGCGGGCATTCGAACGCCTCAAAATATTACAGAAAGTGCGCGTATTGTTGCTGGTTCAAATAGACCGTCGTTAGAAAAAATTATGCCTGAGGCTTTTTTGAAATTATGTCAGATTGCGCAGAAGCTTGAGCAGCATTATCGGGATATGCAAGATCTCGAATTTACCATTGAAAAAGGTAAATTATGGATGCTTCAGACTCGTTCAGGAAAACGCACGGCTCGTGCGGCTCTCAAGACGGCAATTGAAATGGTTGAGGAGGGGTTAATAAACCGTGAAGAGGCTGTGATGCGTATTGATGCAAAGTCGCTGGACCAACTTTTGCATCCAACACTTGATCCTAAAGCAGAACGTTTTGTTATAGGACGTGGTTTACCTGCTTCTCCTGGAGCCGCAACTGGTGAAATTGTTTTTACTTCAGAAGAGGCAGAAACTGTGTCGGCGGAAGGTCGCAAAGTTATTTTGGTCCGGGTAGAAACAAGCCCAGAAGATATTCATGGTATGCATGCTGCAGAAGGAATTTTAACAACGCGTGGCGGTATGACAAGTCACGCTGCTGTTGTTGCGCGGGGGATGGGAAAACCATGTATTTCTGGTGCTGGCAGTGTGCGGATTGATTATAACACAAATACATTGTTTGCCTCAGGAGAAAGCCTAAAAAAAGGTGATGTTATCACAATTGATGGTGGAAGTGGAGAAATTTTCAAAGGGAAAGTTGCAATGTTGCAGCCTCAGCTTTGCGGAGACTTTGCAAAATTAATGGAATGGGCTGATGGGATGCGACGTATAAGAGTTCGCGCTAATGCTGATACACCATCTGATGCCCGTATGGGGCGCTCTTTTGGGGCTGAAGGTATAGGTCTTTGCCGTACGGAGCATATGTTTTTTTCTGATGAACGTATCGTTGCCATGCGTGAAATGATTTTAAGTCATGATGAAAGTGGTCGTCGTAAAGCACTAGATAAGCTTTTGCCAATGCAGCGTTCAGATTTTAGTGAATTATTTGAAATTATGTGTGGTTTACCTGTTACTATCCGCTTGCTAGATCCACCATTACATGAATTTTTGCCTAAAACGAAAGCAGAAATTCTTGATGTTGCAACAGCTATGGGTGTTTCTGCTGAAGTGCTTGCTGAACGCACTCAGCAGTTGCACGAATTTAATCCTATGCTTGGATTACGAGGATGCCGTTTAGCTATTACTTATCCTGAAATTGCAGAAATGCAAGCGCGGGCGATTTTTGAAGCAGCAGCAGAAGCTGCCCAAAAATCTGGATCTCCTGTTATGCTTGAAATTATGGTGCCACTGGTTGCGCTTAAATCTGAACTCGATTTTGTGAAAGCGCGTATTGATCAGGTTGCTGAGGAAGTGATGAAAGAAAAGGGAAGCACTATTCAATATATGGTTGGGACGATGATTGAACTTCCAAGAGCGGCGCTTCGAGCAGATGAAATTGCTGAAACTGCTGAATTTTTTTCATTTGGAACAAACGATTTGACACAAACTACTTTTGGGATTTCCCGTGATGATGCAGCTCCTTTTTTGGCAACCTATTTTCAAAAAGGTCTTTTAGAGCAAGATCCTTTTGTGTCTATTGACCGTGATGGAGTAGGGGAACTTATTACCATTGCTGCACAGCGTGGACGCTCAAAGCGTGCAAAAATAAAATTGGGAATTTGCGGTGAACATGGAGGCGATCCTGCCTCTATTGCTTTATGCGAAGAAAATAACCTGGATTATGTTTCGTGTTCTCCTTTTCGAGTGCCAATTGCTCGTTTAGCAGCAGCTCAGGCCGCAATAGCAAAAAGGATGTAATGGGTTAATATTTTTTGTTGTATCGTTATTACTGAAATAAATTTTTATATATTCTTTTATTTTCTTTAATAAAGGGAATAAAAATGCTTCTAAAATGCACGATAAGTTGTGTTACGCGTTAGAGGTTTATGAGAGAAAATATAAAGCACAGGATAGACAAAGATGTATTATTAATGCACTTTTTATTGGCGAACCTCTTGATAGAGAGAAACGTGTTATTGTGCAGTCAATTTACGCGTTTGCTTTTTTATAGGGGAATGAGCTCCTCACGCAAAGTAGAATGCTGCAAACAAATGCATTTTTTTTGCGCATCATGCTGTTTGAGATAGACATTTCTCAGTGATGCCCCATTTCACATTGATATTCGTGGAATGGGGATTATGTAAAACTCCCCGTAAGTTTATAAAAATCTTCCCAAAATTTATAAACTCCATTATGCACTCCCATCTTTACATTTATAAAGGAATATCAAAGTTACACAATCTATTGATTTATAAAGATAATTTTTTATTTCTCATATTGAATGAAAGCTGTAAATATCATAAGATCTTCTTATTTCGACTTCTTTTATAATGAATCAATCAAAACCATGTTTTTTGTATGTTACAGGCGGGATGAGCGTCTGTAGGTAAAAAAATAAAGCAAGGATATGCCTCTTATGAAACGTCTCAAGTAAGAGCTATCACAAATTGAAGGTAGGTACAGTGTGTAATGGTGCCGGCTTGCTTCTTCACAAGCGTAAAGATGATGCGCGGCGCGTGCAATGGTACTACTATTATTATTCATGGGCGTTGTTGCGAAGTGGTTTTGGGTGCTTTAGAGATGTTTTTTAAGAAAGCCCGTGAATGGCAATCCAAGTATATTCCGTTTGGGACATTTTGTTTTAGGTGAGGGGGAGTGAGACCAAAAAAACATGTGATAAAGTAAGAGCATGAGGCAATAGGTAATTTCCGTTATTTTAAAGATATTGCTTTAGATGTCTTTGAAAGGCGTAAAGCTGAATTAAAAGGAAATGGCAAAGATGAAAAATGGTGTTTACCTTAAAATTTCATATTTTTCCCAAATTAGGCTGTTTTCCTGTTTTAAGAGATTATACAAACAGAGATGCGCAATATTCTTGCCTCCATTTGGCATATAAAAGCTATAACAGCTGAGAGAAGTACTAAACTGTCTTAACATTTTTTTCAAACATACTGCTGCGGTAAGTTTGGATGTTGATTTATAGACAATACTAAACGCACACGCTCTCTTAAGAAGACAATGTCATAAAACACATAACTTTCCAGCAATAGATTAGAGAGAAGGCCGGTTTTTTATCAGACACTTTGCAAAACAACAACCATAACACAATTAGCTTTACGTCTACTTATCCTTACAGGTGTTTGCACAAATTCTTTGCATCATATTTATAAAGATCAAATTGACGATAATATATGGACAATTCGTGGTTCGATAATATGAAAGGTTTACGTGATACTACAAAAATTTCGTGTCCTTTTATCATCAGAGGCAATAAAAATGCTAGAACAAGCGCGTTTGCTATTTTGCAATATTCTTTTTTCTGCAATCGGTTGTGGTTTTTTTGAAGCAAATTATACGGCTCAATATGTAATGTGTAAGAAAACCATTCTGATTGATTGAAAATAAGAGGGCTTGAGATGAAGGAATGTTTGAGGGGAGCATTAAACAAACGAAAGATGAATTATCATTATAAATTAAGAGATTATTATGATTAGATTCAATTTAATAAACCAATTTCACGCATTTTCATTAAAATTGTGTGATTAATTTTACCTGTTACAGGAAGATCAAATATTTTTTGAAACTGTTTTAAGGCTTCTATCGTCTTTTGATCTTCTATTCCTGTGACAATAACCTCCTCATTCCCAAAAATATGTAAAGCTTTTTGCACTTGTATAATATCTTCAACAGAAGGCTCTAAAATAGCTTCTTTTAAGTGTGTCATATTTTTTGTATTGTTTGTTTCTATTTCGCTTTGCTTAATTAATATCGCGATTTCATCTGCTGCGGGATTAGATAGAACATTCTTTTGCATTCTCTGAGCAGTTTGCTGTTTCCATAAAGTGATGGCTCGGCGTGTTTTAGGTCCTTCCAGTCCATCTAATGGTCCATCATAAAGTCCTAATTTTGCTAGTTCTTTTTGCTTTTCCAGCATGCTTGCTGATTGAGAGGGTAAAGGTGAATTTGTGTGCTTATGGCTTTGAGAATGTACAGAAGTTACACGGGAGAGTTCTTGTGATTTTTCTTCTTTTTCCGATAAAGTAGAGCTCTTACCTATACTTTGAACAGAGGAAAATTTCATTTGAGTTAAAATATTTTGATGCGTTGTCATTTGCGAAAATAAAGCATTAAATGAAATAAATAAAAAACTAATGCTAAAAAGAAAAGATCCAACAAAAAATAAAGTATTTTTTCGTGTATAGAAATAAAGAGTTTTTGCACTCCAAAAAATAAAATGAAAAATTATAAGAAGAAGTGTTATAACAATACTACTATAGTATTTACGGTGTTTTACAGTTTTTTTTCGGTAGGTCTTTCGTTTTGTTGCCATTACTTTTATTTTCAGTTGCGTTTATTTTTTACAAAGAAACAAATATAAATTAGGAAACGAATATGAATCAGTTTTTACTTCCAGCCAGAGAGAAGTGCATTGACATTATTGATTTTTCCTTTCAAACTCCTAAAATGAGCGGCTTCATTATATCAATTTATAAGTTGATAAATCAACAAGAGTTCTTATCAACGTTTATTCATTTTATTTTATACAAATCTTTAATGTGTATAAAGAGAGCACCAAATGATTAGCATTCAAGATCATTTTGGTGTTTGCAAACTGCATTATCACATATAATTATCTAAACAATAATGCCACGTTATTCTTCATTTTGGGGCATATGTTTGCCTATTATTTAAAATAAAATTGAAAATATTTGCCTATAACGCTAAAAAGATGACAATCATTATCTATTCTTTATAATTTACATATAGATGGTTACTTATCCATAAACGGTTTGGTAATAATAATTATCTCTTAATATTATTATATTTTGGTATAAATTCCTTCTATTAAGTATTAATTAAATTGATGTTTACAATGTTATAGAAAAAACTGGCTTGAGATGTAATCATAAGAGATGCAGTTATTTTTTGATGTTTTTATTGACAGGTTGACTATTTTCATAACATTCCAGTAAAAATTTTATAGATAATATAAATATTTTATCGACACTAGAGTCAGAATAACAGAGTTTACTCTTTTTAGCTTTTTCAACTAAGCTAAGATGGTGGACTATTATTTAAAATAATTATGTACACAACACGATTATCTCTCTCATTTTTTATCATAGTATGTTCATTAACATGACCAGCTTGTAAGTGTATAATTTTGATGTTAATTTTTTACTGAATAGACAATGTATCCATTTTATACAGCGGAATTGTGCCATATTTATAAAAAAGCCAATGATATAGATCCAATACATGAATACTCAATTTTATAAAAAGCACATTTTATAAATTGTTTATAAAGCAACAGTGTATAAAATGCTTCTTTTATTGTATTTACCACTGCGGTACATTGATTGTCCATGATACGTTTTTTAATCAAATTATCATTTTTTTTATTTTTTATTTTTGTCATTATTTCATTTTTTGTAGCAGATCCAAGCAGTAACCATTCTTCTAGCCCCCAAAATAATGAGACAACAACGAGCGATGTGATTGTTGCTTTTAAGGAAGCCTTAAATGACTTAGGCGCATTTTGTGACCGTAATATAAAAACCTGCAAAGTAGGAAAATCCTTTTTAAGTTCACTTGGTGAGCGCGCATATTACGGTGCAAGAGCTGCTTATGAATATTTAGGGAACATATTAGGAAACAAAAATGATATCAGAGACTTCCCCTAATGTTTCTTACAAAATCGAAATACAAGAGTTCTTACAAAACCATGCAATGTTATCTTGAAATAAGGATTTTTAACGTTCTTCGTGTTATTTATGTTAGGAAGAATAAATATTTATTTTTTATAAGTGTATTCAAGAATGATTATTCAAACGAAACAGGACTAAAATAATGGCGGAAACAATCGGTAATATTATAGAGAACTTTTCGCTTTTGGATAATTGGGAAGATCGTTATCGTTATGTCATCGAGCTTGGCTATGAATTGCCACCTTTTCCAGAAAGCGCTCGAAACGATGCTCACAAAGTTCCTGGTTGTGTTAGCCAAGTGTGGCTTCTATCTTCACGTAATAACTCAAAAGATCCAATATTGACGTTTCAAGGTGATTCCGATGCTCATATTGTGCGTGGACTCATTTACATACTTCTTGCTTTTTATTCAGGCAAAAAAGCTTCTGAAATTCGCAATTCTGATGCTCAAGAGCTCTTTGAAAAACTTGGTTTAAATGAAAATCTTACACCACAACGATCAAATGGTTTGAAATCAATGATTAAACGGATTCGTAACGAAAGCTATATGTAATCCCCTTGGTAGAAATTGCTATATATACAAAAGCTTCACACAAAACATGTATACTAAAATCAACTTTATGCACGAAACCATTTTTTCGCAAAATAAGATTATTTAGTTTTTTTCCGTTTGCTTTTGCGTCCAAGCCCCATTTCTTTGGCCAAAGCCGATCGTGTTTTTGCATAATTAGGCGCCACCATAGGGTAAGAACTATCTAACTGCCATTTTTCACGATATTCCTCTGGCAACATTCCATAATGTGTCATGAGATGACGCTTTAGAGATTTAAACTTCTTTCCATCTTCAAGGCAAATGAGATAATCAGGAAATACTGAACGCTTCGGATTAACGGCAGGCCTTTGTTTTTCAACTTCGACTTCTGTTAACTCTAGATTCCCTGCTTTACGAAAAGCAGCATGGACATCAGCAATTAAACTTGGCACTTCAGTCGGTCGAATAGAATTATTACTCACGTAGGCAGCAACAATATCAGCAACCAATGTAATAACTAAATTGCTTTCAGTCTCTAAGACTGCACGATGTTCCATTCTTGTTTCCTTTAATTTAAAATTGAGTAATTCAAAATCGAGATATAGTGCATATACTCATGATATAAAGATCTCATGCACATGAGTTTCATATTGTACAAAAATCTTTTTTGTCAATTCAATTATTCTATAAAATTGCCAAAACACAAAAAAATCAAATAAATACCTATTTTTTGTCATAATATACAATAAGAAAAACGAAATTATTACATGCTAAAATATATTTTTACCCTATAACATATCATACATAATATATAATACATCACAAATATAAAAAAATATATGATAAAATTTATTTATTTTTTTTGAGAACGTAAAAATAAAATTACTAATTGTAAAAATATAATATATAAATTATTATATTTTGTTTTGAATACTTATAGTTTAGTAAGTTTATGTTTAATAAGTTTTAAATTTGTTTTTATTATTTATATTTATAAAATTTAATAATAAAAAACATGATATATTATAAATATGACATAATAGTATTATTTGTAATATAAAACTATTCATTAAAAGGAGATAGGACATTTTTATTTTTTATACAGTAATAATAATATTTTAGATATATTTATTCCTTTCTGTAAAATTATGCGATTATACTGTTTCAAAAAAAATCAATTCTTTTTCTAATAGTTTAATTGTTTTACCAGTCACTTTCATTATAAAAGTGGTGTTATATCCCTAGAAAACAATAGCTGTGATATGTAATGAACAGAAAGGTATTAGTTTTAAAAATTATCATGGTGCTATTTTTGCAAGTGAATAGAACTTATAGATTTTTACACTTGCATCAATCATTGTGATTCTAACATATAAACGAAGCTATTAACATATTTTAATATAGGATTGTGTATGACTCGCACTTTTGCAATTCCTCCCAAAGCATCTAGAATCACTCATAAGGAAATATATCATGGTATTTTTCGTGATGATCCCTATCATTGGCTACGTGCGTCTAACTGGCAAGATGTTTTTAAAGATCCTAACTGTCTTGATCCCAATATTCGACATTATCTTGAAAAAGAAAATGCTTATCAATCAGCTCAAATGGCTGATACAAAACCATTACGAGATTTGCTTTTTACCGAAATGAAAAACAGGATCCAAGAGAATGATAGTTCTGTTCCTATAAAACATGGTGCTTTTGCTTACGGATTCTCTTATGTTACCGGAGGCCAACAACCACATTATTTTCGGACACCAAGGAATGGCGGAGAAAAAAACGTGTACCTTAATGGTGATGTCCTAGCAGAAGGCAAAGAATATTTCAAATTTGGTTCAGTTCAAGAATCTCCTGACCATACACATGTGGTATGGACCTATGATGACAAAGGATCAGAATTCTATACAGCTAAAATTCGTAATTTTGAGACATTGTCTGACTGTATGGATACAATTACTGATACATCTGGTCAAATTGTATGGGATGCTAGATCTGAAGGTTTTTTCTATACTAAGATGGATAAAAACCACCGACCTTCAGAGCTCTATTATCATCAATTAAACACAGATCAATCACAAGATAAGCTTATTTTTCGTGAAGACAATCCAGGTTTTTTCTTAGATGTAAGCGGTTCTAAGCTTCATGATGTTATTTATATTAATATTCATGATCATGAAACATCCGAGATCTGGTTAATTCCTGCTGAGGCGCCTTTTACTGTTCCCCAATGTGTACGGAAACGACAAAAAGGTATTGAATATTCACTTACAGAGGGTGGTGATGTCTTTTATATTCTAACCAATTTAGATAATGCAAAAGATTTCAAAATTATGGTAGCGCCATATACATCTCCACAATCAGAAAATTGGTCTGAGTTTATCCCACATCAGCTTGGGTGCCTAATATTATCCCATGATGCTTATCAAGATTTTCTTGTCTGGATCGAACGTTTTGAGGGGCTTCCACGTATAAAAGTAATGGAACGTACCACTAAACAAGTTAATTCCATTGCTTTTACTGAAGAGGCTTATTCTTTAGGTCTGCAAGGAGTTGCAGAATATAACAGTCCAACTATTCGTTTTTCCTATTCGTCTATGACAACACCTGATCAAGTGTTTGATTATGAGATGAAAAATTGTAAACGAATGCTTTTAAAAACGCAAATAATTCCCTCTGGGCATAATAAAGATGCATATGTAACACGACGTATTACAGCAATAGCAGACGATGGTGAGAAGATTCCTATTTCACTTTTTTATCACAAAAATACTCCCCTTGATGGTGGTGCGCCTTGTCTGCTTTACGGTTATGGTGCTTATGGGATCTCTATACCTGCCAGTTTCAATAGTAATGTACTTTCTCTAGTAAACAGAGGTTTTATTTACGCTATTGCTCATATTCGCGGAGGAAAAGAAAAGGGAGTAGAATGGTATGAGAAAGGAAAACATCTCTTTAAGCACAATACATTTACAGATTTTATTGCTTGTGGGCGTTACCTTGTAAACAATAAATTCACTTCTCACGACCGGCTGATTGCTCATGGTGGTTCAGCAGGGGGGATGTTGATGGGAGCCATTGCCAATATAGCTCCACAGGATTTTGCTGGGATCGTAGCAAATGTGCCTTTTGTTGATGTCTTAGCGACAATGTTAGATGCTTCATTGCCACTCACTCCTCCAGAATGGGCCGAATGGGGGAATCCTCTTGAATCAGAAGAAGATTATAAGCTTATTGCTTCCTATTCCCCTTACGATAATGTCAAAGCTCAAAACTATCCCCCTATACTTGTGATGGCAGGATTAACAGATCCTCGTGTAACTTACTGGGAGCCTGCAAAATGGGTGGCAAAATTACGAGACCTAAAAACAGACGATAATGCAATTTTATTACGTATTAATATGGATTCAGGGCACGCTGGTGCAGCTGGACGTTTTTCAAAGCTAGAAGAAGTTGCCTATATCTATGCATATATTCTAAAGATAGCAGGAAAAGACTTTTGCTAATCCATAATATTTTGGTATGAAAGTCTCCGATAATTTATTGGATTATAGGGACTTTCATACACTAAAAAATTATTGAGACAGTTTAAAATTCACATTCTTCATAAAGTTTCAAAACATAGTCCCAATTAATTAAATGGTCTACAAAGGCTTCGAGGTACTTCGGTCGAGTATTGCGATAATCAATGTAATAGGAATGTTCCCACACATCGACACCCAAAATAGGGTGAGCATTGTGAATTAAGGGATTTTCGCCATTAGGCGTTTTCATAATTTCAAGCTTGCCATCTTTAACAGCAACCCACGCCCATCCAGAACCAAATTGGGCACTAGCAGCAGCAATAAAATCAGCGCGGAATTTGTCGTAACCACCTAGATCAGCGTCAATAGCTTTTGCTAACTTTTCAGGAAGTTTTTGGCCACCACCATTTTTTTTCATCCAAAGCCAAAAGTGGTTATGATTGTAATACTGCGCTGCATTATTAAACAAACCAATATTTTTTCCAAAACTTTTTTTAACAATATCTTCAAGGCTTTCATTTTCTAAGCCTAACTCTTTCACAAAATTATTGGTGTTGGTAAGATAAGCGAGGTGATGCTTATCATGATGATATTCAAGCGTTTCGCGTGACATATAAGGCGAAAGGGCATCGTAATCATAAGGCAACGGGGGCAATTCAAAAGCCATTTAAAAATCTCCTCGATTCTAATTGTTAAGCTTATTTCATAAGCCTAATTTGCCATTTACCGCATTTAAAAGCAAATGTTGAATACCTAGTTTGTATGAAATAGTTTTAATGTCTCTCTTTTTGTAAAAGAAGCTTTTAGGAAATGTATATTCATCAATCAAAAAGGGTATTGGTCTACATAAAGATTGCTTCTGAAGATTTTTTACATCTATGAGCGGGTAATAAATATCATTATCTTTTGAATAAAAAGTAAATGGAAATAGCGATTATTCCTTGTTTTGGTATCTCTATTTTTTCAAATACCATATAAAATGTTTTTAATTTTTGCAAAACTTTTCCAGTTTATTGGTGTATCATAATGTTTTCAACAGAATATTAAGTGTTATTTTTAGGAAATATTTTTCAATGTGCTTGATTTCATTTTATGGAGCTACCCATGAATAATATAATGTAAAAATTAGTGGACATTACCATCTTTATGCTTAATGCAAGAGCACAGCAGCACTATCATACACTTACCGGTTGCCAATGTGGTGACAGCTTTTTTCTTAAATTGAGAAAGATGGGATTTTAATATATCAAGAAAAGTAAATCATATGCAAATTTATTAGATACATGAGTAAACTGCAAGATTTTCATTTTATGTTCCTAGAAAATCAATACAAAGAGCAAAATAATTGATGGATAAATGGTTCCTGCTTATGTTAAAATCGCAACTGTATATCAGTTTCTGCTACGAATTTGTATTGATGGCAATGCCATACAAGACTCAGAAATTTTATGATAAAAAAGTAAGGTCTTTGATTTTCAAATATTGCGTTCAATCACAGGAATCGCTATAAGGTGCAGGAGTCGCTATAAAGCGTGTTTTTTTGGGGTATAGCCAAGCGGTAAGGCACCGGTTTTTGGTACCGGCATTCCCTGGTTCGAATCCAGGTACCCCAGCCAATATTTAATTAAATCAATAGGTTATATAAAAGTTCGGGAATTTTGATTCCGTTGATTCTTTTAACTTATTTTCCACCTATCCCTAACTTTTTTGAAGTTTTTTGATTGCTTCTATTGCAAGTCGTTTTCTATTGGCTGTTTTGGTATAAAGGGATGCCATTTTATCTTCTGTCCAGCCAAAAAGCGCTTTCATTTGCGAAACTGTCGCACCAGCATTTGCTGCACGTGTTGCTGCTAATTTTCGCAATCCATGCGCTGATTTTTTAATACCTGCTGCATTACAAGCTTTACGAAACAGATTACCAAAACTTTCTTTGGTCAGTTTTTTACCTTCTTTACCGCAGATAAATGTTTCATCTCCAATAGGTCAAATTTTAAGTGTTTCTGCGAGTTCTGGCAAAATCGGGAGAAAAACATCTGTTTTAAATTGGCTCTTTTCTGTTTTGAGATAAATGATATTATCTTTGACGTCTTTCCAGCCGATACGAACGGCATCACCACGACGCAAGCCTGTATAAAGAAGAACATCAATCCAGACGCGTTCATGTGTACCATGTGACCAACGGTGATAATATTTGTCTATGTCCTCTTCTAGCCATGGCAGCAATCCCCCACTGTTTAAAGATTTTGGTGCTTTTATATTAAAGGCAGGATTTCTATTTAAAAGGGCATTATCAACCGCCCAATTAAAGAGACCGTTTAAAGAGGTCAAAAAATGTTTTGCCGCCGCGGGGGTCTCTCGCCTTCTGTCTACGGCTTCAAGAATGTGTTGTTTGTTTATGCTTTTATATGCACGATCACCGATATGTTTAGAAACATTATTCAGAATTCGATATTTAATTTTTTAGTAGATTCTGATTGATTATGCCATTGCATGCTTTGTAAATACTGATGCAACAACCAATCGAAAGACCCTTCTGTGAGTCTGGTACGCCTCTTTGTTTTGGAAGAGCCGTTTTGAGCTTGTTTAATAGCCAGCGTATAATTGTCAACAAACTCTTGCGTTCCATAGGTTCCTTCAATCCGAAACCGTGGTCCATGACCAATACGTACATACCATATAACTTTACCATGGCGTGTACGTTCACGAACAAGATGCGGTGGACGGCGTTTTGGCATGGCTAAAACTTTATACCGTCGACAGAGGGGCAGCGTTTGCTGGTCTCGTAGTCTTCTTGCTCGTTTTCAAGTGGTGGAAAATCGTCAATGCTATAAGTATTATCTGTCGTTGTTGGTGTTATGGTTTTATTGATATGAATTAATAATTCCCCTGTAGGTTTGATTTCTATGAGTTCACATCCTTGTTTTTTAGCTTCTCTTAAAGCACGAGCAATAGCTGGTTGCGTGATAGTAGGTGGGCGGTGTGGCATGTTTATTCCCCTTCATTGAGATGTAATTCCCCCGTGGCGTGAATCACGCTGGTGTTTAAAAGTTGGTTTTTCGGTGTTAGAAACGGCTTATAGAGATACTATAAGATTAGTAGTTCGTATTTCTTTTCCATTATTGCATTCCTTAATTAATGCATGCTTTGTCTTTTAAGCTCTTGAGACAGCACACCAATTCCTTTTGCTGTGACTTTTGCGCAAGGAATGACCTTTTCTATTCCACTTGCGGTTTGAAGTGTGATGGTTGGACAATCCATAAGTTGCTTTTGGATTTTGTCTTGATAAGGAAGCAAATTTCCACTTGCTGCTCGTCTGTAAACCCAACCTTTTTGCTGTAAGAAGAGAATGAACTGTTTTGGTTGCATCTCGAGTATTTTAGCGGCTTCTGTAAGACTGAAGAGTCCATTATGACGCTGTAAGCTTTCAAGAGCCATTGCCTTTGGTTTAAGGGTACTCACTTCACTTTTTAAAGTCTCTAATTGTGTGACGCTTTCTAAAAGCAGTTTTTTCACAAAGAGAGGGTCTTCTAACGCGTTTGCAAGGTCTAAAGGTTTCTTTGCACGCCGTTCACATTCAATAAAATATTGACGGGCTTGTTTACCTTTTTCATTACGCTCTACCATGGAAAGTTCTTTTGCCATTTCCAAAGTGAGATGGTAATTAATTGCGATAACAGCTCTAGATTTTGCGCTCGCCAAATTTGGTGACCGCAAATCTTGTGTTTTTATAAAATCTTGTCCTTCTATAAAATTGTATCTGGTAATACGGTCCTTAATCCAATTGGAAAAGTCACGTTTTGCCTCTAAGAATGCATGCAGATCACGTGCATTTACTGTTCAAGATATTGATTTATAATGATAATTCACTGTTTTGCATATTGAATGAGAGGACTGAATATAGTAAGATTTTCTTATTCTAAACCCTCTCAGATTGAATCAATTCATATCACTTGCTTGCACGTCAAAAGCGGGGCTGGTGTGTGGGTAAAATTTATACAAGAAAGGACTAAAAAATGGTTCTTATGAATCGTCTTAACGCAAGGGCTGTCGCAACATTGGGAGCTGGCAAATATAATGATGGTGCCGGCTTGATCCTCCATAAGCGTAAAGATGGTGGTGCTCAATGGCTTTATCGTTATACCATTCACGGTCGGCGCCGTGAAATGGGCTTGGGCGCCTTAAGACATGTCTCTTTAAAAAAAGCCCGTGAATTGGCAAACCAATGGCGTGCTGTTTTACATGAGGGTCGTGACCCCATTAAAGAACGCGATAAACAAAAGCGTGAGGCAATGCGTAATCTTCATTATTTAAAAAACATTGCTTTAGATGCTTTTGAAAGCCGTAAAGCTGAATTAAAAAGAGATGGTAAAGCTTGTGATTGGTTTTTACCATTACGCCTTCATATTCTCCCTAAATTGGGCTGTCTGCCCGTTTCAGAGATTACACAAACAGAGATACGCAATACCCTTGCTCCTATCTGGCATACAAAAGCTGCAATAGCAGAGAAAGCACTAAATCGTCTTAATCTTTGTCTCAAACATGCGGCTGCATTAGGGTTAGATGTTGATTTACAAGCAACAGAAAAAGCACGCGCGCTCTTAGGTAAACAACGTCATAAAACCACTAATAGACCTGCAATGGATTGGAAAGATGTCCCCGCCTTTTATCAGTTACTCTGTAAAACACAAAACATAACACAACTGGCTTTGCGCTTGCTTATCCTGACAGGCGTTCGTACCAACCCTTTGCGTCATATTCGTGAAGATCAGATTGAAGATGATGTATGGACTATTCCTGCTGAGAATATGAAAGGTTTGCGTGACGCTACAACAGAATTTCGCGTACCTCTATCATCTGAAGCGCTAAAAGTGATTAAACAAGCCCGTTGTATTTCCAAAAGTAATTTCATTCTGTCTTTTTCCGGTCGTGCTCCCCTTGCTGAGAATTGTATGGCAAAATATATGAGAGACAATAAACTTGAAGCCTGCCCGCATGGTTTTCGTTCTAGTTTACGCAATTGGCTCGCTGAAACAACCGATGCTCCCTATGAGGTTGCTGAAACTATTCTAAGTCATACAGTTGGCGGCAAAGTAGAGCGTGCCTATCGTCGCACTGACTATCTAGAACAGCGCCGTGTCTATATGGATAAATGGGCGGCATATGTCACGGGTCAATCTTAAGATATGGGGTGAATAACCCCATGATCTGTGGATAACTTTAGCTCTCTTCTCTCTCATTCTCTCTCAATAAGACTCATAACGTATCACATCAGAAATTGTATAATAAAATATTGTTTTCTATGAATAAAACATCTTTCTAAATGAACCAAAATGTGGTTAATAAATAGTTATGATTTGTTACCATTTTTTTACTTTTGAAAGGATTTTAGTATGACAGAAAATGATATTCTTTTGACAGACCGTGAAAGTGCAAAATTGCTTCATATGAGTGT
>NZ_JBHIOU010000012.1:0-75891 GCF_042195705.1 Bartonella sp. AP72JLCBS | reverse complement strand
TTAAAACAAAACTGTCAAAACAGCGTATTTCTTTTCTATGCATCAACAAAAAAGGCAGCAACAATATGCTGCCTTTTCGCTTTATAAGTTCTAATAACACTACACTATCCCTCCTTAAGAGAGCCCTTGCTTTTTCTACTGCCTGTAAAATCAACATCCACGCCCAACGCCGCGGCTTGTTTAAAACAAAGTTTGAGACGCATCAGTGCTGTATTAGCAGCTCCAGCTTTTGTATGACAGATGGGAGCGAGGGTATTGCCTATTTCTGTTTGTGTAATCTCTGAAATAGGCAAACAGCCTAATTTAGGGAGAATATGGAGTTTTAAAGGTGAAAACAGTTTCCATCTTTACCATCATTTTTTAATTCAGCTTTACAACTTTCAAAAGCATCTAAGGCAATGTCTTTTAAATAATGGAGATTACGCATTGCCTCACGTTTTCGTTTCTCACGTTCTTTAATGGGATCATGACCATCACGAAGAACAGAGTGCTATTGGGAGGGGTGCCAATTCACGAGCTTGTTTTAAAGAGACATCTCTCAAAGCACCCAAGTCCATTTAGCGACAGCGCCCATGAATGGTATAACGATAAAGCCATTGAGCACCCCCATCTTTACGTTTGTGAAGGAGCAAGCCGGCACCATCATTATATTTTCCAGCTCGTGGGTGTTGCTAAAGCCCTTGGCTCTTGAGACGATTCATAAGAGCCATTTTTAGTCCTTTCTTATACATTTTTTACCCACACGCCAGCCCCGCTTGTGGTGTGCAAGAGAATGGTTTTTCTTGATTTAAGACAAACAGGTTTCAAATGAGAGAATCTTACGTTATTCAGAACTCTAACTCAATGAAATCAACGCTAAATTATCATTATAAATCAGCATATTATACCATTTTATCAAGATAAAAGATAAGGTATTTTTATCTAGAATATGTCACAAAGTATGCTGCCTTTTCGTACATGAAATCGATTTTTTCCTGAAGTGTTTTCTTTTCTACTTAAATACACTTTTCCTCCTCTTCACACGGATTGCGCAGCTATTCATCATCGAATTTGCCCATAAAGCTAAGCAAAGTGTATTTTTAGATAATATAAAGATAATAGCATTAAGAATAAATCTTAAAAAATAGAAGATTTCTTGCTTTTTCACTTATGGAAGTACAACAACTTTACCGTTCAATTATGCTCCTCTTTGAAGGTAGATATGGTGCTAATATGCACCATGGAGCTATCCAAGCAAAGATGATATTAGAAAAATGAAAAGTTAACCACTGCACATTTAAAACAGATAGGAAACCTACAGCCACTCTCATTCATTCCAAAGGATATAGAAAATGAAAAAAAACATATCGGATAAATAATCAATCATAGCTTATAATATAAGAGCATAACAGTGTTTTCATATGGCTACACTCTTCCCTTATGATATCTGGACAGCAAATATCTCTAAAACTTCTATAAAAATACTATTAAAGTTATGCTGTAAAAATGTTAATTGCCTCAACAATCATTTGTCAAAAATTTGCAAAAAATAGTCAGAGAACTAACCGTTTGAACCACAAACATGATTTGTATGCTAATGATTTGATTTTTAACGACTTTTAACATATTGATAATCTTAAAATTAAATCAGACAGCCTCCCCAGTTAGTCCGGATAAGTAGGTATCTAACAAAAACTATTGTTAGGACCGTAGAAGACCGTACCCCATCCTTGTATGAGAAAGTGAACTTCCTTAAAAAACTTTGATATTAATGATACTAAACAGATTGGTATTCATTTTCACCTTAATCCGATAGATTCTGCCGTTAAAGGTGCGTTTAGCACAATACACAATTATCTCACAATTTAACTCTCTATATTGATGTAAACTATCAAAAATTTTTTAAAAGACGTGTAGCCGAGACAAGTTTTTCTGATAGAATACGCTACCAATTTTAATATAAAATTATAAAAAAATAAGCATATTAATCCGTTTACTATTAACAAAAAAACGGACTGTATTTTTTTGTTATTTACAATCTATTATAGCAATAAAATAATTTCTTTCTTTACGATGTGTTGTCGCTATCTATAAAGATTTCTTTACACTTCCATTGCTGGTTCTTCTAAACAAACAGTTTTGAGAAAATTAATGCATGAAAAGAAAATCTAACAACAAGCGCTTTATCTTTCACATACAAAACGCTCAAGAAAGCTAGTTTTTTCATTTATAAAATGAAATAACTCAATAAAGTTCTTTTTGTATCAATAAAAGATGTTTTAAATGAAATATTCAAAATATTGATTTATAATGATAATTTAGCGTTATTCCTATTGAATTAAAATCTTGAATATCGTAAATTTCTCTCATTTAAAATCTGTTCCATGTTGAACTAATCAAAATCATTCACTTACACATTACAAGCAGGGCTGGCGTGTGAAGCAAAGTTATATAAGAAAAGCCTGAGAATTCCTCTCATGAACTGTCTCAAGTGCCAAGGGCTTATCACAAATATTGGGAGCTAGCAAAATGTGTGACGGGCTTGCTCTTTTATTAAGCGTAAAGGTATCGGCTTGCTCCTTCGTAAGCGTAAATATGATGGGATTCTATGGCTTTAGCGTTATAGCATTCATGAACACCATCGCGAAATGGGCTGTGCTTCCTTAGAAAAATGGACTTTGGTACCCTTAGCCTCTTTAAAGAAAGCCTGTGAATAGCCCCCTCATCTCTTCTTCTTATAGCAGAAAAAATTTGCTGATCGTTTTGGTGAGTGCATCAAATAATACATCTCAACGCTATAGAGCTTTTTATAACGATTATCTTTAATAGACAATTTTTAAATATCATACTTCATAGTGCTTTTAGCATAAGCTTAACCAAGCTAGGTTTTATGAAATCCACTTTTCTCAACTTTTTATGATCATGAAAAAAAGTTTTTCTGAAGCAAAACTTCAAATCATAGAGAACATCATCGATATAATTCGTTTTGTTATTTACAATAAAAACATAATGATATAGAAACTGCCTGGGTACTTGCGCCATCAGGGGAATGAAGTAAGCATCAAAGCATACCAAATACTAAAGGCATATCTATGTGTAAGAAATATATTTATAAGAAAAATTTTTTGTTATGTACAATTGCTGGAACTTTGATTTTTTCTCATTTCGGTTCAACTTATGCAAATACATCGGCTCCTGAAACTCCTGAAATTTTGGGGAAGATTGAATTAAATAAGGGAGAAGAAAAGACTTTAAATAATGTTCTTGTCCGCGATAAAGGACCTGGAATATTAGCGCATGATAAAGCAGCTATCACAATTGTAAAATCAACAATACACACGGAAATGTCTGCACTTTCTGTATCAGAAGGTGGACGCATTCATGCTAAAGAAATTAAAGCAAATACAGTGTACAAAGGTTTAGAAACAAAGAATGGTATAATCAACGTTGAAGATTCAACCATAACCGTCCAACGAGGAGGTGCCGGTAGTATCGTTTTTTATGAAACAAAAGATTCTTCACTGAAAAGTGGAGAAAAAGTTGTCAATAAGGTTGTTCTTAGCAATACAAAACTTCTTGTGAAAAACGGTACCGGTATTCTTGGTCCCTACTGCTCAAGAGCCGTTGCTGAAGTTCAACTTAAAGACTCAGAAATTCGATCTGACGTATTATTGAGAAATAAAACGAAACGTAAATATTATGACAACGATACTCTTCCTGTAACTTTAGCATTAACCGCTGATAATTCAACAATAGAGGGACGAGCAAGAACTTTAAAAGTCAATACAACGGTTTTGACTCTGAATAACAAAAGCAAATGGTACTTAAAGACCTCTCAAGAGGAAGTCGATACTGACTTTAATGTGTTTAACTATGAGCTCAGTGATATTAAACAACGAGCCCTTTCTACCGTTTCAGTACTGAATCTTAATAATAGTTCTATCATATTTAAGACACCACAAGGGCGGGAAAAAGATCATTATCATACCTTGTATGTAGGGCGAACAGCTGAGGTTCGTAGACCTGAGGGAAGTACAATCCCCGATATAGAAAGCACTTATAATACAGTTTACAATGCCACAGGCGATGCAAAAATTTATTTTAATATTGAATGGAGTGATGGTCTAGTAAAAGAACAGCAAAAAGCTGACCGCCTCCTTATACATGGTGATGTATCAGGCAGCACAACAGTCCATATCAAGAACCTTGCGAAAGGTGAGATATTAAAAGCTGAAGATTCTGTGTCTTCGAATATGCGTGGTCTTTCACTCATTCAAGTTTCTGGAAATGCAAATGAAGATTCCTTCAAACTTGCACACGGCTACACCACAATGGGGGGATTGCCCTATAAATATATACTCAAAGCCTATGGTCCAACATCCAGCCATGGGACAGCCGATAGCACACAAAGTCACTTTAGCGGAATATCACAAGAATCAAAAGAAAATACCCTCAAAGACTACACAATCTACACGATATCAGCATCAGGAACAATGATTGAAGGTGTTTCACCAAAAGAGAAAGAAGCGCAAAATACCGGTTCATCATCCCTTGGACAAGCAAACAACGCACAAAACATCTTGGAAAAAAATCAGAATTTCTGGGATTTTCGCTTGCAAAATGCGACTCTCGATAATGAAGGAAAGATCAGAGCTCTCGTTCCTCAAGTGGCAAGCTATTTGTCCATGCCTAACGCACTATTCTCAGCTGGACTGGCTGATATAAACAATCAAAACACTTTACTCAACTCGATGCAGGAAAACACCTTTGAGACAAAAGATCATAAAAACAAAGGAGTCTTCTTCTCAACTTATGGAAATAAGATGACATTATCCTCTCACCGTACGCCATTACAATATGGCTATGGTGCCGATATTCACTATGCAGCTTTACAGTCAGGCATTACATTAGCAGCTCTAGAAGATCAAAATATGACCGCCAATTTCGGTCTTTTGGGGACATATGGGAAATTAGCTTTCACCCCTAAAGACATGGAAGGTGCTGACAAGAGTACACTCAATAAATGGTCAATTACTGCATATAGTGGGCTGCGCCATAATAATGGGATATACATCCATGCGCTCTTCTCCTATGGAATGCTCAAGGGAGATATCACCACAGCTCTCATAGGAAAGACTGCAGAATTGAAAAATGCTGATACATTCAGTGCATCAGCAACCATTGGACAAAAATTCGAAACCAGTAAGAAAGGATTGGTCTTTGAACCACAAGCACAACTTGTTTATCAACGCCTCATGCTTGGCACACTCTCAGATGTCGATGGCTTTGATGTGGATATGGGAAATCCTTATCAATACTTAGTGCGTGTGGGTGGACGCTTAACGCAAACGAAGCTTTCTATTGAAAACGGCGGTATTCTTTCTTTCTATGGTAAACTAAACGTTGTTAAAGCTTTTTCTAACAATGGTACGATACAGATTGGTGAACCATTCCACCTTGATTCTATAGGAGCTGCCCTTGAAGGTGGATTTGGTGTAAATGCACAATTATCACAAAATATCGCCCTTCATGCTGATGTTAACTATCAATATAAGCTTCAAAAAACTGGTATATCTGGAGCAAGCTTTTCAGGCGGAATACGCTATCAGTTTTAAGAAAACGCAAAAAACAATTTATATTCTATTCATTTTAATAAAAGGCAGTGCAAATGTGCTGCCTTTTTATAATCTATCGGAAAGAACCGTTAACAACTATTCTTTCTACCACCTTTCTTGAGCCAATTAATCTCACTCAAACCAAATGTAATAAAATCTGTTATCTCTAAATGAATACTGAATTCTCAAGAGAGCTGCCTTTTTGATTTATAAAAATCAAATGCTTTTAATAAAATTTTTTGTATTTTAAAACACGTAATAAATAATTCTCTGTGTAAGAAAATCAATTAAAAGCTTTTTGTAAGCACACAACAACAGCTTCTCCAAAAATTTTGTAAAGTTTCCATAACAACAGCCTTAAGCAACAAACATCCTTGCAAAATATTTTGTTTCTTAACACTTTTAAACGGAATACTGATCAATCTAGCTTTTCTGCAATTCATAGTTTCTAACTGCAATCTCTATTTTAAAAGCTCTTCTAAAATCATTTTTTAAACGATAAAGAACACGACGCAATGTTTCGTTTTGTTGTTTACAATAAAAACATAATGATATAGAAACTGTTTGGGTACTTGCGCCATCAGGGGAATGAAGTAAGCATCAAAGCATACCAAATACTAAAGGCATATCTATGTGTAAGAAATATATTTATAAGAAAAATTTTTTGTTATGTACAATTGCTGGAACTTTGATTTTTTCTCATTTCGGTTCAACTTATGCAAATACATCAGCTCCTACAATGGTTATGGCTCGTGCGGATAAAGCAGGAGAAGAAAAAAACTTTAATAACGTTTTTATCCGCAGCGCATATACAACAGTGGTTGCTGATGACAAAGCCTTTATCACCATTACAAATTCAACAATGCGTTCAGACTCAAATTTATTTACCGCAACAACAAGTGGACGTATTCATGCTAAAAAAACTGTAGGAAAATCAAATTCCCGTGGTTTAGAAATTTCAAACGGCATCATCCATATTGAAGATTCAATCATAAATGTTTCCGGACATCACAAAAGTCGTGGTATCCTTTTTGATTACATCCCAAGTTCCCAAGTAAAAGAGGGCGAAAAAGTTATCAATAAAGCAATTCTTACCAACACAAAACTTCTTGTTGAAAATGGTATTGGTATTCTAGGACCAGATTATGCAAAATCTGTTGCTGAGGTAGAACTTAAAAGTTCAGAAATTCGTTCTGATATATTATTAAAAAATAAAATCCCAGAAAACTCAAAAGATATCGATCCTCGCACTTTTATATTAAGCGCTGACAATTCGATTATAGAAGGACGAGCAAAGACTTTACCTCAAAATACAACGATTTTTACTCTCAACAATAACAGCAAGTGGTCCCTAAAGATTAGTCAATTTGAAGTAGACAAAGAATTTGACAGCTCTAAAGGATACTTGCTCACTGATATTAAACAACGTGCACAGTCTATTGTCTCAGTATTGAACCTTAATAATAGCTCTATTATATTTAATGCGCCGCATAAACTAGCAGACAATCAATATCAAACCTTGCATGTGGGAAAACAGCCAACAGCTGAAGCTGCGAAAGCAGAGCAAAACAGAAGCTCCGATGCAACAACGGTTTACAATGCATTGGGCAACGCAAGGATTTACTTTAATACCGAATGGAGTAATGGTCTTATAAAAGAACAACAAAAAACTGACCGTGTTCTCGTTCATGGTAATGTCTCAGGCACCACAACGATCTATTTCAACAATCTTTCAAAGCGTGCAGAACCATTCGATAATGATGAAGTTTCAATTCCTTTGAATGCGCGTGGTCTCTCACTTGTTCAGGTGTCTGGAAAAGCAGAGGAAGCCGCCTTCACGCTGGCAAATGGCTACACTACAATGGGTGGATTGCCCTATAAATATGTATTAAATGGCTATGGACCAACATCCAGCCGTGGGAGAGCTGACAAACAGCAAAGTCTCTTGCAAGAAAGTGAAGAGTTTTGGGATTTCCGTCTACAAAATGCGACTCTTGATGATGAAGGAAAAATCAAAGCTCTTGTTCCTCAAATGGCAAGCTATTTGGTTATGCATAATGCAATATTCTCCTCTGGCTTGGCTGATATAAACAATCAAAATACACTGTTAGATAATATGCACTCAACAGTTTTTGGATTAGAAGGTCATAAACAAAAAGGGATATTTTTATCGACTTATGGCAACAAGATGACGTTATCTTCCAGCCGTAGTCCATTGGAATATGGTTATGGTGCTAATGTTCACTATGCTGCTATACAAGCAGGCATGACATTAACAACGTTAGAAAATCAAAATATAACCGCGAATCTTGGTCTTTTAGGCACATATGGAAAGCTCGCTTTTACGCCAAAGGACATGGAAGGTTCTGACAAAAGCATACTGGATAAATGGTCCTTTACGGTATATGGGAATCTCCACCATGACAATGGTCTCTATATTAATGCACTTTTCTCCTACGGCATTTTAAACGGACATATTACAACAGCCCTTATCGGCAACACCACAGAATTAAACAATACGGATACATTAAATATATCAGCTACCGTTGGACAAAAACTAGCAACTGGTGTTGAAGGGCTGTCTTTTGAACCACAAGCACAACTTATTTATCAACATATTGCCTTTGGCACTCTTTCAGATATTGATGGCTTCCAAGTTAATATAAAGCCCCCTTATCAATGGTTGGTCCGTATTGGAGGGCGTTTAACAAAAACAATGCTTCCTATTGAAAAAGATCGTGTTCTTTCTTTTTATGGTAAATTGAATGTCATCAAAGCTTTTGGTGAGGAGCGGACTATCGATGTTATGGAATCTTTCCATCTCGATTCTATGGGCTCTTCCCTTGAAGGTGGGCTTGGCATTAACGCGCAGCTTTCTAAAAATATCGCACTTCATGCTGACGTTAATTACCAACATAAACTTCAAAAAGCCGGGTTCTCTGGAATTAATTTTTCCGGAGGAATGCGTTATCGCTTTTAGAAATCTTAGCTCTCTATTTTGACGCATAAGCAGCGCTGAGATGAAAACAGTGCTGCTTAACTACATTACAAAAAACCGTAATGTGTCAAAAAGTGGTTCATTTTTAGCAAAATAAAGAAAATATCTTAAGGAACATCTCTATGCATAAGAATCTTTTGTTATGTACAGCCGCTTGTGCTTTATTTTTTTCTTCTTTTAATTTCACATCTACCAGCACCGCCTCTGCTCTAAGCCCCCAGGAACGCCATGCCATTGAAGGGATTATGAAATTACCTGAACAATATCGCCGTGCTATTGATTTAATAAACACACCAACACAAGCAGAAAAAAATCTTGAAAAGATAGCCTCTGGCGCCATGATGGAGGATAATTCGCACTTCAATCAAGCACTTCAAGAAGCATTAGATGATTCAGGAACTCAAATTAACAGATATTTCTCAGGGATCGGTCGTTATGCAACTCCTGATCATAGAGAGGAAATGCGGAAAGAAAGAGATTCTATATACGCTCGTGCTATGTCAGAGCAATTTAATCGTGATGCGGACCGCATGATGCAAGCCAGAGCAAAACTTGAACAATTACGTCAGAATCGATTAAAAACAAGAGAAAATTTATTACGTGGCTACGACAAAGCAGTTTCCGATGCCGTAAAGGCGGCAGCAATCCTTGAAGCTGATAACCAACAGCGTGTTAATGCTGCACACCAACAATGGGTAAGCCAAGACAATCGTGATTGGCACAAACTGCAAAATACAGCAGAAATATTACATAAGGCGGCACAAGTGGATACTGCCTTACAAGGACAAAACAAAGAACTTTCTGATGCTTTACGCAAAGCAGTATTAGAGACTTTGAACGCGGATGGAATAACCAACGTGGAGAGAAAAGAAAAAACATCCCCTCCTCCAAAGAGCACTTCATCCACAAGAACAAAGCATGGAATGAGACAGCCTAAAATAAATGAAAATTCGCAATCTGATATTGATCCCCAAACAAACACCACTTCCTCGGAATCAAAAACGACTCTTAATACATCAGAAAAAGCGCATATGAAATTGCTCCCAAAGGTTGAGAATACTGCTACCGCGGCTACAGAGAGCACCTCTAAACTTACAGATGATGATAAAGCAACTGCAACTTCTACTTCTCTTAATGGGACAGCAAAAAGCACAATTCTTACACCACAAGAAGAAAGCTCTTTAGTCATGCCTATCGCGATGTTTGCTGTCGGGTTTAGTGATGTCAACAATCAAAATATCTTGTTAGACAATATGCAAATAACAATGTTTGAGCCCAAAGATCATCCAGAAAGAGGCGTTTTCTTATCCTCTTATGGCAATAAAAGCACCTTTTCTTCCAAGGTTCAAGCAAAACAAGATGGTATCCAAGCAGATATTCGCTATGCTGCATTGCAAGCAGGAGCAACACTAATAGCGCTAAAAGATCAAAATATCAGCAGCAACTTTGGTCTTTTCGGAACATATGGGAAATTATCTTTTACTCCTAAAAACAAGGAGAGCTTTCAAAAAAATATGTTTGATAAATGGTCACTCACCGCATATGGAAATATTCAGCATGACAGTGGCATCTATGCAAGTGCATTTCTCTCTTATGGAGTTTTCAAAGAAAATCACGCTACAGCTCTCATCAAACATACCTCAAAAGTGAAGAATAGTAAAACATTAGGAGCCGCTGCAACTGTTGGTCAAAAACTGTCAACCAGTTTGGAAGGTGTAATCCTAGAACCGCAAGCACAACTTGTTTATCAACGTCTCATGCTTGGTTCTTTATCAGATAAGAGCTCTTTCTCAGATGGCGATAACTCTAAAATAGACATAAGCAAACCTCATCAATGGTTGCTCCGTATTGGTGGACGTTTGACACAAAACAAAGGCCATGCCCTTTCCTTCTACGGAAAACTGAACATGATCAAAACTTTTAGTGAAAACTTTTCGCTTGCTGCTATGGAATCTTTAATTGAAGGTGGTTTTGGTATTCAGGCGCACTTATCGCAAAATATAGAGCTTCATAGTGATATCAGCTATCAACATAAATTCAAAAAAGCTGGCATCTCTGCAATAAATATTGCCGCTGGAATGCGCTATCACTTTTAAAAATACTTGTATTCCTATCTTGAAATATAACGCGCTCTCATTATGTTTCGTTTTGTCTCTTATAAAAGAGACATAATGAGGCCAAAGTTTTATTTTTTATGAGAGAGGGGAGAAATATTTTAGGAATACATCCATATGAAAAAAAGCTTCTTACTATACACAGTTTCCGGAGTTCTGTTTTGTTCTTCCACCAGT
Organism: Bartonella sp. AP72JLCBS; assembly: GCF_042195705.1. NCBI lineage: Bacteria > Pseudomonadati > Pseudomonadota > Alphaproteobacteria > Hyphomicrobiales > Bartonellaceae > Bartonella > Bartonella sp. AP72JLCBS. The sequence continues at coordinate 65,008 of NZ_JBHIOU010000012.1, read as the reverse complement.
ATGTCTTATGCTATTCATAGTACAAATCCATCAACAACGATAGATTCTTCTTCTCTACAACCTGCTCATGTCAAGTCACAAATAAATCTATCCGGAGTTTTTGATCCGTATAAAGATCCATATGATGGAATCGGGCGAATTATGCCATCATATCCATCTTCAACCCCTAATGGCCTCCTTCCCCCTACAGCACCTAGCTCCACAAGAAAGAGCGCAAGCCCTATTTCTACAGAAAGTAAACTTACAACGCCTACTTCTACAAGCACTCTACCTCCCAAAACACAACTTGAAGGAAATTCAGCTGGAAATATAATTTCTTCTTCAAAACAAAACTCTGATCTTAGTCAAGGAAGTACACAAACACCAAAGACTAAAGTTACAGAAGGTGTACAATCTAACCCTACAACACAAAACACTCCTATTATACAATCTTCAACAACAGGAATGGAAGCAAAATCTAGAAGACGTTCAGGGGCGCCCTCCTCTTCTGCAGACTCTTCCAGCGAAAAAACACTATCGAATTCTGCTGTGTCTTCACAGCCAGAACCTACACAACCTTCACCGAATTTACAACCAGCACTTACAAAGTCTGAACCTACAAGAACGGAACCTACAAAACCAACAACAGAGCAAATACCAACATCTAATGAACCAGAACTCGCACAGCCAATATCTTTAAGAGTAGAAACTGAAAAACCAACATTACTGCTACCACCAAGCTCTGCAAAACCAGCGCCAGTGCAATCTTCATCTGCACAAAAAATATCTGAAAAATCAGAGATTGAAAAACCAATATCACCAATAAAACAACCTGAAAAGTCTACACAAATTGAGGATATAAGCGCTGGAGTTGAAGCTAAAAACGGTAAGATCATAACGCTACATAACAAAAAAATTCAAGACAATGGTTTTGCTGTACATGCAGAGGGAAATAATTCAAAAGTCAACATGATAGGGGGAACAGTTGATGCGCGTTTTGTTGCACTAAGCGTATCAGATGGTGGAGAAATTGATGCTACAGGCATTACTGTAACAGCAGAAACAGCTGGTTTGGTAAACATGGAGGGCACAATCAAACTTAAGGATTCAAGCGTCCATGTCACGGGAAATTATGAAGCAGACGGTATTATTTTCCGCAACAATCCGTATAATGCCCCTAGAAAACGATATACACGCAATGCTGAAAGGAACACCAATGCCGTTCAAGAACAAGATGTAGCCAATATTGCTGATAAAGTAACCCTAGAGAATACAAAGCTTTTCGTTGAACATGGTAGCGGTATCAACCTTTATGGAACAGGCGTAAACGGGGAAGTCAACCTTAAAAATTCAGAAGTTCATGCCGATATTTTATTAAAAAATATCAAGAACGAAAGTGCCTCCACAAACACCATTACATTAGTTGCAAACCACACTTCTTTAGAAGGTCGGGTAAGAACTTCTAAAGATAATAGAACAGTTTTTGATCTAAAAGAGAGGACTAAATGGCTTGTAAAGGCGAATAAAAATGCCACAAATAATGATAATATTTTAAATGACTATAGACAGTTTGGTGTTGATGAAAAATCATACTCTAATCTTTCTGAATTGCACCTTACAAACAGTGCCATTATGTTTGACAAGCCCATTGAGGGACATTATCAAACTCTGTTTATAGGACCTAATCTTTCGCAAGAAGACGAAACAACTCACACAGCAGCGGTTTATAGTACAGCGGGTCTTGCAGAGATTTATGTAAACACTCAATGGGATAAACATTCTCCTATCACGGAACAACAAACTGATCGCATTGTGATTAATGGTGATGTCTCAGGAAGTACTGTTGTTCACATCAATCTCCAAACCGATAGCTCTGCTGTTTGGGAAGAGACGATGGCTTCACTTCCTTTAGGGACACATGGGATTTCAATCATTCAAGTTTCCGGACAAGCAAACGAAAATTCCTTCACGTTAGCAGAAAACTATATGACAATAGGGAAACAACCTTATAAATATGTACTCACAGGCTATAAGCCTGGAACATCTCATGAGAGCCAAAATCTTTTTGGCAAGAAGAATAGTGATTTCTGGGATTTCCGCTTACAGAATGCCTACATTGATAAAGACAAAAAAGTTCGAGCCCTTTTACCACAGGTAGCAAACTATTTAACCATATCTAATACTTTATTTTCTGCTGGATTTACTGATGTAAACAATCAAAACACGTTGTTAGACAATATGCAAACAACAGTATTTGGGGCAAAAGACAATAAAAAGAATGGTATCTTTTTCTCTTCCTACGGCGAGAAGGTCACCCTATCTTCCAACCGCGATCCACTGCACTATGGTTATGGTGCTGATGTAAACTATACTGCCTTACAATTAGGGGGCATATTAGCCGCCTTAGAAAGCAAAGACATAAGCGCACATTTTGGTCTTTTAGGAACGTACGGAAAGCTTGCCTTTACGCCAAAAGAGATGCAAGATTCTGAAAAGACAACGCTTGATAAATGGTCACTTACCGCTTATAGCGGCATCCAGCATAGCAATGGTATATATGTCAACGCTCTTCTTTCTTACGGAACCTTAAAAGGAAATATTACCACAGCTCTTGTTGGGAATGCCGCAAAATTGGATGGTACCGAGATGCTTAATATATCTGCAACCATTGGTCAGAAATTAGCAACCGATACAAAAGGGCTTGTCTTTGAACCACAAGCTCAATTCATTTATCAAAATCTCATGTTTGATATTTTCTCAGATACCAATGGCTTAAAAGTAGACATGGGCAATCCACATCAATGGTTGATCCGTTTTGGTGGACGTTTAACAAAAACGATAATGGCTGTTGAAGAAAACAAGGCTGTTTCCTTCTATGGTAAAATGAATGTTATCAGAACTTTTGGCGATGGTAAAACAATAAAAATTGCTGATACCTTTCATGTTGATCCTACCGGCTCTTCAGTTGAGGGAGGCATGGGGGTGAATGCATATCTTTCTCAAAATATCGTACTAAACGCCGATATCAGCTATCGGCAAAAACTGCAAAAAGCCGGTGTATCTGGCACCAATTTGTCTGGCGGAATACGTTATCGTTTCTAAAGCAGAAGTTAATTTTAACTTAAATAAAAAAGGCAGCACAAAGTGCTGCTTTTTTATTTAAATTTATATATTTTTTTAATTCTCAAAAATCATTATCACATCAAAGAAGATTTTGACTTATAATATTTCTTTTGCATATTGAATAAAAAACTAAATACCATAACATTCTCTCATCAAAATACCCCATGCATAAAATTTTATGTCTTATATTATCACCACACCTCAAGCGATGATGTTTTTACAGCACAACAGAATAAGCATTCATGCCGATTTAAAAAAAGTCAGCCCCTTCTTCGCTGTGGACGCTCCATTTATTTTAGATGATGTACATTTAATATACCTGCTATAAAGACTAGTATCTGGTATAAATTCTTAAAGGCAAGTTTTTCCTCTAAAATCTCAATGCTACAGCAGCTCCATTATAAGACAAGATATTGATTTATAAAGACAATTAATTGTTTTCCATGTTAAATGAGAATCCAGAATATCGTCAGATTCTTTCATTTTAGACCTGTTCCATGTTGAATCAACAAAAACCATATCTCTTACAAGTGACAAGGGGGAAGAGCCATAGGGATAAAAAACTATTAAGAAAGGATTAAAAATGCCTCTAATGAACTATCTCAAGTGCCAAGGGCTGTAGCAACATTGGGATCAAACAAAGAATATGACAGTGTTGAAAAATATAACAATATCAACTTGCTCTTTTATTAAGCATAAAGATGGTCGCGCACTATAGATTTTATATTATTTCGATGGGAACTTTCTTATTATACCATTCACAAGCACCGTTGCATCAAAGATGTCGTTGCGCCGCCCCACAAACACCATCACGAAATAGACTTGAGAGCTTAGATATCTCTTTAAAACAAGGCCGTGAATTAGGAATAACAAATCCATTCTATTTTGAGTATTTTGTCGTGCATGAAGGACATGCCCGCAGTAAAAAACACAATAAAAAAAGCGTGAAACAATGCGGAATCTTCATTATTTAACAGATAGTGCTTTAGATACTTTTGAAAGACATAAAGCTAAATTAAAGAACGGCGGAACAGAGGGAAGCTGATTTCTACCTCTTTATTCTTTCCCAATGAGATTGCCTCCCCATTTCAAATATTACGCCAACAAAGATATACGCACTATATCCACTCAGATCTGGATGCTCTCTCCAATCTGACATACAAAAACTAAAAACAGCAGAAGGAAATAATAAACCGCTTTAATTTTTATCTCAAGCATATAGATTTAAACAACGAACCGCGTCATATCACCACACTTTAAAGGACAATATTCCATGAAGCTTATAGGCAATATTCATCACATACTCTTCATCATTCATGCTTTTTGCTGACTTGGTGGTTATGGCGGAGTGAACGCACCAGATCCCATCCCGAACTCGGCCGTGAAACACTCCAGCGCTGATAGTACTTTGCCTTAAAGCAAGGAAGAGTAAGTCGCTGCCAGATCTGCTAAATGCAAGCAAAAGACTCAATGTATAAACCTTACATTACCACACCCCAAGGAAGCTGTTTTTAAGGCATCACAGGCTGGTCTAAATATTCTCTTGATCGCGCCTCTCCCTAAACTAAAAAATGAAGCTCCCTACTGACTTAGTCTGCAAACAATTCTCTGTAAATAATCCGCCTTCTCTGAATTCTCTTCTAGCCAGCTTCTCACCGCATGCGGTTCACATCACGACAGCTTAAAAGACATTGTTTTAAGAACAGCGTTTTACAGTACATCAGGATAATAATTTAAATACCAAAATGCGCTTAAAACACGTCTACTCACTAAACGCACTATTTATCCAAATCAACTGCCCTACCTAATCATTGTCATGACTTAGAACAGCCCGTATTAAGCAGATTTGATCATTCCTCTATTTCTTTTGCACGTCCAGATAGTTGTATAGCTCTAGAAAGATCATTAACTGCATTTAAATGTGTTTGAAGTAATTCACTATTACGCTGTAATTTTTCTTGTAAATCAGACAACAAACTTTCAACCTCATGCTCAATATCTTGATTCATATAGCGCTTCACATCACTCATGGATTTATTAAGATCACGCAAACCACGTATTTTACGCAAATTTATTTCTTCGTAATCTGGAACACCACTACTCTCTAGCATATTGCTTTCATAATCAACAACTTGAGCTAATCCTTTAACAGCAGCAACAAATTTTGTCATCGCCCAATCACGATCAATAAGGTTGTTATCAAGAACTTTTGCTTTTGCCGCAAAACTATCATCACCATATTGCACTACAGACATTTTTACTTCCCCTTCAACACTATTGTTCAATCTTACTTTCAAATGAGGGAGACTAAACAGGTTCTCTTCAATGCTGATACACTCAACCAAGCTCGTGGTGCAAACATTGCTCAAACAACAGCACGACAATCCTTCAAAGCGTATACCACTTCAACTTTCAACGAGTTCTCTCAAATATTTTTCTTGCTTTGCTCCAAAACCATCATTGCGGCTATACTAATCCATAAAAACGCTATAGACTTAAACCTTACAGCAATATCGAAATTTCCATATTTGCTCTGTCTATTTCGCCTTGCCGATTTTATCTTTGCCGATTTTATCACGAGCTCATCTTCAACAGAAAATAACAATGCTTTCACGACAACTTCAGCCACAAAAAATATCTGCCGACAAAAAACCGCAGCCTATCTTGCAGCATATAAGGACGTAAGCCCATTAAAAATTTCAGCATTTTACTGATAGAAGCACTTTACCCTCCATAACCTTATGGCTCTCTCTGCACTTAAACTTGTATACCTTCCTGCGCCCCATAAGATGGCGCCCGACAAGATCAGTTTGCACCCATTCAAAAGGACACCCCCTCTCCCATGCTCGTTCTGCACACATGCAGTATTTTGCATAAAACACAAAAAGAATGTTCTTTTGAACAGATCAGCCATACAGCAATATAAAAAAAGACATCTTCAAATAGCTAAACAGCCATCAATCTTCCTTTTTTAAATTATCATTCGCTTTTCTTTGCAATGAATGACTATATAAGATTTTTTGAACCTTTTCAAGAGTTTCTTAGCCAATCAGTTCGATACGTCTTCAATCGCATATTTACGCGCTTGTTTTAAAGAAATATCTCTTAAGTGCACCCAAGCCTATTTCGCACCGCGGCCCATCAATGGTATAATGATAAATCTTCCATGACATGTATAAAATCCATTGAGCACTTTTCATCTTTACGCTTAATAAAAAGAAGCAAGCCAGCACCATCACATATTTTTCTAACCCCTTATGTTCTGATACCCTTGGCACTTGAGACGGTTCATAAAGCATGGCCTTTCTTGTACAATTTCTCTGCGCATGGGAGCTCCCTGCTTGTAACTGCAAAAGACGTTGTTTTGGTTAATTCACCACGAAACAGATTTGGAATGAAAAAATTTCCAGTATTAAGGAATCTAATTCAAGTTGAATAACGATAGATTATCATCTATAAATCAAAATATTATCCAATGCATAATGCTTAACGCTCCCCCATTGATATTTTCAGAATTTTCACAGCATCTTCTTACAGATTATTTCATTCCATAACACAGTTTGCTCTTAATATCGCGACTTTACATGTGCTACTGGTATAAAAACAGAGAAACAATCATTTTATAATCAAGGTACAATTTTTGTTTACGATCTTTCTCTCGTTTTCAACCTTTTAAATGCAGCTCTTCTCTTTCATAATCATCACATTTCAAATCTATTCCATGTTGAATAAATTAAAATCACTTGCTTGCACATCACAAACAACGCCCTGATGTGTTGATAAAATACGCTGAAAGAAAAATGCCTCTTATGAACCTTAGCAAATGCCAAGAACTATAATAAATATTGGAAGCAAGCGTACGATGATTGTGACTTGCTCTTTCATAAGTATAAAGATGATAGCATTCTACAGATTTTTATATTATTCAAAGTTTATATTATTTCACGAGAGCCTTACTGTTATACTATTCACATTTACCGTTATACCATTTACGAGTGTCATCGTAAAATGTCTTTCGTGTGCGTTAAGAGATACTTCTCTAAAACAAGTACATAAATATGCAATACAAATATACTAATATACAACATAAGTATATTTCGTTTGGAGCGTTCTTTACTTTTGTGCAAAACATGCCCCATTAGAGCAGCATTAACCAATCTTTCTATGAGATAAACGATCAGAAAACATTTTTGTCTTCCGCCGCTCACCTTAAAGGACCAAGATCTTAACTCAATCGGCTCTGTACGCAGTTCGAATTTTTGTCAAACGATCTTCTCCTGACTTTCCCCTCATCTGATTCACTTAAACGAAAGGCTCAACAAATAAACCTACGAATATTCACTGTACACTAAAAAATACTTAAACGTTCCAAGAAAACTTATATGTCTTATATTACCGTTATAAATGACAGTGCTTTATAGCATAACAGGATAAAAAAGTTTCCAGCAACACAAAACTTACAAAATCAATCAATAGTCCTTTTAAAGCTTTCTTTTTTAGGATTCACAATACTCCAACTCCTTAAGCTTTTATAAAAAAAGGAACGATTTTAAGCTTGCCGAATATGTTGTATCAGCATATATTACAGATTGTAACATATTGTTATTCATAAAATCACCTCAAAAAGAATAGAAAGAGGTTTTTATGGCTGATCTCGTAAAAGCCGCTATGCTTTATTCAACCTTGATTATCACCATCAATACTTTTGTTGTTATTTTAGTTCTCGTAATAGAAATATACTAAGCATACTCTTTTGGCTTTTTATAATCTGTGCAAATGAGCATCTTAATTTCACATAAGAGCAAAGCAGAATTTTAATTCTACAGATAAACCACACACCCAATTTCAAACATCGCTTGCAACTATTTGAGTATAAACTCTGCTTTTTGTATGCATTTTTAACCATCAGTGTCCGTCTTTTCACGCTATCTTGAATCTTAACTTCACTCCCACCTTAAAAAACGAAATTTTCTATCAGATATGATCTGTAAATAATTTGTCTCTTTATTGAGTAAATTTCCCCTTCAGGGCATATCACAATTCTAAAGAATAATATTTCATGAAGCTTATGATAAATCTATTGAACACCATCTTTACCCTTATGAAAGAATAAACCAGCAGCATCACACACTTTTTCAGCCCCAAATGTTGCCAACAAAACTTTAGCACTTGAGATAATTCATAAGAGGCATTTTTACGTCTTTCTTCAACAGTTTTTATCCACACGGCTCTCCCCGCTTGTACCATGCAAGAAGATGGTTTTAATTAATTCAACCGAGAACAGATTTGGAATAAGAGAAGCTTACGTTATTCGAGATCCTTATTCAACATAAAATAATTAAATTATTTTTATAAATCAAAGTGTTATTCAGAAAAACATTCATCACACACTCGAGAACAAAAAACACCTCATACGTAAAGTTTTATATACGCTCCACCGCTCAACATGATAATATCACGACACAATTAAGATAAAAAAATAACAAGGAAAAACCTTGCAAACTCAGAAAAGAGAGGAGAAAAATGAAAAGATGTGGAGAGCACTCAATTCCTCACACATCCGGCAAAACCGTCCTAGCAAAACTGTCTCACAACTTAACGAATGTTATAATATTCTCAAATCAAAAGAAATTTTTTAAAAATAGTTTGAGAAAAACATTTGAGTATGAAACGATAATAATTCTATTCAGAATGTTTTTCTCTTTATTAAAACAGAGAACGTAATTTCCAAACAAATGTTGCCTCCTAATTTTTCCGAAATTAGCCGCAACACTTAAAGACGATCTTAGTGTGATGAAACATTTATTTGTGATAAACGCAAAAAAAAACACCCCAAAGATAGATTAATCTCATATTTTAAATACATGTAACCAAAACATTAAAAAATTAGCAGTAACACATAACAACTCATTGGGAGGCAATACTATCTACAATTGAAAGCACTTTTGGGCTGAACAAATGACAGTATAGCATCCGTTTACACAAAGAGTACTGATCGTAAACGACTAATTCTTGAAGCCATAAAAAGACTCTCTAAAAGTTAGAGAGAGCCTAAAAATGTAATAGAATCAAGAACTTAAAAATTCCTTATTTATTGAACTGTATGTTTTTAATGAATGCCAAACATAAGTTCCATATATGCTTGTCTGGCATGTTGGCAATTTTTAGATTTCTCCATAGAAGATTGATCCAGCTTTTCACATTTTTTTGCCCACTCTTCGAGTAATGTTTTATCTTTCTTAAATTCCGCTACGCTATAAGTTTTTTCACAACCAGAAACGACAAGTCCAGTACAAACCAGCAATGCTGTAATAATGGCTTTATTCATCAATAAATTCCCCTTTTTCAAATTTACAAAGTTTAGGACACAATTTAGCACCCGATTAAAATTGTACATTCGGTTCATTGTGCATTTTCAAAAATTTTAAAATCCACTTCTGTACGCGAATATTTTATTAACAATATCTTTGGGTTCACATCCCCTCCTATATTGTGACCTTGCGTCTACTTTCCTTTGCAAATACGTACACTTCCAACGCAAACATGTTAAATCATGAAAACTGCCTTTCATTTATCAGACTTGCATTTGTAACATTATCTGCACGGCAGCTCTTTGTATTTGAAGTGTTAAAACTTCAGCAAAAATTCTGATATCTTGACATTCTCAAAAAGCTTTTTAATCATTTCTTTTCCTTCAAGAACCTTTTGGTAACGAGAAGCAGCACGATATCTTACCCAAAATTCGTCATGCCTATATCCATTGCAAATTCTCTGCAAACGAAAGAATACAGCTTTTAATCAACTAATTGCGCTCTTATCATTTCTAAACCACCGGAAAAGAAAGAAAGCTTTAAGTCCCCCTGTACTTTTTAAAAGCCAATAGAAATGCTAAAAAAGCGATCTTATACATTCCAATTGAAGAAAAAAGCCTATTGCCTTGCGTACCATTACAACTGGCATTAACTATTTAAGACTATAAAATCATATAAATGTAAGAAATATTTTCTATAATATACTCAATGACTTCTTTTGTTTATTAGGAAAAATTATAGCGCGTCAATATCAGTAAATTTTACTTATTTTTATCCCCCCCTTTATAAACATGAATATAATTTAATAAAACGGATTGCTGCATAACAGAAAAAAATAATCAACGCTACTCTTAATTACATTATTTACGCATGTATTAAGTAAAATAAACAAAAAAATAACCTGATGTTTTAAATCATTATCAAGATAATTTTTATGGAAGAAGAAACTTATCTATTCATCTAGCGGATAAGGTCACAAGTAGTATGATGATTATCACATTTATAGGGAAAAGTTTGAAACGGAGAATTTTTCGCAAACTCATAGCTCTTTCATGAGATAATACAGAACCTTATGAAAAACAACTTGAATGAAGCAACCATCGTGAAAAAGGAAGAGCGCTTTTATTATTAACTTCGTATAAAAACAATCAATATCATCTCTAGAAAAAGCATTCAAAGCAACGAAATTATCGTATCATTTTTTACACTTTTCCGTATTTTTGTGAAAGCAATTCGCGGACCTCATCAGCTATTTTAGTTCCACGACTTGCACAACTGACCTTAATCAACCGATGCAAACTTTCTGGTATATCAATCGTGAGGCGCTTCATACCTCCACTCATGCTCCCTTTGTGGCTTCCTACCCATGCATCCGCTGTTAAAGGGATTGATTTATTCGTTGGTTTTGTGCCGATTTTAATTTTTTTATTCATCGTGCTAACTCCTTGATTTCCGCTGCAACCGCTTCAATCTCTGCTGCTGCTGGTCCTTGCTTATCAACTTCATAAACCGCCTTCCCCTGTGCTGCTGCTTCTGCAAAAATCACACGCTGCGCAACGCTAGAAGAAAGAACATGTACGGGGTATATGCCAAGAGCTTCGTTCACATCACGCCCTATCGCTGTATTGACGATTTTACGATTAATAACAAAAGCAGATTTGAGATTTTCTTTATAAACACGTGCTTCGTCAATCAGCTTTACAATTCCATCCGCTGCCCAAATATCATAGGGACTAGGCAAAACAGGGATAAGCACCAAATCCGAAGCCATAAGAGCACTACGAGCAAGATCAGTTACACGCGGAGGACCATCGATAATAATATGATCATAACCATGACCAATCTGTGTAATCTCTTTGTGAACCGTTGCACGCGGTAAACCAACAACCGAAAACAAATGTGCATCTTCACGCGCAGCAGCCCAATCCAATGCGCTTCCCTGTGGGTCAACATCAATAAGCAATACCCGTGTACCAGTACGTGCAAAACTGGCAGCAAGATTAACACTCAACGTCGTTTTTCCGACACCTCCCTTTTGATTCAAAAGTCCAATGATCATCCATTACGCCTTTCAGTATTATCGTTTTTACGATTATACTGAAAGTAATAAAAGAAACAAGCATCCAATACGTGCAAAATAATCATTTCTCCCATTTTCAGGATAAATAACAATAGCCCGCAATTTTTTATAATATTCTTTAACATGAGCAAAACATTATGAAGATGATATTCTTGAAAATAACAAAATAAATTTAAAAGAGACATGCTCTTCTTCCCCCCCCCACCCTAAAACGAAGATTCTTAAATCCATGTCGATCTGTAAACAATGCGCTGTAAATGATCCAGCTTCTTATTTTGCACTGGCCTTTTGGGATTCTCCCTTCATGCAATCCACTTAATGCAACTCTACAAACAAGCTCCACTCTGAATATACAACAAACTATAAGGAGAATTCATTGTTTTGCACGTTGAATGAGAGAGCCGAAATCAGGAAGATTCTCTCATTTCATGCCTCTTATATTAAATTAATCAAAATCATATCTCTTGTACGTACAATCAGGGCTGGCGTGTGGGTAAAAACTGTACAAGAAAGGATTTAAAATGCTTCTTATGCAGAATCTCAAGTACCAAGAACTATTACAATATTGGAGGTTGGCAAATATAACAATGGTACCGACTTCCTTCTTCATAAGCATAAAAAGGGTGGTGATCCATGAATTTTATACTCTTTGACGCTCGACAGAGTAAAATGGGCTTAAGAGAAATAAGGGTACCTCTAGCAAACGCGTAAACAAACAACACAATGAAATGTCTATGCTGAGTAAACACTATAGATTATCCATAAAGACCAAACATCCGTCTTTCATAAGATCGCATAACGAACATGTTGCGGAGTGAGATATTTTGCATCTTACAGCTCATTTTTCCCAAATAGATTTTCTCGACAAAAAGAATATTTTTGTTAAGATGCCACTGAAAAACTTACCTTCATTATGTTCTTTCTATATACCAGACCAGAGGGTATCGTGAAGATCGTGCAATTGGGAATAAACAAAAATGAATTTACAACAAATTGAACCTGATATTTTTATCAGCGCCCAAATTAGCATAGAAAATATCAAAACATTGGCACAAGCTGGTTTTAAAACAATTATCTGTAACCGCCCCGATCACGAAGAGCTCCATCAACCTGACTTTTCTAGCATTAAAACGGTCGCAAATGAATATGGCATAAAAGCCTATCACATTCCCATTTCTCCTCCAACTATAGAAAAGTCAGCTGTTGAAGCTATGCAAACAATTTTAAAAACAGCCTCTCTGCCTCTTCTTGCCTATTGTCATCACGGATCACGCTCGCTGCATCTTTATCGTTTAGCGCGTCTTTAAACAGAGGGTTCGCACATTTCCTCCGCACCTTAAAAGACGAAGATTCTTAAATACGCATCGATTTGTAAAAAACAATCTGTCAATAATCTTTGTCTTGCGCCTTTCCCTTGGCTTGCCACTTCATAAAACTCTACAAGCAAGCTTTGCTCCTCAATATACAACAAGCATACACACCCGAAGCCATAAAAATGCGTGAAAATTCATATGATGATCGAAGAAAATTATTTTCACCTCACCTTTTATCACTGCTCCACCTTCTTTTTCTCTTCCTTTACCAATACGAACTCATTCGTACGCCACAGACACCTAAAACGACAGTAAAACCACTAAGAAAACCCTATATTCCGAATAAAAGGCATGCAGAGTATTTTATAAAAAAAGCCGTAAGCCATAATCTATGGTTAACTACAACATATTGATTTATAACAATTAATTATTTTGCACGTTGAATGATAAATCCTAATACCGTAAGATTCTCTCAAGCCTATTTATATTGAAGCAATCAAAAGCGTGTTTCTTGCATGTCACAAGCAGGAAGTGTTCGTGTGAAATAAAACGAGTTAAGAAAAAACTCTCATAAGCGCTCTCAAATAGCCTAGACTGTACAACACTAAAGGCTTGTCAATATAACGGATGGTGTCGGATTGCTCTTTTATTAGGCATAAAGATGATAGCGCTCAACGAAACTTGTATGATACCATTCATGAGAGCCATCATGAAAATGAATATGAGAAGCGTTGAGAGATATTTCTTTAAAAGAAGTGCATAAATTAGCAAAACAAGGATATTCCAGCATTTTATTTTACCTGTGGGACGTGATATCCTATTCAAAGAACAACAAAAGCCTGAAGCTGTTATTTTCATGATTTAAGAGATATTGCTCTGGACCCTTTTGAAAGTGGCAAACCCGAATGTAAAAAAGACTGTCATCTGGACTGATTTTCCCCTTGATAACTTCATATTTTTCCCCAATAAGGCTGTAGATTGATTTCAGAGATTATCCAAATGAATATAGCAATAGACTCTCCCCATCTGGTATACAAAAGCTGTAACAGTAGAGAGAGCACTAAAGCGCCTTAATCCTTATCTCAAACATACTGCTCGCGTTGAGAATCGCTAAACAAAAAGTTTTATGAGAAAAACAACACCATAAAGTCATGAATAGACCGAACATAGATTGGAAAGATGTTCTAACTTTTATCCAATATTTCTATCAAAAAACAACAAAACATTATTGGCTTTGTGTTTTCATATCCTTACAAGACTGTCTTTCCTTTGCATTATAGGCGTTACATTTGTGAAAGACAAAGGAAATATATGGATAGTTTTTAACTTGAAAATCTGAAAGATTGACGTGTTACGACAACAAAATTGTGCCTTTATCCATCAAAAGCATTAGAAATTTTGAAACAATACACCTGCTTTCTCGCAATGATTTCTTTTATCTACAATCAATCGCAGTCTCCTTAATATGCATTCCCCATCACAATATACAAGAGAAACGAAACTTAAAGCATTTTCCAGCAGCTTCATTCTCGTTTACGTGATTGGTTAGCACGAAAACTGCTGCTGACCACTAATCTTCTTCACAAGACTCGACAAACAAAACTTTTGTAAAAATATTCATTACATAATACAAAATATCACATGCGTAAGGTTACACGAACCAACTCTCATCATAAACGATGATACGGCATAAATGACATAATAAGCCAAATTAGAAAAAAGAAACAATAATCTTTTAAAATAAAAAAAGTCATCAATTAAATTTTATCAAACTATAAGCTTAAAATCGCAAGAAATTTTAAAAACAGCCTTTCTCCTTCTTCACGTCTATTATTGCTAAATAGGCTGGTTGCTTATTCTTTACTGCATCTTTTATGACGAGTTTTAACGGATCAGAAAGAAACAAGCAGTAAAGTTTTGAATGACAACAAAAACCATAACGTTAACTTTGAAAAAAATGATGCCAAAATCAGATCTTCAGATATTCGATTCTCCCTCTCAACAACGGAAAAAACATATAATCCACGATGTTTTGGAATATATCTTTGTGATTATAATCACTTTAAGTGCTATTTTTACAGCTCTTCTCTCTTTTTCAGATCAGTTTAGGACATATTTTTAAAAGTAAGCAGCCTATCCAACGTTGATAATGGTTGTACTGTCTTTAAAATTTCTTTTGCTTTTTTTTCATCACGATGCATTTGCGCAATCAAAGGTTCAAGCCCATCAAATTTTTCTTGTCCTCGCAAAAACTGGAAAAAAGAAACGATACAGCTTTCCCCATAAAGGTCGTCGTTAAAGTCAAACAAATAGGTTTCCAAAAGGGGCGCCCCATCCTTAACAACCGTTGGACGACAACCAAAGCTTGCAACACCATCATACAAAACACCGTTCGCACGACGCAAACGTACCGCATAAACACCATGAGCCAAACGAACTTGGGGAGGCAACATTTGATTAGCGGTAGGAAATCCCAAAAGACGTCCAAGTTTTTCACCTTGAATAATATTGGAGCGTATCCGATAGTGATACCCTAACAAATGGGCTGCTTTGTCCACTTCCCCTTGTGAGAGAAGTTGCCGAATAAAACTCGAGGAAATGATCAAAGATTGTGACTCTTGAGGACGAGCAACGCAAGGAACTTGCACAACCTCAAATCCATATTTCTCTCCCCTTTGGCAAAGAAGATGTACATTTCCACTTTTCTGATGACCAAATTGAAAATTTTCGCCTGTCACCACAACTGAAACATCAAAAACTTCCTTTAAAAACGACTTAATAAATTCGTCCGCTGAAAGAGCGGCAAACTGTGCATCAAAGGGCTGTTCAATCACGCCGTCAAAACCAAGGGTTTTAAAAATTTCAGCTTTTTCAGCTGCCTCTGTCAAACGATAGACAGGAGCTGAATGTTGAAAAAAACTTCTTGGATGGGGTTCAAACGTTAAAACAACTGCTGGTTTCTTTTTTATACGGGCGAAATCAAGCGCTTTTTGCAACACCACCTGATGTCCGCAATGAACACCATCAAAATTTCCAAGTGCCAACACTGCTCCCCGCCAAGCCGAGGGAAACATATGAATTCCCTGAAGACGCAAAAAATTAGTCATTACTGAAGTGCCCACATGATTGCTTGTGGTTTATAACCATGACGTTCAAGAAAAGAATGCAAAGCTTGCTTATCAACCACACCATTTTGCGTATAATCATAATGATGAATCCCCCCCATAATATAAAGGGCATCAAGACCAAAGTGAGCCGCCCCCTTAATATCCGTTAAAAGACCATCACCAATAGCTAAAACTTGACTTTTTTCTACTGTTCCCCGTATTTTTTGAAGTTTTTCAAAGGCACATTCATAAATAGGCGCGTGAGGTTTTCCAGCAATGCGCACTTCCCCCCCTAATTGTTGATAAAGACGAGCCAATGCACCAGCGCACCAAAATTCTTTATTTCCATAATGGACAATCACATCTGGGTTCGCACAAATAAAAGGTAAATTCCGCGACCGCATGCGACGAAACATCTCCTCATAAGCAGAGGGTTCTTCGTCAAAATCTTCAAGAAAACCGCTACAGACGACAACAGAAGCCTCCCATTCTTCAACAAATTCACACTCTAACCCTTCAAACAGCACCAAATCACGTTGTGAACCAATGAAAAAAACTTTACGTGGAGCAGTCTGAATGAGATCGCGCGTTACATCCCCTGAAGTGATAATGGCATCATAATAGTCGCTATGAACATTCATGCTTTGTAATTGAGCAGCAACATCTTCCCGTAGCCGAGGAGAATTAGTTAATAAAATGACAGTTTTTCCCATTTGTCGGATTTTATACAACGCCTTCAACGCTGGTTCAAATGCATGTACACCGTTATGCACAACACCCCACACATCACAAAAAACAGCATCATAATGCGCTATAATAGTCTCAATATGGGTAAGTTCATTCATGGAGCACCTATCTCTATTTGTCATTTAAAGCTGTCTTTTACTTCAAAATTACTTACCGAAAGATAATACTTGTGTCATCTGCTTTCTCAAACCATATCCCAACTTTTTATCGTCTATAGAGATCATAAGAAATGATAAAATAACTAAGTTATCATTAAGTTGTGCAAAATTCTAAAATGCTTGATAGCAAAAGCTTATCATTCCCCAATGCTATTTTTCTCATAAAAATTTTAATTCTAACAACAACGACGTTGATAGAGTTTTTTATCTAAAATACTCAAATTCTTCACTGAGAAAATAAACGTATCCCCCTCTTAAAAACATGCATCATGAGAAAGCCCAATATATTTTCTCATTTCAAATTTGTTTATATTGAATCAATCAAAACCTATTCGCTTACATATTATAAGCAGAGAGCGTACAGATAAAAACACGTGAAGAAAGAAAAAATAGCTCTTAGGCTCCCTTTCAAAGGCAAAAACTGTCGTAATATTTTGAACTGGCAGAGAGTATGTGCCGTCTGAGCATCTTTTTTTCAGTAAAGATAGCAATATAGCTTTTATCCCATTCATAGAGGCTTTTACGCTATATACTTTACGAAGCACCATTGTAAAATAGGCGCTAACATTGAGAAATATCTTCTAAAACAAACATGTGAATATACAACAATAAGATCTATAATGTTTTGAGTTTATTTTGCATGAGGGCTCTTTACTCATAAAAGCTTTCCCCTATCATCATGATATCTCAGACGCATCAAAACAAATCATTTTGATTATTGGTTAAGGACAGCACCGTAAGCGGTAACTTGAGCTTAAAAACCAAGGTTTACCTTCGTAAAATGCATATCTGATGTCATGAGTTGAGTAAGCAAACCTTAAAACTTTGAAAGGCAAACAACCTCCTATTTAAAAAAATCTATCCGTCTCAAGAAAAACTATTTTTATTGCCAATCTCCTAAAATTACTTTATGAATCGAAAAATGTTTTGATCGCATACGCAACGATCAAAAGGGGTCTTGAAAACCCGAAACCCTAGCGTAAAAATAAACCCACTATGTGGGTATCCCGGAATTCCGGGAGATTTTGCTATGTCCAGGTGCTCCAAGCACTAAAAGCAAAATGCTGACTAGGGTTCAGTGTTTTCAAGCTCCCGGAATACCAATGCGAGGGCGCTCGCACCTGGAGGGGGAAAATGCAAGCTCAAAATCTTAATATTGATCTTTTTGTAGGCAAAAAAATTCGCTTTAGGCGAAAAGTGCTAAAAATGTCTCAAAAAACATTAGGGCATCATTTAGGTGTCACTTTTCAACAAATCCAAAAGTATGAAAAAGGCTTAAATCGCGTGAGCGCAGGACGTTTAAAGGAAATTTCCGATATTTTGAATGTTCCACTTGCCTTTTTTTACACTGATATCATCAAAAAAGACAACACCCCGTACCATTATGATGAAATCGCCTCGAGCAAAGAGGAATATTTGCTTTTAAAAAGTTTTAGAGTCCTCACATCTGTCAAGCAGAAAGCAATTTTAAACTTAATTTGTGATCAAAATTAAAACGCTTTAAAAGCATAGCTATAGGGTACTACATGCCCTATTCTTGGCTTTCTCCCCACACCCCAAAAGGATGCCCCCCTCAAACCGGTTGATAAACGATCCGCCTTCTCAAAAATAACTCCTTCTCAGCTTCCCATTTCATATGGTTCCTTTCACAAAATTATATAAACAAGCCCTCCCTTGAATATTCATCACACTCTCTTATCAAAACACCCCTATAAAGTTTTATATCTTATATCACCACACCCGCAAACAATAGCGTTTTACAGCACAACAGAATAAGTATTTATCCGTATTTAAAGAGCGGCCCCCTTTTCGCTATGGACGCTCTATTTATTTTAAATGATGTACATTTAATATACCTGCTATTAAAGACTTAGTATCTGTTATAAAGTCTTAAAGGCATATTTTCCCTCTAAAATCTCAATGCTACACCAACTCTACCGTAAGGCAAAACATTGATTTATAAAGATAATTTATTATTTTACATGTTGAATGAGAATCCAGAATATCGTAAGATTCTTTCATTTCAGACTTGTTCCATGTTGAATCAACCAAAACTATATCTCTTGCAGGTTACAAGTGGGAAGAGGCGTATGGATAAAAACTATTAAGTAAGAATTAAAAATGCCTCAAACGAACCGTCTCAATTACCAAGAGCTGTAAGCAACACCCACAAGCTGACAAACTGTGTGATGGTGCAAGGCTTACTCCGTTATGAAGCGTAAAGATGGGGGGCTCAATGGATTTACCCTTATACCCTTTACGAACAGCGTCGCAAAATAGGCTTGGATACCTTAAGAGATGTTTCTATAAGACAATGCTATCCTGTTTTCTCATGATCATAATCCTCAATCTAACAAAGATGAAACAAACAATAGGATTGCGAATATGATTTGGGGAGCTCATCTGAAAGATGAAAAATGATAAAAAAATCCGCTATAACAATTGAAGAAGCGAGCATTCGTTGAGC
Source organism: Bartonella sp. AP72JLCBS (assembly GCF_042195705.1). Taxonomy (NCBI): domain Bacteria; kingdom Pseudomonadati; phylum Pseudomonadota; class Alphaproteobacteria; order Hyphomicrobiales; family Bartonellaceae; genus Bartonella; species Bartonella sp. AP72JLCBS. The sequence goes on along the minus strand of NZ_JBHIOU010000012.1, from coordinate 45,723 downwards.
CGTAACTTCTTTATTTTAGAATTTTTATATCACACTTTACTGTTGAGATGCATGACCACGGTCTGTAACATCAAGCTTTGGCGAGAAAAACATTTCAGTATCTGCTTGTAAAACATTTTGACAGCTTTTAGATTCCTTAACAGCTTGTCCTGAAAGAGAACACTTCGTTCCCCATTCTTCTCTTAATTTTGCATCTTTTTTTAAATCTTCTACGCTATAGGTTTTTCACACCCCACGACGAATAATAGAGTCATGCATAATAAATAATTTTTTTCATTTTACTCCTCTTTAAATACCTTATCTGTTAATATCATCCCCCCAAATGAGGGTTGAATTTTCACACTGTATGAGAATACAGCCTCACTATCACTTGCTTGCTTTCAAAGTGAACACTCTGAGTAAAATAACGCAAGAAGAGCTCACAATAGCCATCGTATGAGTTTGTCATAAAATACAATGAGAAGGGAAAGAGCCCAAACTGAATACAAATGATGAAATCAGAAGACGCATTAATGCTTTTGTCCAACTGATTTCAAATAGTTACATTGCAATAGGCATCGCCCCTAACCCTATAGAAAGCCTATGAGCATTATAATACTTAAGTCTCACGATCAATGGACTATGCAGCCATAACAAAAAAGTATGAGCTCTTTTTACCTATTTGTATGTTGATTATTGTTCCTCCATCGAGGACTAAATAGAAACGTTTTGTGATATATAGAAAACAATCAGCAATGCAAATCATTTTACGAAGATTTCTTCGTGTAGAGTCTATTTGAAATCCATCCATCATTTGGAAGTCTGAATTTAAAAGCAGATAATTATGAAAGCTTTTCAAGGAATGCAACAGATTGATCACTTTTAAAGAAGTAAAAAACGTGATCCAATCCTGAAGACAAAAATTCTGATGAAAAAACTTTTGCTATGAATTCTTTTAAGGCATTGTGAAAGATTTTATCCGTTATATCAAACGTTACACCATTTTGGGGTCTGTTTATTTTTTACTTTTATCAACACCGCTCTAGAAATCCGTTTCTTGAGCGTTTTTTATCGCCTCACTTTCTCCTTCAAACACAAATACTCAAAAATGCTTTGCCACCAACAATGACATTTTCCCGCTTTTATAAAACACATAAGTAAAAATAGAGAAGCGATTTTGAAAGCAACCCTCCCTTGAAAAGGGAAGTACCATCCATTTACTTCATAAACGAAAATAATCTCACCGTTTATTCAAATTTGCTCTACGATTTGGTACAATTTTATTGATAAAGTTTTCTCTATAAAAATTTAAGTAAATATGTTCATTAAAACCAATCATAGACTAGCAAAGGGGTTATAGGATCCATTATCTCGCCGCCATTTTAAAGGTTCAGTGAAATCACTCGACCAAAGACCAATCTTATTGCCACGTGCTTTTTCTTCCGCATGATGATACTGGGCTGGAATAGGATTTTTCTCCTCTTTTGAGAGTACCAACATACCTTCTTTAAGACCTTCCTCAGCTAAATCAACCCCTTGAACAAAACATTGCGCATAATAAACACCATTGTGCATCAAAGCCTGTTTACAGGATAAATCCTGCCCAAGTGTTTTGGTGACAAGCCAAGCCGTTGTAACCGCACCACAGGGCCATTCTTGATCATTTAATCTTGCTTTTTGACGGGGTGCACATGTATCCACACCATAAAGATGAATATCACGGGAGATATGTGAGCGCCAAGATTGTGCAGCAGGCGTCAGTAATTTAAATGTAACCCCACTTGTAACAGAAGCCTTACCATGAAAAACAACAGCATTATTTGCAACATCATTTAATGAAACACTCTTCTGCAAATCGAGAGCTGGTTCATTTTTTTCTAATTGCTGTTTGGTGATAGATCTACCCAACTTTTTTTCTTCTCGATAGAGATCGACAATATCTTGGATATCTTGCGTCTCAAATGTTTTAAGAATGCTGAAATCCATTTTATCTTTATATTGGCTTAATCCCCACACCGTAGCCCCCATAATGTAAATAATAACAATCAATTTAAATAGCATCTCTTAACACGCTCGCTCAAAAAATTCGTTTTTTTCCTATCATGTCAGATTATTGATCAGCAATCCCCTTGTTTTTAAAGAAAAAATCCAAATATAAGTGTTGCAGATTAACTACATTTTGTAAAGAATGATATTCTTTCTTTCATTATTTTAATATTGTTATTTTTACCAATATACACAACTTAAAATTGCCATTTTCATGTAACACAATCTCAATTTGAAAAGACTTCTGTCTCTTTACGAAGAAGAGCTTGAGAGTGAACAGATCCACGATCAAGGCTTTTAAAACAAACAAACGAGAAGAATTAAACTGTCATCAAATGACAGCACTTTCCAGTTTGTTAGAGGCAATGGAATGTCGACATATGAACAAATATTATTTGTTAAAGAGAGGTAAAATGACAGATAATAGATTCCAAAACATCATTTTTATCGTGACCATGCTGCTTTTTACGGCAGTTTTTGTATCTGATTTTTCTTATGCTGCTTCTTCTACTACTGGTGGAGGTGGTCTGGGAAATCTTGATGGTGTTTTAGGCAACATTGTCACAATGATGACGGGTCCAACGGCAAAGCTTATTGCTATTATATGTGTTGCTGCTGTGGGGATTGGCTGGATGTACGGCTTTATTGATTTACGCAAAGCAGCTTACTGTGTTCTGGGGATTGCTATTGTTTTTGGTGCCCCTGCTCTTGTCGGTAAATTAGCGGGCACAACATAAATGAACGAAGATACTCTTTTCCTTGCCTGTACGCGCCCAGCCATGTTTGCTGGTGTTACAATGGAAGCCATGGCGCTCAATGTCATGGCGACATCCATTCTTTTCATTTTGACCAGTGATTTTACCATGTTTGGTCTTGGGATTGGGATACACTTTATTTTGCGAGAAGTGACAAAGTACGATCACAACCAATTTCGCGTATTATTTGCATGGCTCAATACCCGAGGAAAACAAAAAAACCTCAACCGATGGGGAGGAGGTTCAACCTCCCCTTTACGCCTTATCCGCACTTATAAGGAACTAAGCTGAAGGAACGAAATTGGTGAAACAGATGTCAATAATGAAACGGGAAACTTTGCCTGAAGAATATATTCCCTATATACGCTACATCAACCAACATGTCGTTGCTTTAAATTCACGCTGTTTAATGGTTGTGATGGCTGTTGAGGGTATAAATTTCGACACCGCGGATATTGATCAATTAAATTCTTTACACAACCAATTAAACACCCTTTTAAAAAATATCGCAGATGAACGGCTTGCTTTATATTCTCACATCATCCGCCGCCGTGAAACGATATACCCAGAGGGTCATTTTCTTTCATCTTTTGCAACAACATTAGATGAAAAATATAAAAAGAAAATGGTTTCGCAAGAACTGTATAGAAATGATCTATTTATTTCACTGCTTTGGAATCCGGCCGCGGATAAAACAGAAAAGCTGGTTTCATTTTTTCAGCGCTTGAGCAAAGCCAAGAAAACACAATCTGAGCCCGATGAGGAAGCTATTCGTAAACTCGAAGAGTTAAGTCAAGATCTTATGCAAGGTTTGGAAGAATATGAAGTCCGTCTGCTATCCATCTATGAACATGAAGGACTTTTATTTGCCGAACAAAGTGAATTTCTCCACCAGCTAGTGGGGGGAAGACGTGAGCGTATTCCTCTCACATTTGGAACTATTGCTTCAACAATTTACTCGGATCGTGTTATTTTTGGGAAAGAAATTATCGAAATTCGCCATGAAAGCAATGAACGCTTTGTGGGCATGTTTGGATGGAAAGAGTATCCTTCTAAAACACGCCCAGGTATGACTGATGGTCTGCTTACGGTGCCATTTGAATTCATCTTAACACAATCCTTTGTCTTTAAAAGTAAGGCAGCCGCCAGTGCGATTATGAGCCGCAAACAAAATCAAATGATCAATGCAGCTGACCGTGCTAGCTCACAAATCGATGCACTGGATGAAGCGCTAGATGATTTAGAATCAAACCGTTTTGTTTTGGGAGAACACCACATTTCTTTAGCTGTTTTTGCTGATCATCCCAAAATATTGTCTGAAAACTTATCAAAAGCACGTTCCCATTTAACCAATGGGGGAGCCGTGATTGCCAGAGAAGATTTAGGATTGGAAGCAGCATGGTGGGCACAGCTTCCTGGAAACTTTAGCTATCGTGCGCGTTCAGGCGCCATTACCAGCAGAAATTTTGCTGCTTTATCGCCCTTCCATTCTTTCCCTGTTGGCAAACTGAACGATAATGTTTGGGGAGCTGCTGTCGCATTGCTAAAAACACAGGCTGGTTCACCTTACTATTTTAATTTTCATTATGGCGATCTTGGAAACACATTTGTTTGTGGTCCATCAGGATCTGGTAAAACAGTGATTGTTAATTTTCTTCTTGCACAATTACAAAAACACAATCCAACTATGGTTTTTTTTGATAAAGATCAAGGAGCAGAGATTTTTGTACGGGCTGGAGGAGGGAAATACAAACCTTTAAAAAATGGGCAGCCCACGGGTATTGCTCCCTTAAAGGGCATGGAATACACCGAAAAAAATAAAATCTTTCTTCGTAATTGGATCTTAAAGCTGGTGACCGCTGAAGGGCAAATCGTAACAGAAGAAGAGCGACAAGATATCGCCAAAGCCATTGATTCCTTGGAAAATTTACCCCCAACCCAGCGCTCTCTTGGTGCCCTTCAACTGTTTTTTGACAACACATCCAAAGAAGGAATTGCCATACGGCTGCAACGCTGGATTAGAGGCAATGATTTAGGATGGGTTTTTGATAATGATCAAGATGATCTCAATTTAAATGCGCAGTTCATTGGCTATGACATGACCGATTTCTTAGATAATGAAGAAATTCGGCGCCCCTTAATGATGTATCTCTTTCACCGCATTCTTGATTTGATTGATGGGCGGCGCATCATTATCGTCGTTGATGAATTCTGGAAAGCTTTAGAAGATGATTCATTTAAAGCTTTTGCGCAAGATCGGCTAAAAACAATTCGTAAACAAAATGGCATGATGCTCTTTGCAACACAAAGCCCTAAAGATGCTTTGAACTCAACAATCGCGCACACAATCATTGAGCAATGCCCCACCCAAATATTTTTTCCAAATCAAAAAGCAAATTACAATGATTATGTCGAAGCTTTCAAACTTACTGAGCGTGAATTTGAACTGATACAGTCAGAGTTAAGCAGAGAATCCCGTCGTTTTCTCATCAAACAAGGACAAAGTTCCGTCGTTGCAGAACTTAACTTACGTGGAATGAATGATGAGATCGCCGTTTTAAGCGGCACAACAAAAAACATTGAACTCATGAATGAAATTATCAACGAATATGGAGCTGCCCCTGACAAATGGCTGCCCATATTTTATCAAAGGAGAAAAAATCAATGAAAAAATATGGCTTAGTTACACTGTTATCTTTTTCTTTTATTTCTCATGCAATAGCGCAAACAACACCCGATGTAGATGAATATTATAAACAAGCACTCGAGAACACACAAAAATTAGATGCTGCAAAATCAGAAACAGCTGAAAACATTTATAAAAGCGCAACTGAAACTGCAAATAAAATCAAAGAAATAAGTCAACAACTTGAAAATATTAAATCAAAACCAGAAACAAAACCTGAAGAATTGCAAACTCTTCGGCAAGATCTTCAAGTAAAACTTTCTCTTCTTCAAGCCGGTCTTCAAGTAAGTTCTTTAAAACTTCAGTCTCTTGATATGATTCAAGCAAGAGATACGAAGACAAAAGATGAGCTACGTGAAGAAAAGGAACAAAAAAAGCATAAATATCTTGAGGCACAATTAAAAGAAAAAGAAAAACAATTAAAAGAAAAACTTGAAAGTACAAGTACAAATGTCAGACTTTAGTTTTTCTCCCTTTGAAAGCGTTTCTGGGTATATTTTAAAACCCCTTGATAATGTGATGGACACGACGGTGAGTGGGCTGTCTTCTGCTATTTCAGCGCCCTTAAATCTCGCCGCAATCATTTTTATCTTTCTTTATGGCTATAATGTTATGACAGGTCGCGTTGCGCTTTCCATGCATAGTCTTCTCAATAATGTTGTTAAAATCGTTGTTGTTACAACAATGGCAACGAATGCGGATACATTTAATACTTATGTCAAGGATATTTTCTTCAATGATTTATCCAATGCTATTGGGAATGCGCTTAACAGTAATCCTGCAAGCTCCAATGTTTTTGATTATATTTTGTTAAAGGCAAGTTCGCGTTATCAAGAAGTCTTATACAATGCTTGGTTTTTTGAAAAGATCATTGTGGGTCTTCTTGGTTCTATCATGCTTCTCGCGGTTATTCTTTTTTGTATAGGTGGTTTTATTGTGCAAATGTTTGCACAAGTTGCACTCGTCATGATTATAGGTCTTGGGCCTCTATTCATTAGTTTGTATTTGTTCAATGCAACGCGAAAATACTCCGATGCATGGATTACAACTTTGATCAATTTTACCATTTTACAAGTTCTCGTAATCATGCTTGGAACCATTATATGTCAAGTTATCCTACAGGTTCTCAAAGTTTCATATGAATCAATTTACGTTCTTTTTCCCCCTGTCATCGTCATTTCGATCATAGGAGTTATTATCTTCCGTGCGCTTCCTGGTATTGCAACAGCGCTGGCCTCTGGCGGACCATACTTTAACGCTGGTGTCTCTTCAGGAGGACAGATTTTTACAATGCTTTCCAATGGTGCAAGAGCGAGTGGCAATGCAGTAAAAAGTGCCACTTCACAAATCTCAGGAGCTGCCGGTAACGCTGTTAGAAGTGCGGCAGGGGCGGCAGCAAAAGCAGGTAAATCTGGAGGCGGTCGTGGTCGATTTTAAGATAAAGCACCTCTTTAAAAGAATAAGCATTTTTGTTTTTGCCTTGTGTGCGCCCTTTGGCGCACACGCCATGATCCTGTTCCAGATAAGATCTAACATCTTGGGTCTAACAATAAAACCAATCAAAACCTTGCATCACATAAACTTGTAAAAATGTTCAGAACAAAGGCTCTCATGCATTGTATTCCAAGATATTTGTGAGTTCAAAAAATGAAACGAAAAATAACTTTTGTTATGGTCCTAACAATCGCTCTTACTGGTTGTGCCTCTTTGAGTGGCCCTAAAAAACCACCACGCTGTAATGGCAAACATACACGCGCTTTAAATAAAGATAAGTGGAATTGGGACAATAAAAACATTGTCTACCCAGAAAAGAGTGTAAAGCCTGTTACCACTCCCATCATTCTCAATACTTTGGAAAGTGAAAAAGTAACAGCCAATTCAGCTTTATTAAAGCCGGTTATTCATGAAGCACGATCTGATAAAACTGTGGAGGTTATGCGTGAAAAGTGATGCCCTTGAAGAATATATAAAAGAAGCGCGCTCATTTGACATTGATCGCATGCATAGCATGCGCGTGCGGATGAAAATCTCCATGGCTTTAACAGTGCTTTTTGGATTGATGACAATTGCGCTGGCTTTAGCTGTCGCAGCTTTGACACCTTTGAAAACGGTAGAGCCTTTTGTTATCCGCGTTGATAACTCAACAGGCATTATTGATACTGTAAGCGCCCTAAAAGAATCCCCTAACGACTATGATGAAGCGATAACGCGTTATTTTGCCAGCCAATATGTTCGCGCTCGTGAAGGTTTTCAAGCATCAGAAGCAGAAAACAATTTTCGCTTAGTCTCTCTTTTATCTTCTCCAAAAGAACAAAACCGTTTTGCAAAATGGTACGCGGGCAATAATCCAGAAAGTCCGCAAAATATTTATCATAACATGATTGCTACGATCACAATCAAATCAATCTCTTTTATAAGTAAAGATCTTATCCAAGTTCGTTACTATAAAACGATCAGAGACTTGAATGAAAAAGAAAATATTTCCCATTGGATTTCAATCTTAAATTTTTCCTACGTGAACGCACACATTTCAACGTCTGATCGTCTTATCAACCCTCTTGGTTTTCAAGTATCGGAATATAGATCTGATCCAGAGGTGATAAAATGATCAGACTTTTACAAACAATCTCTTTAATTTTTACGATCACTGTCAGCTTTCACACAGCTCTCTCACTTGCGGAAACAGCGCCTGTCAGTGCACGTAAAGATAACCGCATCAGATTTGTCAATTATGACCCCTACAACGTCGTACAAATCATTGGCTCCATTCGCTCTTCGGTTCAACTAGAATTTGCCGTTGATGAAGAAGTAACCTATGTAGGAATTGGAAATTCGGTTGCTTGGCAAGTTGCACCGGCTGGACACTTTGTTTTTCTCAAACCACGTGAAGTTCAGCCTGTGACAAATTTACAAATTGTCACAAGCCGCCAAGATGGAACACAACGCTCTTATCAATTCGAGCTACAAGTCCGTGAAGGCGATGTTTCAGCCGGCAATGAGACGTATTTCTTGGTAAAGTTTCGTTATCCAGAAGATGAAGCCTTACGTAAGAAATTAGCCGAAGCAGAAAAAGAAAAACAACGTGAAGAAAACTTTGTCAATGATATTTTAAATATCCATGAAGATTTTGGACCACGCAATTGGGCTTATGAAGCTCAAGGCTCATCTCTTATTGAACCTGCTTCTGTCTATGATAATGGGAAAACAACAACCTTTACCTTTTTAGGCAACATTGAAATCCCTGCCATTTACATTGTATCGCCTGATGGGCAAGAAGCGCTTATTCCCAAATCGATTAAAGGCAACAAGGTTATTGTTCATGCAACAGCTGCACAATTCACGCTACGACGTGGGAATGAAGTATTGTGCATCTTTAACAAAAGGTTCGTACCAAAAGGAATTAATCCTGAAACAGGTACGACATCACCATCTGTACAACGTAAAGTGAACCTAGGAAGCAGCCATGAATAACACCGTGGATGAAAAAAGCATTAATGATCGCGATACAATAAAAAATGCTCAAGGGAAAAGTCAACAGAACAATGTGGGGAAAGCTATTGCTCTTATTATTCTTTTCAGTGTCTGTCTTTATTTAACCTATTCAACACTTGTTACAGACAAAAAGCAACCAATTGAATCTTCAAAAGAAGGAAAAGTTATAAAACAAACAGAGCTTTTTCGTCCTGCAAAGCCTACCCCTCCCCCCTTTGAACAGCCTCAACGAAATAACGCTCTATTACCAAAAGTCGAGCTACCAACACCAAACATCAATCAATTAAATTCTGATAACTCACTGCTGGAAGCAGCACAACGTGCTCCTGTATTAGCTTATGCAAGTACACAACAAGGCAAAATAGATTCACAAACAAATAATGGTGCTTTGCCTCACCAACTTGAAAGCAAACCTGATGAAACGACACAACGTTTTAATCATCTTCTCAAACCCACAGTGCTTGAAGGTATTCGTGCTTCAACCCTTGGCAATCGAAACTACATCATCGCGATGGGAACTTCTATTCCTTGTATTTTAGAAACAGCCATCAACAGTGATCAACAAGGTTTTGCCAGTTGTATCATCTCCAGAGATATCTTATCAGACAATGGTCGTGTTGTGCTTCTTGATAAAGGCACCCAAATTGTTGGTGAATATCGCGCCGGATTGAAAAAAGGCCAAACACGTCTCTTTGTACTATGGAATAGAGCAAAAACCCCCAATGGTATCATTATATCTTTAGCTTCACCGGCAACGGATGCTTTAGGGCGTTCTGGTATGGATGGAGATATTGATAACCATTGGCTCGAGAGGATTGGGTCTGCGCTTCTTGTCTCACTAATAAAAGATGCAACACACTATGCCAATAAACGTTTATCAAAAAAACAGGAAAAAGAAGAAACTGAAACAATCTCTTCAGGACAAAACATCGCAAACATTCTCGTAGAAAATTACGCCAATATTCCTCCAACATTATCCAAAAACCAAGGGGAAATGGTGAATATCTTTGTTGCCCGCGATTTAGATTTTTCCAGCGTTTATAAATTGAAAGTCATCGAAAACAAAAAACAGATTATCAATCGAGCTGTTTCAAGAAACTTTTACAAAAATTCGGCGGTAACTTTAGAATGAACTCAAACTTACATACCATGAGCGATGAAACCGTTGCGATTGTTCTCACAAAACTTGAACCCATCAGTGCTTTTTTGAAAGATGATAGACTCTTTGAAATTGTTATCAATCGTCCCTATCAAGTCATGACTGAAGGATTTGATGGATGGAAAACAATAGAAGCACCGGGGCTCTCTTTTAATGAGCTTATGGGGATTGCGAAAGTTGTAGCATCCTATTCCAAGCAAAACATATCGGACAAAAACCCAATATTATCTGCAACGCTACCAGGCAATGAGCGCATTCAAATTGTCATTCCGCCCGCTGTCGAAAAAGACACGATTAGTATGACAATTCGTAAACCGTCATCGCAGAGTTTTTCTCTCGAAGAGCTCGCCAAGAAAGGCCTCTTCTCGCTCTGTGAACGGGTATCTTTCACGCCCTTGCATGACTATCATTCTCGTTTTAACGAACTCAAAATCATCGAGCATAAATTAGCCAGTGCCTACTGTAATAAAGACTTTGTCTCTTTTTTAAATCAAGCTGTAGAATGCCAGAAAAATATTTTAATTGCGGGAAAAACCGGTTCGGGTAAAACAACATTATCAAAAGCATTAATCGCAAAAATCCCTCAAGAAGAGCGTATTATCACCATCGAAGACACACAAGAATTGGTGATACCACACCCTAACCATGTCTCAATGTTCTATTCAAAAGATGGACAAGGCTTAGCCTCCGTTGGCCCCAAAGAGTTGCTTGAATCATCTTTACGGATGCGTCCTGATCGTATTCTGTTGCAAGAACTTCGAGATGGTACAGCCTTTTATTATATCCGCAATGTCAATTCAGGTCATCCAGGCTCCATTACAACGGTTCATGCCTCAACAGCCCTTGCAGCCTTTGAGCAGATGACCCTTTTGGTCAAAGAAAGTGAAGGCGGTGGTGATTTAGAGCGTGATGATATTCGAGGACTGTTGATTTCAATGATTGATATCATCATCCAATGCAAACGGATTGAAGGAAAATTTAAAGTCACAGAAATTTATTACGATCCCTTCAAACAACGAAACATCTTTGGAGGGGACTAAAGGAAGATCACACCGGCTGCCAAAGGCTCTTTTAAAGAAACGATTGCAAATAAAAGAAAAAATGCATGAAAACCAAAGAAACAGAAAACAGAGAAAATCTTTTATCGATGACAGAAGAAGAATTGAAAAAACGCCGTGAAGCCGTTGAAGCAGCCATCAGCACCCATGAAATAGAGGGAATAGCGCTTCATCCTACAACACTCAAAATTTTAGAAGAATATGCAAAGGGGAATATTTCACTCGAGGAATTTAATACTCTTATGGACAACACGACATTATAAGGAGGCTACAATGCCAAAAGCAAAAGCAAAGACAAAAAATATACAGACAGTTTCTCCTCATCATTATGTCTACCCAAACACCACAACACTCAAAAATAAATATGGAATAAAAGACTTAAAATCCTTTCTGGAGAAATGCTCGCATGATACAGCAGAAGCAATGGTTAATCTGCGTGAAGCCCCCTTACCAGAAAAATTTGATACCTCCTATCTATGTTCTATTCATCAACATCTATTTAAAAATACCTTTGAATGGGCTGGTCATCTTCGCCATCTCCCCTTTACATTTGAAGATGGCACTACAGCCGCCATGCCCGAAATGAAAAGAACAGGCTGGGAAAATCCTTTTGCACTCGGCGATGAAATCCAAGACGGTTTACAAAAATTAGATCAAACGCTTGCCGAAAAAGATAATTTGCAAGACTTAACGCGTGAGAAATTTAACGCTGAAGCAATAAGCTTATTTAACGCCCTTAACCAACTTCGTCCTTTTAGAGAAGGCAATGGACGTACACAACGGGTCTTTTTTGAAAAGCTTGCTCAAGCAGCAGGGCATCAGCTTGACTTTTCACTTGTTACAAAAGAACGCATGATGCTCGCCAGTGTTGCTGTAGCAGAAAATGGTGATCTAGAACCAATGCAACATCTGTTTGAAGATATCTCTAATCCCAATAAAATACTTCTTTTAAAGGAATTCATGAGCAACATGAAAGAACTTGGGCGCAATGTTAATGATCGTCCCGTTATGGTTGCAAAAGAGGGTGAAACCTACACAGGGATGTATAGAGGTGCTGGTTATGATAGCTTTGCATTCAATGTTAAAGGGGCTTATATCATCGGTAATAAAGAGCATCTCACACAAGAACAACTCAAAACATTAAAACCCGGTGACAAATTTACCTTTACAGTCCCAAAAACAAAAGAGCTTGAAAGCATTCTCATTCCACAAGAAAGATTAGCTCCTTTGACAGAAAATGAAAAAGCCGAAATGATTGCTGAAGATTCTTGCGTACACACAAGCTTAAAACAGATCCAGAAATTGGCAAAAATTGTTTATGGTAACGAAAAAATATTAGACAAACAGATGGTAGAGATCATCAAAAATCCAAGCTTAGGCCAGCAGCTCGCCAACCAGATTGAAAGAGCACCGTACTCTATTTCTCATCTTGCAGGTTTCAGTTTATGTGGACTACAAAATCAGGCACGCGCAAACGCTAAAAATCATCTTGAGATGCTCTGCACTGCCGTTGCAAATTTTGCCCATGCAGTGAGACATGCTGGGAAGGAAATTATGCAAGAACATGCAACAGAACAGAAGCGCCTTGCAACCACAGTAGAAATGCCAAGTCAAAGCTTGCAAGACCTCTTCACCTTGCCAAAAGAATTACAGCAAGAAGCTTTAGCAAAAAATCCTTCACTGCAAAAAGAGCTTACCGACTTTGTAAAAAACATCAATACCCGTCTCTCACAAAATGAACATAAAGCAGTCCAAAATAATGAGTATGAAACACTAGCTCAAAGCATTGGTGTATCAGAAAGTAAAGCTAGGCAAATTACAGAAATTATTAAGCAAACCAAAGAAGTACATCAACGAGCACAAATATGCACAATGCATCGTTCCCAAGCATTTGCTATGGCCTGCTAAGAATAGATAAAACCTTCCTTCTTCATGAGAAGAGCTCATAAACGAAAACTGTTTGGAGCGTTATCTGCACCTTTGCAAAAAAGAAAGAGTGTTAATATCACACACCTAAAAAGAACATTTCGCAGCATATTCTGATAGAATTGAAAGTAAAATATAATGAAATATACCAAAACACAAATGGTACTCATTTTAACCCCTATCGCTTTAGGTGCTTTAACGATATTCCTTGTCCCTCATTTTTTATTGTTTATAACAAATGGACTAAAAAGCGATCAAATTTATTGGACACTTCGTTCTGAGCCTTTATTAGTCTTAGCACTAACGGCTGCTGTTTCATTGTTGTATAGTCTCTCGCAAAAACTGCACCTGCGTAAAATGATCACTTTTGTCTCCGTTGTCTTTTTTGGAACAACCGCTCTTTACTATATTGGTGGTGAAATAAAACGTTTAAGTCCCTATGTTGGCCAACAAGGAATAACATGGGGCTATGCTCTTCAATTCATGGACCCCATGGTTGTTTTTGGCATCATCATTGGTGTTTTTTTTTCCATCATTCAATTCGTAACAACCCTTCCCCCTAAAAGTAAGGTCAAGCGTGCAAAAAAAGGTATTTTTGGTGAGGCCGCTTGGATGAATTTAAGAGATGCAGCAAAAATCTTTCCTGCCAATGGGCAAATTGTTGTGGGTGAAAGATACCGTGTTGATCAAGATAATGTGTGCAAAATTCCCTTTGCACCTGGTAATAAAACAACATGGGGAAAGGGTGGAACAGCCCCTTTGCTAACCTTTAATCTTGATTTTGGTTCAACTCATATGATCTTTTTTGCTGGTTCTGGTGGCTATAAAACCACAAGTACAGTAGTTCCTACGTGTTTAACCTATCCAGGATCTATTGTTTGTCTTGATCCTTCAACAGAAGTTGCCCCAATGGTCAAATTTGCGCGTCAAAAGATGGGGAATAGAAATGTCATTGTTCTCGATCCCAATTCATTTTTAACAAAAAATTTTAATGTCATCGATTGGCTTTTAGACGACAGCGTACCACGCACACAACGCGAAGCGAATATTGTAAGCTTTTCCAAGTTGCTCCTTACAGATAAAAAATCAGACAATTCTTCAGCAGAATATTTCTCGACACAAGCCCATAATTTATTAACAGCTCTTCTTGCTCATGTTGTATTTTCTGATGAATATGAAGATAGCGAGCGCAATTTAAAAACGTTGCGTGGCATTCTCTCTCAATCAGAAACAGCCGTTGTTAATCAATTACGCATGATTCAAGAAACAACACCTTCTCCTTTTATTCGTGAAATGGTTGGTATTTTTACAGAAATGGCAGAACAAACCTTTTCAGGAGTCTATACAACCGCCTCAAAAGATACCCAATGGCTTTCTTTGTCCAATTACGCAGATCTTGTCTGCGGAGATGATTTTTTTTCCTCAGATATTGCAAATGGCAATACAGATGTTTTTCTCAATCTCCCCGCAAGCATTTTAAACAGTTATCCAGCTATTGGACGTGTGATTATTGGCGCCTTTCTCAATGCCATGGTTACAGCAGACGGTAACTATAAAAAGCGTGTTTTATTTGTCTTAGATGAAGTTGATCTTCTAGGCTATATGAATATTTTAGAAGAAGCACGCGATCGTGGACGTAAATACGGTACATCCTTAATGCTTTTTTATCAATCCTCTGGTCAGTTGGTCAATCACTTTGGAGAAGCCGGAGCACGCTCATGGTTTGAAAGCTGCTCTTTTGTCAGCTATGCTGCCATTAAAGATCTCCAAACTGCCAAAGACATTTCAGAACGCTGTGGTCAAATGACCGTTGAAGTAACCGGAACGAACAAATCAAGAGGCTTATCTTTAGGAAAGAGTTCATACAACGTCAATTACCAACAAAGAGCCCTGATTTTACCCCATGAGGTTATTCAAGAAATGCGTCAAGATGAACAAATTATTCTGATGCAAGGACAACCCCCTTTGCGATGTGGACGCGCCATCTATTTCAGAAGAAAAGAAATGTTAGCCGCAGCTGCAAAAAACCGCTTTGCTCCACAAAAGAAAAACTAAAAAACACCCTCTAATGGAGGCCATGCATCAAAACAAAAACATCAAAGGATAAAAGCAGAGATTCTATCTCATAAAAGCCTATAAAGAAGGAATTCCCGCTTGATACAACAAGAAAAATATGGGGAAAAGTCTTTAAATGATGGTATTATGCCTGTGCTTACCAATGCCAACTTTCTTTATAAAGCACTCTCCTCATCTCCAAATAATAAATACCAATCATATCTATGCCTTGAGAATCCTATCAGGAAACTTTTGAAGGCACCGCTTTTATAGGGAAATTTTTCTACAAAAAAATTAAAAGACAATATGCATGAAAACAACCCAAATGAACCATTCTCTCTCAGTAAAAGAAAAAAGTGCCAAGATAAAGATTGATACACTCAAAAACACCTACGAATTTGAGGGATTTTTTCCTCACCCAAGTCTCAACATCTCAAAACAATATGCGTGGGGGATTTTCAAACAAAAAGTTTAACACACTCTCATAGACAATGTAACATTATAAGGAATGTAACAATGCCCAAAGCAAAAGAAAAAACAAAAGGAATTCCCTCACCCCATAATTATATCTATCTTGGTACCCAAATTCTCAAAAATAGATATGGAGAAACAGATTTAAAACGCTTTCTGGAAAAATGCTCACATGATAGGCAAAAAGCCATGATCAATCTGCGTGCAGAACCCCTGCCAGAATATTTTAATTCAACTTATCTATGCCATATCCACCAACAATTGTTTAAAAATACCTTTGTATGGGCTGGACATCTGCGCCATATCCCCTTCGCATTTACAGACGATAGCATTGCCGCCATGCCAGAAATGAAAAGAATGGAATGGGGCAATAATTTTGCAACCGGTGAAGAAATCCCTGAACTCTTACAAAAATTAGATCAAACGCTTGCCGAAAAAGACAATTTGCAAGGCTTAACACGCGAAGAATTTGTCAAGGAAGCAACGAGTCTATTTTATTCTCTTCACAAAATCCACCCATTCATAGATGGCAATGAGCACACAGAACAAGTCTTTTTTGAAAATCTTGCCAAAGCTGCAGGACATCAGCTTGACTTTTCGCTTGTCACACAAAAACGTATGATGGCTGCCTGTAGCGAAGCAATGCAATATAGCAATACACAACTGTTGAAAGATCTTTTTGAGGATATCTCCAATCCCCCCAAAATACGTCTTTTAAAAGAATTTATGGACCACATAAACAATACGGGACGCAACGTGGATGATCGCCTTGTTATAGCAACAAAGGCAGGAGAAACCTATATAGGAACTTATAAAGGTTGTTATTCAGAAGGTTTTATACTCGATGTGCAAGGAACTTACATCATTGGTAGCAAAGATGATCTCACACCAGAACGATTAAAAACACTAAAACCTGGTGATATCATTACCTTTACCGCCCCCAACAGCAAAGAGCTTGAAAACACGCTTATTCCAAAAGAAACATTAGCGCCTCTCACAAAAAGTGAATGTGCCAAAACAGTTGCGCTAGATAGTTACGTTCTCAAAGCTCAAAAGCAAGTCCGAGCTTACGCAAAAACTGTTTATGGTGACGCAAACGTATTAAACGAACAGATAGAAGAGATTATTAAAAATCCAGAATTAGGCAGACAGTTTGCTAATCAGATTAAACAGGCACCGCACTCTGTTTCTCCTCTTGCAGGTTTTAGTATATGCGGTCTACAAAATCCGGCACGTGTACACGCTCGAAATTATCTTGATGTGCTCTCTCTTGCAATTGAGAATTATGTGTATACTGTAGAAGCTACCTATAATATAGTCACTCGAGACCATAAAATTAAACAAGAACGCCTTGGAAAAGCGGTAGAGAATCCCAGTCAAAACTTGCAAAATATTTTTGCTTTATCACCGGAAAAACAAAGAGAAATCTTGTCTCAATCTCCTCAATTACACCAAGAGCTCCGTACTTTTATAAACAGTTTAGAACATCGTCTCTCATCAAACGAATGTAGTGCGATCACAAACAAAGATTATGAAACACTTGCACAAAGTATTGGTATATCAGAACAGAAAGCACGAGAAATTACCGACATTGTTCAAAAAGCAAGGAACACTCATAGCCAATTCTACACACGCACACAAAATCGTTCAAATACACTTGCTATGGCCAACTAAAAAATATGAAACTTTGTTTTTTTGATTTAAACACCTATGTGGAAGAGATATTTTAATATTCTTATCATACATGCAAAAAACAGACTACTTAAGCGCCCTACCACCAATTTTGCACATAGCATATACACCATATCCAAAGCAATTGGACAGGATAATTGTTAATTCCTTTTAAACGTCATGATTACTACTGACGAAAGCTACAAAAGCCTATTTTATTTGTCTTAGATGGAGTCGATTTTCGTGGTTATATGAATATTTTAAAAAGAGCACTCATTTTACCCCACGAAGTTATCCGAGAAATGCGTCAAAATGAACAAATTATTCTGATGCAAGGCTCCCCTTCGCGATGTGGTTGCGCCATCTATTTCAGAAGGAAAGAAATGTTAGCCGCAGCTGCAAAAAACCGCTTTGCTCCACAAAAGAAAAACTAACTTCCTATTATGAGATCTTGACTATGAAAAGACCAACCACAAAAACAACATACATTTCTATTTTTTAAAAACCCGTTAACAAAAAGTTTTTGACCACTTCTTCATACATAAGGAAAACATGATAAAAAATCCGTGTTTTTTCCTTTTTGTATTTTGTGTATCGTTTTACCAATACCCATCGTCTTTACAAGAAAGTCCCCCCCTCAAATCACCTATAACCAAACCAACATTTCCACTTGAGAGCGTCCTGCAAATACATTCCTACAAAGCTTTTTGTTTATAATTTATCCCCTACAAACAAGCAAAAACATTTCACAACGCTAATCACCAATATCAAGACTTAAAAAAAAACGGTTGATCTTTGAGACAACAACTCTCAAAACACCTACACTCAAGAACATCGATTTTTTCCCAAAAAATATTTAAGATATACATCAAAATGAATAAATCATTCTTATACAAGCTTTTCCCCCTTTACGATATCATAAAGTGTTCTATTTTAATGATAAAGCGCTGAAAAAGGCTTTTCTCCCCAACCAAAGAAAGGGTTTCCTCTCTTATGGATCTTAAAGCAGCGCAATATAATAAGAGCAACAATACAAAAATAAAAAACATTTTGTTGCAAAAATACACAAAAGAGATGTTCGTATGGCAAGATATTCATATGGAACAATAAGAAAAACATAATGGAGAAAAATTTTTGATGACTGCTTTTGCCCATAGATTCACCAATCTGAGAGCTGTGTATGAAAAGTACCAGCACCATCCGCTAACCAAGAGCGATTACACCCGCTATATCCACGCTCCTCATCAAAGCGCTCTTGCAAACAACTTTGTTAAAGGAAAAAAACAACAATTTTAAGCAACATTTTTCTTTTTGACCTCTTCCTTACACCTCAAAGAACGAAGATTTTACCCAGAGTCAATTTATAGAAAATCCATTTTCTGACTACTTATGGGATTCATATCAGCGTCCTAAATACCAGCATTTTACAGTACAAGATAATAAACAAAGGAAACATCAGAAAAGCTTTTCAAAAGCATCACAAAACGATTGATACATCCCATACACTGGAGGGAAAAGTGCTCCCTCTCATAACAACCAAAATCTCAAAAGAATACGCGAAGGGGAATTTTTCACATGCAGCGTTTAAGACGCTCATCAACCACCACCCTACCTACTTAGGAGAGATTACATGTTAGAGCAAAATTATCTATATAAAGGAACCAAAACACTCAAAAATAAATATGGCATCAAAGACCCTAAAAAACTGTATCAACGCAGTACTCATGACGTCACTAAAGCAGCCGTCAATTTTCGCCATGAACCACCCCCACGAAAATTTGATGCTTCCTATCTAAAACTAATCCACTGGAGCCTCTTCTACAAAACTTTTGAATGGGCGGGCCACACTCGCGATACATCCTTTACATTTGAAGACGGCACCACTGCCCATATGCCGGCGATGCGTCCCAAAGGTTATGAAGTTCCTTTTGCTATCGGTCCACAGATTAAAAAAGAACTCACACAACTCGAAAAAACACTTAATGAAAAGAACAATTTAAAAGGTTTATCGCGCCAAGAATTTGCTGAAAGTGCCGCTGATGTTTTTATGGTGCTAGAGCACGCACATCCTTTTAGAAAAGGCAATGGGCGCGTAAATCGAATGTTTATGGAAAAACTTGGACAAGCCGCAGGACATACCATTGACTTTTCTTTCATCACAAAAGGACGCATGACAACAGCTTGTATTGAAGCCATGCAATATGGCAATTCCCAACCGATGAAAGATCTTTTTGAAGATATCACCCATCCACAAAAATCCCTTGTTTTAAAAGAATTCATCTCCCAAATGAGAAACGCTGGACTGGATGAAATTAACGATCGTGTTGTTGTTGCAGCAAAGGAAGATGTAACCTATGAAGGCGTCTTTAGAGGTTTTTCAGCAGAAGGTTTTGTCATGGAAGTAGAAGGGGCTTTCGTCGTCGGACACAAAGATGATCTCACCCCAGAACTCGTCAAAACATTACAAAACGGTGCCCGCCTCTGCTTTCAAAAAACCAACGTTCAAAGCTTAAAAGAAACACTGATCCCAAAAGAAACTTTAGCCCCTCTTACCCATGAAGAGTTATTTGAAAGGATTTCAAATGACGCTTATGTTGAAGGGAGCCGAAAAGAAATCGAAAATTTATCAAAGACTGTTTATGGTAAAACCCACACCTTAAAGACAACATTAGATATCATAACGGCAGCTCCAAACTTAGGAAATCAGTTTGCCGATGAAACTTTACAAAACCCTCAATCAATTTCTAAATTTGCTGGGAGTAAAATACTTGGCATGAAAAGTTCAAATCGCAGACAAGCCGAACAGGCTGTTCCACAACTCAGCCAAGCCCTTAAAAATTATGGCGCAATAACACAACAAACAAAAGATGCAATTCTAGAGCAACACCAAAGAGAACAAAATCGCCTGAACCACACTGTCGAAAAACCTGGAAAAAATTTACAAAACCTTTTTGCCTTACCAGAAGAACAACAAAGGGAAGCTTTATTCCATTCTCGTTCACTGCGACAAGAACTCCATACCTTTTCACGACAACTACACAATCGTCTATCCTCAGAAGATCGTAAAGCCATACAAGAAAAAGATTATACCAGACTAGCTTGCCTCCTTGGGACATCGGAAAGCAAAGCAAAAGAAATTGCGAATACTGTAAAGAACACCCAAGAAGCACAATGCCAAGCTCGCAGCTTGAAAGTTAGTCGTTCCTCATCGCTGGCTCTTACCGGCTAAAAACGCGTGAACTTTTGCCTTCCAACAGAACTCTTTATACCAATCATTTTATCTCCATTACGCCCACCAATTGTTTTAAAATGTTACAAAAGATAGTCCTAAAAATGAATCCTGTAATCTCCTATAACTTATTGATAATATTTCATAAAAAAACTGTATAAAAGACATAAATGTCCATTACATATCAATATGAATAGCGCGAAGTCTTTGGAGACCATTCAGTTTGATATTCTTCTTTTGTCCTAAAAAATATCAAAAAAGTGGGGAATGCGCCAAAGAGGTTTTCTAAAAATATTGAAAGGAAACAGCCATGAAAAAAAGTCACCCACAACAATATACACTTCAACAACCACCAAAAACGATCTATGCTCCCCAAAAGCCACTTGAACAACAAAATCTAGGAGCTTCTAATGTAGGAGACCTCTACGCAAAGGTTAATAAACCACCCAAAGAACAACGCAACCCACAACACTATACACTTCAACAACCAGCAGAAACGATCTATGCTCCCCAAAAGCCACTTGAACAACAAAATCTAGGAGCTTCTAATGTAGGAGACCTCTACGCAAAGGTTAACAAACCACCCAAAGAACAACGCAACCCACAACACTATACACTTCAACAACCAGCAGAAACGGTCTTTGCTCCCCAAAAGCCACTAGGAAATCCCTATGACAGACTTGGTGGAAGACCGAGTGATGGGCGACGCACCGACAGACTCGTAAACCCCTATTCAATAACGGATCTGGCGGCGCAAGGTTGGCAAACACCCTACGACACAGTTGGTGGAGGTGCACAGGGTGGACGACATCCCCAAGAACCAGAACATCTCTATGCAGAGCTTGACTTTAGTGAACGTGGTGAGCACTCTCCCCAAAGACCTCTCGAATCTGTCTATACAACGGTTGGCATGGGAGCTGAAGGTGGGCAAGAATCCCAACAACTAGAAAATCCCATCTATCAAGGCGTTGGAGGAAGAAAAATCTCCCCTCCCAGAACCCCAAAAGATGTGGTTACGACAAAGCTTTTACAAAACGTAGACTTTCAATATGGTGTAAGAGAAATCCAAGAGCGATGCAAAGTTGTTTATGGAAAAGAACATGCTTTGAATGGACCACTTGCGAAGATCCTTGACGATCCTCAAAATGCAGAACAAATCTTATGGGACCTTGCAGAAAATCCTCAAAGCGCTGGTAAGCTTGCAGGTCACAAAATACTTGGTGTAAAATCTCCAAGCCGCAGAGAAGCTGAAGATGAGTTTACCCACCTTTGCTCAGCTCTTGAGAGGCATATACATACGGCACAAAAGCTCCATAAACAGTTTACACGTGAACAGGAAAGAGAAAGAGGTCAAAAACAAGAAAATCCAGAAAGAGAAGCAGAACACAGACACCACCACCACCATCATCATCACGCAAGAGGACAAGAACAAAATAGTCCAGAGTACAGCCCACAACGACAAAGACATGGAGAAAAAGGAATGGCTTTTGCCATGTAAGTGGACATAAACATAAAAACAGATAGGTTTTTGTTTTTCATGTAATTTTTTTTCAGTGAGTTTCTTGGTGCAAATCATTTTATCGTGATTGCACCAAGAATTGTTTTAAAATATTACAAAAAATAGTCCTAAAAATGGATTCTGTAATTTATTATAACTTATTGATAATATTTCATAAAAAAACTGTATAAAAGACATAAATGTTCATTACATATCAATATGAATAGCGCAAAATCTTTGGAGGTCATTCGGTTGGATATCTTCCTTATATAAAAGTTATCAAAACTAAAAGTGGGGAATGCACCAAAGAGGTTTTCTAAAAATATTGAAAGGAAACATGTATGAAAAAACATCATCCAAGCCCTTCTGCAAATCCAGAAGCCCTCTATGCAAAAGTTAATAAACCAACCAGAGGAAACCAGCGCGGTCCAACCCCAGAAGAGGAAGTTCTATACGCATCAGTTAGCACCTCTTCCCCTCTTTCAAGAGACAGACATCATGCTCAAAGGAGTGAAGATCCTGAAACCGACTATACAACGGTTGCTTCTCCAAGACACGAAACTGATGTTCTATACGCATCAGTTAGCAGCGTTACCCCTTCTTCAAGAGGTAAACATCAAAGGACAGAAGATCCTGAAACCGACTATACAACGGTTGCTCCGCACCAAAGAGGAAGATCTTCATCTTCCCTCACAACGGAGCAAATAAGTGTCATGCTTTTAAAAAATCCACACGTCCAAGCACATGCAGAAGAGATCATGCATTGGGGTAAGATTGTTTATGGCAATGACAAGCTTTTCCAAGAACACTTGCAAGGAATACTTACAGATCCCAGTAAAGGAAAAGAGCTTTCAGATCGACTTGCTGAAAATCCTGAATCTATGCATAAGCTCGCTGGCCATTCCGCACTTGGCATAAAAAGTCAAGCACGCAAAGCAGCTGAAGACGGTTTTAAACCGCTCATTGATGCCATTGATGGTTATACAAAAGCTGTACAAGACGCAACAACAAGACTATCGCAAACCCCTATGGCAGAACAAAGACGTCGTCAAGAAAATTCTCAGCAAGTTGAGAGACACCATCATCATCGTCATCATCACGCAAGAGGACAAGAACAAAATAGTCCAGAGCACAGCCCTCAAAGACAAGGAGAAAGAGGAATGGCTTATGCCATGTAAGGGGCATAAACATAAAAACAGATAGGTTTTTGTTTTTCATGTAATCTTTTTTTCAGTGAGTTTCTTGGCGCAAATCGTTTCATCGCGATTGCGCCAAGAATTGTTTTATAATGTTACAAAAAATAGTCCTAAAAATGACGCCTGTAATTCACGATAACTATTGATAACTTATTGATAATATTTCACAAAAAAACTGTATAAAAGACACAAATGTCCATTAAGCTGATTGCAAATAGCGCAGATCTTTGGAAGCTCATTCAGCTCGATATTTCTTTTGTCTCAAAGCGATCCAAGCATAAAAGGCAAGAATGCACCAAAGAGGTTTTCTAAAACAATTTTTGAAAGGAAACATGCATGAAAAAAAAACACCCTCATCCTTTTCCATCCTCTTCAATACAAGAACTTATAAAGCTCTATGAACAAGCGGCGGCAGAGGTCTCAGGCGCTGCAGCCCCCCTTCCTAAAGAAACGCCTTCAAAAAGCAAAAGACTGTCATCCATACCGGAAGAAGATGAGGAAAGACAATCTCTTTTAAGCGAAGAAACTGTATATGCATCAACAAATCGAACAGCTTCGTTAACAAGAGGCGGCTCTACCAAAAGACCGCAAGAAGCTGAAACGACACACGCAACAATTCCTTCACAAGCAGCATTACAAAGGGCAACAAGAGTTCTCTCAGAGGAAGAGATCATTATATTGCTTCCACACCATTCATTGGTTCGAACCTATCAAGAAGAAATCCAACATTTATCCGCAAGTGCCTATGGTAACCCAAACATTTTGCAAGAAAAAATGCAGGAAATTCAAAGAGATCCCGCTGCAGGAGAGGAGCTCTCATGGCGCATGGCAGCCCATCCTGAAAGTATCGCTAAACTTTCCGGTACCAGCGCGCTGGGCTTCAAAAGTCGAGCACGTAGACAAGCGGAAGAGAGTTATTCCGCTCTCAGTGTCACCGTTGATTGTTATACAGAAGCCGTAAAACAGGCAAGAGAGAGCCTCTTACAATCTCCAGAGCAAGAACTCAAAAACTATGAACGCTTAATGGGGAAGGAAGCCGTCGCTAAACTTCTGCAAAAACCAGATCATCGCGAAAAAGAAACGCTTTCAGAGACAGAAATTTCTACCAAAATTCACCAACATTCAAAAGTCAGAAGACACCATGCCCAAATCAAATATTGGTGCACTGTTGTTTTTGGGAACGCAAACATTTTGCAATCACAAACAGAAGAGCTTTTCCAAAACCCTGAAACAATAGAACAGCTGGCACAGCAACTTGCCGGAAATCCTCAGTCTTTTAACAAATACATTGGTCGTAACTTTTGTGGCTTTAAAAATAAAGCACGCAGACATGCTGAAGCGGGTCTTTCTCACCTCATTGACGCCGCTGACAATTATGCAACAGCTGTAACACAAGTAAGAGAGAGCCTTTCAAAAACTCAGCAGACAAAACAAGGACACAATGAAGCATCTTCTGAGAGAGCGAAAATCTTGCATCAACAACAAAGCGTCTCACAGTCTGCTCAACGCGTTGAGCTTTCAACAGTAACGCATGAAGGAGCAACACCCTCTACGCAACAAAGAGAAACAGATATTCGTCCTCGCAAAACTGCCGCCCCAAAAGCGATGGCTTTTGCCAGCTAAACAGACATAAGTTTTCACGTTGAATCTAACGTCTTGGCGCAACACAGGAAAGAGGTGTTTGCGCCAAGAAAGAGAGAAAATTGAAACACAATTTATTTTTCCGTCCCTTAACCCAAACACTGGAGAAAACAATCTTTAGAGAATGATTATGATCTGAGCCAAGAGAGTCAAATCATGCAAAACCATTCAGTTTCATATCCTCTCTCATAAAAGCAAATGAAAAAGCATAAAACAGAATAAAAACCAACGTACATTTTTAAATAGTATTTAAAAACAATATTGGAAGAGTTTGAAAGGAACATGCATGAAAAAAAGAAATCCCTCCCCTTTTATCACCGAAATGATGGAAAAATTTCAACAACCGGCTGAACAATCCCCCACCAGAACCCCTCCTTCCCAAGTTTCTCAAAGTTTGCCAAAAGCAACTGTAGAAAAACGCCCAGAAAATTTATCCCCCCACCCAAAAGTTGCTCCACCACCTCCCCCACGTATGAAAAGCCCAATGCAAACCAGCACAATGCCTCCTAACGCCAAAAACCAAGAGACGCCTCCCCCACAAAAAAAAGCAGCCCCACAAAGACCCCCGCGTGCAAAAGAGAGGCAACAACATAAACCAACAGTTCAAGAGTCCCCCTCCCTACAGACAAAAGTGGCTCCGCCCCTTCCTCCACGCATGAGAGAAAAAACACAAACCGGCACAACAATCTCCAACTCAAAAAACCAAGAAAGCTCCTCCACGCACACAAAAGCAGCTCCACAAAAACCTCCGCGTGCAAAAGAGAGGCAACAACATAGACCAACAGTTCAAGAGTCCCCTTCCCCGCAAAAAAAAATGGCTCCGCCCCCGCCCCCACGTATGAGAGAAAAAACACAAGCCGACGCAAAAATCCAAAAGCATGAAACCCAAGAAAGCCCCTCCACGCGCATAAAAATGGCCCCACAAAGACCACCGCGTGCAAAAGATAGAGAACAAAACAAACCAACTGCTCAAGAATCCCCTTCTCTACAGACAAAAGTGGCTCCGCCCCTTCCCCCACGCATGAGAGAAAGAGCACAAAACGGCACAAAAATTCAAAATCCTGAAACACACGAACCAAGTGTTAGACCCAAAACATCATCACATATGAAAGTCAGGCAGCAAAGCAGTTCATCATCACAAGACAGTGGAACATATGCCGTCCCGCCTTCAAGAAAACCGCACCGTATGGAAAACAGAAAACAAAGCGATACTGTCGTCCCAAAAACTTCCTCTACACACACAGCAATTGAACAACCAAAACCGTCTCACGAACAAAAACCATCTATTAATACAATGGAAAGAGAGCTATTGCTCGTAGCATATCAAGAAGAAATACGATTTTTGAGCGAAAAGGTTTATGGCGACCGACTTATTTTAAATGAAAGAATAGAAGCAATCAAAGAAAACCCCGATATGGGAGAACAGCTCTTATGGGATGTTACAGAACGGCCTAAGTCTATTTCTAAGCTTGCTGGTAGAAAAGTTCTTGGCATAAAAAACCATGCGCGCAGAAAAGCTGAAGAAACTCTTCCCACCCTATGTGCTGCCATTAACGGTTATGTGTATACTTCAAAATATACAAAAAGTGAAAATATTTTACAAGGTTCTCACACGGAACAACAACATCAGCGACAAACACAAGAGGAAGAGCTAACAAATCAACATTTACAAAATCCGCTCAATTCAGAAAAGAAAATAAAGCCTCTCTCAAATGAGGAAATTGCCCGCAGAGTTCAAAAAGATCCATCGGTTCAATATGGTCAAAGAGAGATCCAATATTGGTGCCAAATTGTTTATAAGGATCCATTTATTTTGCAATATAGAATAGAAGATATGCACAAAATTCCAGAGATGGGAGAAGAGCTTGTATTTCAAATTGAAAAGGATTCTGCATCTGTTGCTCCACTTGCTGGTAAGCAAGTCCTTGGCATAAAAAATGGAGCACGCAAAGCCGCTGAAGAACATCTTCCTACTCTTTGTACCGTCATTAAGGAGTATGCTGAAACTGTAAAACAGTTAAAAGAAACCATTGTGCAAAACCATCAGGCAGAACAACAAAAACGTCATCAACCGCCTACCGATCTCGATAAAAAATTACAAAAGCAGCAAAGCTTATCGCAGCCTCCAAAGCTGCCTGAACGCTCAACAGCAAAGCGGCATAAAGAGGTTACAGCAACTTCTAGACAAGAAGACCAGCCGCATGTTCGACCGCGCAGAGCCGAAACATCAAAAGCAATGGCTTTGTCGTGATAAATCTCCTAATTGTTGGCTTTTTATCCAAAACTTTGGTGCAATTATCTTGCCAAGATTGCACCAAAGACGGTGTGTGAAATACAGAAAACTTTGAATAAGACACCCCATTATTTTACAGAATTCATTGATAAAATTTCACGATAATACTTCAAAATTATAAACTTTAACTTTGTTCCATGCGAATAAGGTCAATTTTTTCAATCATTCAAATAGGCATTCTTCTTTGAAGAAAACGCTATGAAAATAACATAAGGCAAAAAATGTAAACAAAGAAGATTTCAAAAAATAATGTTACCATTTGAAAGGAAATATGCATGAAAGAAAACACAGAACATTGTGCCTCCTTTACACAGGAAGAATTGCAAGAACAACACTCTGTAATTAATGCAGCCATTTCAAAGCAAATCAATGAAGAAGCGCAAAATTTTTTCTACCCCAATAGCAAAGTGCTTAAAAATAAATACCGCATCAAAGATAAAGAAATATTAAAAGAATGCTGTTCTAATGATGTAAAAAAAGAAATGATAAAACTGCACCAAGAACCTCTACCAGAGCAGTTTAATGCCTCTTATCTAAAATACCTTCATCAACGCCTCTTTTCCCGTACATTTGAATGGGCCGGACAAACACGCCAAGAGCCTTTTACATTTGAAGATGGCTCTGTTGCTTCTATGCCCATTTTGAAAAGAAAAGAATTTACAAAACCTTTTGCGATTGGCAGAAAAATACAAGAGGGACTAGAAAAGTTAGATAAAACGCTTGCTGAAAAGAATAATTTACAAGGCTTAACGCGCGAAGAATTCGTTGAACAAGCAGCTAGTATAATGATAGATTTGCACCACTTGCATCCTTTCAGAGAGGGTAATAGGCGCACAAAGAGACTGTTTGTTGAAAAACTCTCTCAAGCAGCAGGACATGAGCTAGACTTTTCTCTTGTGAGCAAAAAACGTAAAGACTTTGTCCGCGCCGCTGCCATGGAACATGGCAACCCAGAGCCTATGAAGCATCTGCTTGAAGATATCTCAAATCCAGAAAAATTGCTCCTCTTACGAGAATTCACCAACTCTATGAGAGAGCTTGGATTGGATGAAAAAAATTATTATCTCGCTGTCGTTGCAAAAGAAGGAGAAACCTATCATGGTACCTATAGAGGCAGTGGACCCAATGGCTTCATGCTTGATGCCAACGGGATTTTCATCTTGGGAAATAAAAAAGATCTCACCCCAGAGCAAATACAGACATTAAAAATCGGTGACGCCCTCTCCTTTACAGCACCAAAAATTCAAAACCCAGAAAAAACCCAGCAAAAAACATTGCTTCCAGAAGAAAAAGAAGAAAAAAGAGCCACTCTTAAAAACGATGAAATAACTGAAAAGAGCAAAGACAACGCATCCATTCAAACAAAGAAAAAGGGAAAATCCTATTTTTCACCATGGATTGCCCCTCATACTTTACATGACAGCGTTGAAGCTATGCCCAAAAGTTTGCAAGAACAAGAAAAAGAACAAATGGCACAACCAATTGCTCAATCTGCTTCCGCTATGAGGCAAATGCAAAAAGATTTTCAAAAAAACATTTTACAGAGCAGTAATACAGCGACAAATGATCCAATATCTGTCAAAATGACAAAGGAAACACGCTCTGATCATCAAGAAATAGAAAAACAGCCCCCCAAAAAAGCTATGGCATACTGGGATACTGGTACAAGAAAAACGAACACCGTCCCTCTCACCTTACAGGAGAAATTATCATCACCGCCTGAAACCGAAGAAAATAAGACAATGTACCGTAATTTCTTTTGCCCTAATAGTATCACCTTAAAAAATAAATATGGTATAAAAGACTATAAAAAATTAAAAGTGCAATGTGCCCATGATACAACAAAAGCAATCATTCATCTACGCCAAGAAGCGCCACCGCAAAAACTAACTTCCACATATCTCCAATATATTCATCACACCCTATTTAAAAATACTTTTGAATGGGCCGGACAAACACGCGAAAAACCATTTACATTTGAAGATGGTACCGTTGCTTATATGCCAATGATGAAAAAAGCTGGTATTTCTTTTGCCTCAGCAAAACAGATACAAGAGAGACTAGAAAATTTAGATAAAATACTTGCTGAAACGAATAGTTTAAAAGGCTTAACCCGCGAAACATTTGTTGAACATGTCACTGAAATGTTGATACAGCTCAACTATACACATCCTTTCAGAGAAGGCAATGGACGCACGCAACGAATGTTTTTTGAAAAACTTGGGCAAGTTGCTGGCCACACACTCGACTTTTCTCTTGTAACAGAAAAACGTATGAATCTTGCCAGCATTGCATCGCTAAAACATAACGATAAAGAAGAAATGAAACATCTGCTTGAAGATATCTCAAATCCAGAAAAAATACTTATTTTAAAAGAATTCATGGACAGTATGAAACATATCGGGCTTGAGAGTATTCATCATCATCTTATTATAACAGCAAAAGAAGGTCATACCTATAAAGGCTTTTACAGAGGCAGTGGACCCAATGGCTTTATGCTTGATGCTAACGGAATTTTCATCTTGGGAAATAAAAAAGATCTCACCCCAGAGCAAATACAGACATTAAAAATCGGTGACGCCCTCTCCTTTACAGCACCAAAAATTCAAAACCAGCAAGAAGTGCTTATCCCCGCACAAACAATAGCCCCCCTTACCAACAATGAAATTGCCACAAGGATAAAAAACAACGCATCCATTCAAGCAAGAAGAAAAGAAATAGAAACTTTGTGCCAAATCATTTATGGCAATCGTCATATTTTGCGGGAAAAAATTGAGATGATCCATGAAAATCATACTGAAGGAGAACAACTCACCTATCAAATTACCACCTCTCCCCAATCGATTTCTAAGCTTTCTGGTAGCAATGTATTTGGCATAAAAAACAACGCGCGCGCCCATGCTGAAGAAAATATTTTGCCCCTCTGTAGAGCCATTGATCGTTATATCAATATTTCTAAACAAACAGAAAGAGACATTCTCCATACCCATCATGTAAAACAAAGGCGGTGTGAACAGTCGGTAGAAATGCCTAAGGCTTGGATGAAAAATCTCCTTTCCTTGTCAAAAGCACAACAGCAAGAAATGTTATCAAACTCTCCTGAATTAAGGGGGGAGATAAGGACTTATATCAAAAAAATCAATGAGCGCTTATCTTCAAACGAGCATGAAGTTATAAAAGAAAATAATCCTGAAAGACTTGCGAAGAGTCTTGGCACATCAACCATCAAAGCAAAAGAGATTATGGAAATAGTCAAGCAGATAAAAGAGATAGAACCGCATATACAACCCATGTATTTTTATAACCATAAATTCGATGAGCGCTTCGCACCAAACCAGTATCAATCTATCCAGCATCAATCTATAAAGAAAAACAATGAAAAAAAATGTTCCAACACCCTTGATAAAGAAGCAATTAAAGTGCAAAAAATGACACAAAACGTCAATCAGAGTCCCAAAAGACAAGAAAATATTCAACCTCACAAAACGGCGCACGCAAAAGCAATGACAATGAATATCTAAAAGGTTCATAAACTTTAACTTTTTCTCCCCCTCTGGTAAAAATGATAGCCTTTACCCCCCTGCCTTCATCGGCAAATCAATCGCACCTCAACGAGAATAGAAATCTGAACAGGAAAAATAAAAGGATCAATCATTTTTGAAAATGATAATGAATCACTTTCATTACCTGTTGTGCTAAAAACAGACAAAATGCTGTTGAAAGATCATATCTTCCTATCCTCTTGTTTATGTAATCTCTAAAACGGGAGGGCAGACAAATTTTGGGAGAACATAAAGTCGTAAAAGTAAAAACCAATCACCAGCTTTACCATCACCTTTTAGCTCAGCCTTACGACTTTTTAAAACATCTAAAGCGCTGTTTTTTTTAATAATGAATAAATAATGGAAATTGCGTATTGCTCCACGCTTTTATTTTATTTGCGTTCTTTAATAGGGTCACACCCCTCACATAAAACAGAACGGTATTGGGTTGCACTATTCACGACATCACCCATAGAGAGAAATTATCATTATATATCCCTTCAAACTGTTATGATATCACTCGCATATTTCAGTTTGAAAAAGAAATTTTAATTATTTTATGGCAACAATAAAAATTTTAATACAACGGTAAACAAGGAGCATAAAAAAGTCTTCAAGCACCATTGTTGACAGAAAGATAAACACCGTCGTAAAACGCTTTCAAAAAGTATCCTTGATTAGGATAGAGATCAGATTTTTACGATTTAAAACGCTTTATTTCTCCTGTCATCGCTTCTCTTTTACAACAAAGCTGATATATCTTTATGACATTGATTAAAAAAATTGCAACAGTTGCTTCCGGAACCCTCATGAGCCGTATTTTTGGCTTCGTACGCGAAATGCTTATGGCAGCAGCCCTAGGGACAGGTCCTGTTTCTGATGCCTTTAACGCTGCTTTTCGTTTTCCCAACACATTTCGTCGTTTTTTTGCTGAAGGTGCCTTTAACGCTGCTTTCATTCCTCTTTTTGCAAAAAAAATCACTGAAGAAGGTCACGAAACGGCATGCAAATTTGCAGAAGAAGTCTTTGGTGTTCTCTTTTCGCTGCTCTTACTGTTAACGATTGCGATGGAACTGAGTATGCCTTTTTTGGTACGAACCATTATTGCCCCAGGTTTTACCGAAGATGCAACAAAATTTAACGCTACAATTCACTTTACTGCAATCATGTTTCCCTATTTAACCTGCATGTCGCTTGCTGCCATGATGGGGGGTATGCTTAATGCGCTGCGACGCTATTTTATTGCCGCCATTGCCCCACTCTTTTTAAACATTATTCTGATTGGTGTGCTTGCCTATGCTTGGATCTATAAACTTGACGCTTGGCATATCGGCTTAAATCTCTCTTGGGGTGTATTGGCAGCAGGGCTTCTTCAACTCACCTTAATTGCCCTTGCTTTGCGTCAAAGTGGAATGAAAATTTCCTTCCGCCAGCCCCATTTAAGTCCTAATGTTCGTAAGCTATTAACTTTAGCATTCCCCGCAGCCATCACAGGTGGCATCACGCAAATTAATTTGCTTATTAATACCAACATTGCTTCTAGTCAATCGGGTGCTGTCTCTTCTTTGATGTATGCTGATCGTCTTTATCAATTGCCTTTAGGCGTAATTGCCATTGCCGTTGCAACCGTTCTTTTACCAGAGTTAACACGCGCTTTGCGGAGCAAAAAGCATAAAGAAACCCACCATTTACAAAATCGCTCTATTGAATTAACATTGTTGTTAACACTTCCAGCATCCATTGCTTTTTTGCTGCTCTCCACTCCCATTGTCAGTTTGCTCTTTGAACGAGGACAATTTACCAGTCAATCAACACACCATGTTGCACAATTACTAGAACTTTATGGATTAGGACTTCCAGCTTTTGTTCTTATTAAGGTCTTTATTCCTAATTTTTTTGCCCATGAAGATACCAAAACACCGATGATTTTTACAGGTATTTGCGTTTTCATCAATATCAGTCTCGCCTTAACATTATTTCCTATTCTATCTGCACGAGGCATTGTTATTGCTGAAATTACCTCTGGATGGGCCAACACCCTTTTGCTGTGGAGTGTCCTTATCAAACGCGGTTATTGGAAATACGACTTCCAACTGATAAAGCGAATATTATGTCTCATGATGGCAACTCTTTTGAGTGCACTAGCCCTCTATTACGGATTGAATGTGTTTGGTTTTTTGTCTTTTCCTTTATCCTCACAAGCATCATTTTTCTTGCGCGCGATCACCTTAGCTGGGATCATGATTGGCATATTTTTGATCTATTTTAGTGCCTATTTTTTATTCAACACCCGTTCCTTTTTTCACACGCTTAAAAATTTGAAAAAACGCTCATAATATCTATACTTTGTCAAAAACAATAAAATGAATAACCTTAATTGAAGAAAGAGCACTCCTATGGATACCTTCACACCACTTGTCTTTTCCGGCGTACAACCGAGTGGTCATTTACATCTTGGCAATTATCTTGGAGCCATTCAGCGTTGGGTTGAACTGCAAAACTCTCATCACTGCCTCTATTGTGTTGTGGATATGCATGCGCTCACAGTCAACCCAGATCCCCTTACTTTACGCGAATCCACCAGAACAGTGACAGCAGCTTTTTTAGCCGCCGGTATTGATCCTCAAAAACACATTATTTTTAACCAATCACGTGTTTTTCAACATGCTGAACTCGCCTGGATTTTTAATTGTGTTGCCCGTATCGGCTGGCTTCAACGCATGACACAATTTAAAGATAAAGCGGGAAAAGATCGCGAAAAAGCATCCATCGGGCTTTTTGCCTATCCCACTTTGATGGCTGCTGATATTTTAGTCTATCGTGCAACGCATGTTCCAGTAGGCGAAGATCAAAAACAGCATGTTGAACTCACACGCGATATTGCACAAAAATTTAACAACGACTATGCACAGCGTATTGCCGAATTAAATTTTGGCATCTCTATGCAAACAGATGAAGAAAAAAGACAAGGCTTTTTTCCTCTTCCAGAAGCACTGATTGGAACAACAGCCACACGCGTTATGTCTTTGCGCGATGGGACGAAAAAAATGTCAAAATCAGATCCTTCAGATTTTTCACGCATTAATTTGACCGATGACGCTGATCTTATCGCAAAAAAAATACGCAAAGCCAAAACGGATTCGGCTCCACTTCCCGATACCCTTGCCGCTTTAAAAGAACGACCAGAAGTAGATAACCTGCTTGGTATTTATGCCGCCTTTGCCAAAGTTAGCAAAGAAAAGATTCTTTTAGAATTTTCTGGTCAACAATTTTCGCATTTTAAAACAGCTCTAGCCGACCTTGTTGTCCATAAGCTTGCCCCTATAACAGAAGAATTACGTCGCCTTCATCAAGAAAGCGGTTATATCGACTCTGTTTTGCATGATGGCGCTAAACGTGCTAGTATGCTCGCAGAAGAAAATATGAAAAAAATTCGTGAAATTATTGGATTTTTGCAAGATACATAAAAATAATAAAACTAAAAACTGTAGAGAGCAAAAAAATCGTTTGTACAAAATAGAGAAAGTGCATGATTTCCAAACCCCAAAATCCGAAAAAAGAACCAAAGAAAAAAAACTTAGTTATTATCGATGAAACACCAGAGTGTCGGCGTGCCGTTGCGTTTGCCGCACAGCATGCCCAAAATACCAGTAGAACATTGGTATTACTTTGTGTCGTTGATAGTGTAGAATTTCAACATTTTCTGGGTGTAAACAACGTTATGCGTACAGAATCAAAGCAAAGTGCTCATAAAATATTAGGAGACATTGCCAGTGAAGTCCGCACCACCCATGCGCTTGAAACAGAAATAGTAGTGCGTGAAGGAAAAAAAATTGATGAGATTTCTAAACTGATCGACGAAGATAAAAGGATTGCACTGATTGTTTTAGCAGCCAGTGGACATACAGAAGGACCAGGACCCCTTGTTCAATTAATCGGGAATAAAGGAACAGCTTTTTCAATCCCTGTCATTGTTATTCCTAGCAATCTTGCCGATGAAGATATTAGATCTATTGCCTAAAAAATATAATATTCTACAATGTAAGATCTTCCCAATCCTTCATTATAAAAGGAGAATCTATGTTTATTCAAACTGAAACCACCCCAAACCCTGCAACACTTAAATTCTTGCCAGGACGCGTGGTTCTTTCTGAGGGCGTATTAGAATTTCGTGACCGTGAAGAAGCAGCTAAAAACTCACCTTTAGCGGCTAAACTGTTTAATATTCCCAATATCAATGGTGTCTTTTTAGGTTATGATTTTATCACCGTAAGCAAAAAAGAAGGGGAATGGCAACATCTTAAGCCCGTCATTTTAGGCACAATTATGGAACATTTTCTATCCAATGAGCCAGTGATCACCACCAACGCCACAACACAAGCACAAACCCATGCCCTTAACGAAGAATTTTATGACGAAAAAGATGCTGATATTGTCTTAACCATTAAAGAGCTCCTTGAAACACGTATCCGCCCCGCAGTTGCCAACGATGGTGGAGACATTACTTTTCGTGGATTTGAAAATGGTATTGTTTATCTCAATATGCGCGGCTCCTGCGCTGGATGTCCCTCTTCAACGGCAACCCTCAAACATGGTATTGAAAATCTTTTACGCCATTTTATCCCTGAAGTTTTAGGCGTTGAAGCCATGCCACAATAAATATTGACCTCAATAGGTAAAATAACCACACCGATTGCCCCTCTTCAACAGCGCTCAAACATGGAATGTAAAGATCTTACGTCATTTTATTCCTGAAATTTTAGAAGTAAGCTATGCAGCCATAAAAATAGAGTACTATTAAAAAAATCTGTCCAATAATGATACCTTCACTCACCTTTCACCTCCACATATGCCTTAAAAAGATTTCAAAGCCCCCTTTAAGAAGCATAAGTTATTTCAACAAACCAATCCGTACACAGAAGTACAATGCATGGGTGTGCACTTTAAATTTATTTTATCTCATAATCTTGTCATGCAATTTTAACGAGGAAAACACGACCTCGTTACAAAAAAAGAAAACCCAAAAAAGAAAACATTGTACGATAGAGTGCTCATTTGCTCTATCTTTCTCAGTGCTTCCAACGACAAATCACGCAAAATACTTCTTGTAGCAAGCCGGTACCATCATCATATCTGCCAGCCCCTAATGATGCGACAGCTCTTTCATTAAGACGATTCATAAGAGTCATTTTTAATCCTTTCTTTCCTCATTTTTACCCACACGCCAGCCCCGCGTGTGGTGTGCAAGCAAGTGATTTTAATTGATTCAACATGGAACAGATTTGAAATGAGAGAATCCCACGTTATTCGGGGTTCTAATTCAATATGAATAACGCTAATTTATTATTATAAATCAATATGTTGTTTCAGCCACTCGACAAAGATCACATTTTGCAACTTGAATGAGAATTCTGACATTTTTCTTATTTCAATTCTGTTTTTATTGCATCAATCAAAATCGTCCGCTTACACAGCACAAACTGGATAATAACAAAAACTATTTTTAATAGCTCTTATGTACACTTTTATAAGAGACTGTTGCAGTACTAAGAGCTGGAAAATGCATGGCAATAAGACCTTATCAAGATCATAGCGTCCTTTTTCCATTCTTAAAATCAAGAATTTCGTCTATCATTTTCAATCTCATTTCCATAAATATGACGCAAAAGGTGTAACTACCCATAAAAAATAAATACATTGAAGCCAGATCTATTATGGTTGTTTGAGAAATTATCTGATAAAAAAATGAGAATATTTTTTCAATTCAGCAGAAATAAGTTTGTCTACTTTACGGCGTTGTTTTTCTCATAAAGCGCACACTTTTATTGTTGCTTATGAGTCAACATCCAGTCCCCTCATAACCCCATATTAAAAGAAAAGAAAGAGTCGCTATTTCTCTGCGATACATGGCTTTGCAATAAAGGAAAACATATTGCTCCTATCTGATTGGTGTAATCTATGAAACAAGAAAAGAAGCCCATTGGAGAAAAATATGCCCAATTAGAGAAGAATGTAAAAATAGAAAACCAACGAAATGCAAAAACAATTGCAAGAAGATAAATGCCTAAACTTTTTTCACAAACTCCGACTTTAAACTCATCTGACCGATCCCAGGAATTTTGCAATCGATATTATGATCCCCATCCACCAAGCGAATATTCTTTACCTTCGTCCCCCCTTTTAAAACAGATGAAGCGCCTTTTACTTTCAGATCTTTTATCACCATAACGGTATCTCCGTTTGTTAAAATCTGACCATTGGCATCATAAACAGTATTGGCAAGAACCGTATCATCGTTTTTTTGTGGCCATTCATGCGCGCATTCAGGACACACAAAATTTTCACCATCTTCATAAGTATAAAGACAATCACAACGAGGACATTTGGGATATTGGGTCATAAATTCCCCTTTTAAAAGAAAAATCATTCATTATGACTGGTCATAAAGCAAGAAGTGCTTATTGTCCATTATTTTAGAAAAATGTTTCCCTTTGTTTCAATCCTCATCTGCCAACTGTGTTCATGAATGCTATCATCACATACTATACACAAGTTTATAAAAATGATTGATCATTATACAACTCAAATAACCCCCTCGCATATCATAAAATTTACTCACTGCATTCTCTCTAATAAATTAATCAAAATCATTTTCTTATACATCACCAATGCAATTAACGAATGGATAACAAAACAATTAGAAAAGGAACATCTCTGAATAAAACGTTCTCAGAGAGCTAAAAACTATTGCAGCATTGAGAAACAAGAAAATGATGTCCCCAACTTAACCTTTTATTTAAGTAAAGATAACAGTCATAATATTAGATAATAGACTGATTTATAATCATAGTTAATGGTTTTGTATATTGAATGAGAGCCGATAAATAAGCTGAGATTCTCTCAACCCCTTTTACATTGAAACAACCAAAGCCTTTTGCATGTTACAAGTAGGAAAAGCCGTGTAAAACGATTATCCAAAATACTAAATACTCTCAAATATAAGAACCAACATTGAAAGCGGGCAAAGTGAATAATGGTGCCGTCTTACTCTCTCATAAGCGTAAAAATGGTGCTGCTCAATGGATGGATGGCCGGTTATCCCTTTCAAAGCAACACGCATAAGATGCGTTTTTAGTGTCTTGAGAGAGAAGATTCTTTAAAACAAACATATGAAATGTGCAACAATGATCGTATTTTGTTTTGTATGAGAAACATTCCCCTATTAAACAAAAATTGCTATCAAGCCATTGAGCAAACCCATTGGACATAAATGATCCGATTATGCTCGATTATAATTTCCTACAGCATTTAGTTTTAAGAATCCGGCAGTTTGAGGAATCCGATTGATATGTAAGGGAGGAAAAAACAAAGAGAGCTTGAAAATGGAAGATCTCCCTTATGCACATAAAATCACACCCCTAAAATCACATCCATGTGATCAATCATCATACCTTTACAAAAAAACATTCCAATGATCTTAGGTGATAATATCAGGACGATCTCGCCCCAATGCTTGTTGTATGTTTAACAGTTTTAGTGCCACCTGTTGCAAAGGTTTAAGAACGTCTTGCGGATTAAAATTGTGTTTGCGCGGATCACTTTCATACTGTTCAAAATAAAGTCGTAAAGTAGCACCTAGCGTCCCTGTTCCCGACAAACGAACCACCAACCGTGCTCCATTCTCGAAAAAAATACGTATACCTTGCCGCGTGCTAACGCTCTGATCAACGGGATCATGATATGTAAAATCATCTGCTTTTTTGACGAAAAATCCAGCAATTTCAGTTCCTGCATGTGGTAAGTGCGCACGCAAATACTCTATAATTTCCAAAGCTTTATCGGCTTCGACTTCTTCATAATCATGCCGTAACGTGTAAAAACGCCCATAGGTGAACCAATGCTGTTGAACAATCTGTGCGACAGTTTTTTCTGTTACCGCTAAAAGATTTAACCAAAATAGGACAGCCCATAAACCATCTTTTTCGCGGATGTGATGAGAGCCCGTTCCAAAGCTTTCTTCACCACAAAAGGTTACTTTCCCCGCATCCAAAAGGGTTCCAAAAAACTTCCATCCCGTTGGCGTTTCAAAAAAATTTAATCCGTGTTTTTCCGCAACCAGATCAGCAGCACGCCCCGTTGGCATAGAACGCGCTATCCCCACAACACCTTTTCGATATCCTTTAATAAGGTGTGCATGTTCAGCCATAATAGCCAAAGAATCCGAAGGCGAGACAAATTGTTGACGACCAATAATGAGGTTACGGTCTCCATCACCATCAGAGGCTGCGCCAAGATCTGGTCCTTG
This sequence comes from Bartonella sp. AP72JLCBS, assembly GCF_042195705.1. Lineage (NCBI taxonomy): Bacteria > Pseudomonadati > Pseudomonadota > Alphaproteobacteria > Hyphomicrobiales > Bartonellaceae > Bartonella > Bartonella sp. AP72JLCBS. Next base: position 6,721 of record NZ_JBHIOU010000012.1, on the reverse strand, counting down.
CTCTGACATCAATAAATCATAAAGATCCTTAGCATAAACCAAATTGGGATCTGGATGACCGCCTCCAAAATCTGGCAAAGGAATACCATTAACCACCGTCCCTTCAGAAAATCCTAAGCATTTTTCAAAAATTTCATGGGCATAAGGCCCTGTTACCGCATGCATGGCATCAAACCGTAAAGTAAGACCTCGAGCAACAGCCTTGGCAATACAGTCAAAATCAAAAAGCTCCTGCATCAAAGCAACATAATCAGCGACAGGATTAATAATATCAATCCGCATGGCTCCCATAAAGATCGTACCTTGCCTATCTAAATCAATATCTGGTGCTTCAAGAATTTTATAAAAAGAAAGACGTTGCGATGTTGCAAAAATAGCATCACATAAAGAATTAGGAGCGGGTCCCCCATTGGAAATATTATATTTAATACCACAATCTCCTTCTGGACCACCAGGATTATGGCTTGCAGAAAGAATAAGTCCACCATGGGCATGAGTTTTACGAATAAGATGCGAAACAGCAGGTGTAGAAAGAATACCGCCCCTTCCCATTTTAACACAAGAGACACCATGCGCCGCTGCCATCTTCAACACAATCTGAAGGATAGTACGATTAAAAGTGCGCCCATCCCCCCCCAGAATCAACATTTTTCCTTCAAGAGGTCCAATATTATCAAAAAGAGATTGTATAAAGTTTTCTACATAATGGGGTTGTTGAAAAACAGACACTTTTTTGCGCAAACCAGACGTTCCCGGTTTTTGCCCCTCAAAAGCCGTGGTTAAAACTGTCTTTATGGTCATATCAATACCTTTATATTCTTTCCTATAATTTTAAGGTGAAGAGTATCCAAAGTCGACCATTAATTCTACTTGACGGAAGTGTGAAATATTTGCACACTCGTTAGAAGTAAGAATTTTTAAAGAAGCCCTTTTATTTAAAACGCTTTTTACCATATGTTTTTAAATACAAAGGCTGTTTTAAAACAAAATTTTCGTAAAAGAATACAGGAGCATCATGATGATGAAAAAAACAGTTCCCAATGTAACATTCCACACACGCGTACGCGATGAATCAGTGGCTGGAGACAATCCTTATCGGTGGCAAGAAGTTAACAGCGATGCTTACTTTAAAGGAAAGCGTGTTATTCTTTTTTCTCTTCCTGGAGCTTTTACCCCTACTTGCTCAACCTTTCAGCTGCCTGATTTTGAAAAGCTCTATGATGAATTTAAACAAGCGGGTATTGATGAAATTTATTGCCTTTCCGTCAATGATGCTTTTGTCATGAATGCTTGGGGAAAAGCACAAAATATCAAAAACGTGAAGTTAATTCCCGATGGCTCTGGTGAATTCACACGCAAAATGGGTATGCTGGTTGCAAAAGACAATGTTGGGTTCGGCATGCGATCATGGCGCTATGCAGCTGTTATTAATGATGGTGTGGTTGAACAATGGTTCGAAGAAGCAGGTTTTTCAGATAATTGTGCAACAGATCCTTATGAAGTTTCTTCACCACAACATGTTTTAAAAGCCTTGAAAAGCTAATTCCCCCAATCGTCTATTTAAACAAAATTTTACGACACAAATTTTCTGAGGAGGAAGATTTGTGTCGTTGACTTTTTACAACATCTATTCGTGAAAACAAACACGATAAGTTGATTGTACGCCTTCTGTGAGAAAAGATTACAGCAATAATTTTTTCAATAAATATTTTATGTTTTAACTGCTTTGAAAAAGTTTGAAAAATTGCTGATGAAAAATCTGGACCCGTTGTGGGGCTAAAAAATCAAAGAGTTAAAAGCTGTTGCACGCTATCAAAAAATGGGGATGCAATTGCCAAATGCGCAAATTCATGCAAAACTCTCTCAGAAACATCAAGGACTAACGTATTGATGAAATATGCAAGATCAATGCTAAATTTCTCATACTGAGAAAAACTTTATATCGAACAATACTTTAATTTATAAAGATAATTTATAATTTTGCATATTGAATGAGAGGAGCCGAATATCATAAGATTGTTTTATTTTATCCCTTCTTATATTGAATCCCTTAAAACTATTTTCTTGCTCATTAGCAAGTGGGATTGGCATATGAATAAACGATTAAAAAGAGTAAAAATACCTCTCGTAAACGCGCCAAAATACAAGAGCTATGAACATCATTACTGCAAAGTTCACAAAAGTACCAAGAAAGAAAATACAGATCAAACATTTGTTTGAAGAGGTGCACAGTTCAAATTAACTTATGTCTCATAAAAAGAAGAAAATATGGCATAAAAACCGCTCTGCATAAAGAACCATTCATGGAGAATATTAAATCAAAACAGATCCCGCAAACATTCCAATTCACATACCCTAAACAGACTCATTGCTGTTCTCATAGCCATTTATTCTAAGCCTTTATTTTTCTCTAAGAGAAAAACGATTAAAGGAGTTGTTTATTCGGGTATTCTACCGTAAAGTGTGCTTCTATCTCTTCCTCTTCATCGAACTCAAAATCTTCATCACATTCAGGAAGACCAAAAATATCTGGATTGATGAAATAACAATCTTTTTTTGTCCCCTTCGCTACAATTTTATTTGTTTCTAATTCTTTGATACCTTCTTTAAAACTTTCAAAATTAAGATATTCTGGTTCTTGAATTGAAAGATCGCAAGTCAAAAATTCTTCAAGAATATCATGATCCAATGTTATCTGATCAAACCATAAATCCACATCATCCCCCTCATCTAACATTTTCCCTACCTGCCACAACATCACAAAAAATGCTTTCATACCACTAAATGATAACCCAAAAATCATACGCCGACACGACGAGGCGCCTGAAAAGGTAATTTGCGGAAGATCTTCAAATCCGAAATTTGAAGGAGGAAGTTTAAATGATTTTCCAATATTCTCAGGTCTTTCAAGAATAAAGGGATTTCGTTCATAGAGCAGAGTAAAATCATATTGGACCATTTTCATTTCTCCGTTAAAGAATTGACTTTATGAAAAATGCATATTATCAGTAAGTTACCATTATGGCAGCTTACAATTCATCCAAACATGCTCCTGTAAAAAATTGTTCGATTTAAGTCATTCCATTGTTTTTTGAAGCTTAAAAAGTCTTTTAGGATAAAACGCTCTAGTTCTCCCTCCTTTTGCAATAAGGCTAGATTTTGTAATGTCCAAGAAGAGAACATCAAAGGATTTGATACTCATAGATGAGAATTCAAAGATGAAGCCAATATGAACTTGTCAATATTTTTATAAACTTTTGGGAAAGCGTTGCGTGAAACCTTTTAATTTTCTCAGAGTTTTTGTTCGTTACAATTTTTTTGCTCATTTTAACGCATTATCATCGCATCCTCAGAAGGGCACGTTTTATAGCAAATAGTGCTTATTTATCTCTTAAAAATCTCTCTTTTATGCCGCACGCACTTCAAAACCCCGCTTTTGAACGCGTGCACCAACACGTATAAACGAGCAAAGCACAAATTTTAAAAATTGAATTTCAAATTTCCAAAATATTTCGAACAATCACTTCGATAAAGACTTTTACCATTATCATTTTTGGGCGGCTAAAATATCCTGTACTGTTTTGACCAATTGATCTTCATCAACCGTCACTTGTGCTGGTCGACTTTCACGCCATGTTTGATTATCCTTAATTTCATGAGACAAACGCGCCCCTTCAATCAAATCTTTAATCTGTATTTTTCCGCTCTCACGTTCTTGTGAACCTTGGATAACCACACAAGGCGCTTGGCGTCGATCTGCATATTTCATCTGCGCTTTTATCCCCGATGCCCCCAAATAGAGCTCAGCACGAATTCCCGCACCACGCAACTGCATCACCATTTTTTGATAACCAGCAACCGCCTCTGGCTCTTTATCCATCATCAGCACCACAACCGGCCCTGTTGTCTCCTTCATAGGCAACTTTCCAAGATTTTGCAAAGCAGCGATCAAGCGCGAGACCCCGATTGAAAAACCTGTTGCTGGAATGTTTTCACCACGAAAGCGTGCCACCAATCCATCATAGCGCCCACCACCACCAACGGAGCCAAAAACAACTTTCTGCCCATCATCATTGAAAACATCAAAAAGCAACGTAGCCTCAAAAACAGGACCTGTATAATAATCCAGTCCACGCACCACCGATGGATCAATCTTGATACGATTCTGAAAGCCATTTGCGGCAAAAATTGCTTGCATTTCCTCAAGCTCACGAATTCCCTCACGCCCTTGAACATGATCACCAACCACTTCTTTAAGAGCCTCAAGCGTTTCTTCTGCTGTTTCAGCTCCAGCAGCAGTTAAGGTAAGAATACACTCAATCTCTTTATCCTTAAGCTCCGCCCCTTTTGTAAAGTCACCACTTTCATCCAAACGCCCTTTTCCCAAAAGCAGACACACCCCTTCAGAACCAAATTTATCCAGTTTATCAATTGCTCTTAAGACAGTTAAGCGCTTTTCAACCTGCTCATTTCCCCCCAAACCAATTTTCTCTAAAACGCAATCGAGAATTTTTCTGTTGTTCAGACGAATGGCATATTCATGATGCTGAAACCCTAGTTTTTCCAAACTATCAGCTGCCATCATACAAATTTCGGCATCAGCTGCTACCGTTGGTGTTCCAACAATATCCGCATCAAACTGCATAAATTGCCGAAACCGCCCTGGACCTGGTTTTTCATTGCGAAAAACAAAGCCAAGACGATAACTGCGATAAGGCTTTGGCAAAATTTCAAAATTCTCGGCAAAATAACGAGCAAGAGGCGCGGTAAGATCATAGCGCAAAGACATCCATTGCTCATCATCATCTTGTAGCGAAAAAACGCCCGCATTTGGACGATCTGAATCCGGTAAAAACTTACCCAGCACATCTGTATATTCAAAAATTGGAGTTTCTAGCGCTTCAAAACCGTAAAGTTCATAAACTTCACGAATTTGCGCAATCATTGTTTCAGTTGCATACAACTGTGCACTTGTACGATCAACAAACCCACGGGGTAAACGGGCTTTGGTTTTTTCTTGTTTTGATGACATGTTTTTCTCTAACAACAATATATATTCACCGATAACGTGTGTCTATCTTATAGAAACAAACGCTGCAATAACTTTATCAACTGGAAACTGGTAACAATATGCATAAGCTTTTGCTTTTAAAAGATGCAAACCTTTACCCTTAAGGCAATCTACTGAAAATATTTGTACTTTCAATAGGAACATAGCCTCCCGCTCAACATGAAATGCCCGCTTAACATTCAATGAAAAGACATCTGTGCTAGTTGAAAGAAACCACAAAGCAACTGTTGATTCTGGATAAATCGGAAACATCCCCCTCAAAAGCCCTCCCTCTCAAAATTCTTCAGATTTATTACAGATGCAAAAATCCTCAAGACATCAGTGTGCTTTGCGCTTGTTCTGCAAAATGATTGATAACATTTTTTAAATCAACAATATTTCGTCCAGCATCTGTAATAGAGCGTGATACAGAGGGAATAACATTCTGCCAAAGTCTTTGTGGAAATTGATTTGCTAATTGTGTCATTGTTCCACCTTGGGCGCCAATACCCGGAACGAGAAACAGACTATTGTTTAACTGCTCGATTGTGTCTTTTGATTCAGATCCTAATGTCGCTCCTATAACCGCACCTATGGGGCCAATATTATGATGGAGAACCGAAGACTGACTATTATAATCACAAATACACTGTGCAAGATGAAGAGAGAGTGTCTGATCACCAATAAGCGCATTTCGTATTTGTTTTCCCTCTGGATTAGAAGACTGAACAACCACAAAAACCCCTGCTCCTGTTTCTTCTGCAACCTTTATCAGAGGAATAAGAGCATCAAAACCCAAAAAAGGATTAACTGTCATGGCATCAGCTTTGAACGCACTGCTTAGACCCAGCCAAGCTTTACCATAGGCTTCAGCAGTAGAGCCAATATCCCCCCTCTTTGCATCCGCCAGAACCAATATGCCTTGTTCGTGTGCATTTTCAATCAGTTCTTTGAGAGCTTGAAGACCTTCCACACCATATAATTCAAAAAATGCGACTTGCGGCTTTATAATCCCTACTTTACCAACAACTGCTGTTAAGAGAATATCACAAAAATCTTTTAGACCTTTATAATCAAAGCTTAGTTTCCACGATTGCAAAACTTTATGGCTCGGATCAAAGCCAATACAAAGAGGTCCATAGATTTCACGATTTTTAAAAAAAGTTGAACGAAACATTTTATATCCTAACAAGGTCTCTTTTTAAACTTTTTGATACAATCAAAAAGAAAAGCATTTGTCAAAAGAATACAATAGCGAAAACACAAAGAAAGAGCTCTCTATACAAAATGTGCTTTTATTTATGAAACATAAAATATATTCCCATTCGTAACGCTTATCATATGTTTATCGACCAAGACGTTATCATGAGATAAAAATTCAAATTTATGAAAGAATATAAACAAAAAAGCATCCATATAATGACCTCATAAAGCCCTATAGGCGTACCTTGTCGTTTTCACCCCCTTTTTTATGATCAACAAAAACTCTCTATGAACGCGCTTTAAACAAAATTTTCAAAAGAAAATGTCCCACCATGATGATCTCGATCTTAACTTTAGATTTTTCCTATTCCTTTTTAGCTGCTCTATATCCCTTTTGGAACATAATTAGCAAAAAGGCATTGTATCTCCAGCATATTCAAGGAGATAAAACATGGAAACTCGCATTCC
>NZ_JBHIOU010000011.1:0-77073 GCF_042195705.1 Bartonella sp. AP72JLCBS | reverse complement strand
AATAGGGTCACGCCCTTCACGTAAAACAGCCCGCCATCCTGTTGCCAATTCACGGGCTTGTTTTAAAGAAACATCTCTTAAAGCACCCAAGCCCATTTCACGGCGCCGACCATGAATGGTACAACGATACAGCCATTGAGCACCACCATCTTTACGCTTATGAAGTAACAAGCCGGCACCATTATTATATTTGCCAGCTCCCAATGTTGCCGACAGTCCTTGGCTCTTAAGACGGTTCATAAGAGCCATTTTTACTCCTTTCTTGTACAATTTTTACCCACACATCAACCCCGCTTGTGACGTGCAAGCAAGTGGTTTTGATTGATTCAAGATAAACAGATTTGAAATGAGAGAATCCTACGTTATTCGAGACTCTCATTCAATATGCAAAACAGTGAATTATCATCATAAATCAATATATTGTTATTATGCGAAGCGTGCTTTATAGAGAAATGTTAGAAAATCCTATTCCCTTAACTTTACTCAGGTATCCCTTACTTAAAAAGTAAATAAAAAAACAATAGGTTACATATAACAAAGAAGAGTATGGTGCCCAGACGCGGATTCGAACCACGGACACGCGGATTTTCAGTCCGCTGCTCTACCAACTGAGCTATCTGGGCATGCTTCAAAAAACATAAAGCGTTTGCGGTTATAACATTAAAATTTTCTCTGTCCAGTCATCAAAAGAAAAATAATTGATTTTTTAATAAGTTTATCTCTCTATTCTAGAGCGTTATCAATGAATCTTTATCATAAAATAAATTTGATAGGTATATTGGACACTTTAGTGTATTGTTATTAGAATGCTGTCTTATCGTGGTGGTGATACGAAAAAAAATTAAAAGAATCAATCGAGAAGAATGATTAAGAAAGATTTTTTTATAAAGTTTACCTAAATTTTAAGCATACGAAATAAGAGACAACATTTTTGACTTTTTTCTAAAAAGATTATTGATTAGTCTTTATAATAATTTGTTTTTCTTTATAAAGAAAGAAAAACATCTAAAAGGGGAGAAATAATGATAATGTTACAAAAACCAAGTAATCGTCCCAATAATACTAATTTTTCTTCAGGCCCTTGTAGCAAACGGCCTGGTTGGACTCTTGATGTTCTTAAAAATGCATTAGTTGGGCGTTCACATAGATCTAGAGAAGCAGAATTAAAACTTGCTGAAGTTGTTAATTTAACCCGTGAGATTCTTGAGGTTCCTTCTGATCATCGTATAGGAATTATGCCAGGATCAGATACCGGTGCTGTTGAGGCTGCTCTATGGTCTCTATTAGGTGAGCGTGGCATTGATATGGCAGCGTGGGAAAGTTTTGGGTTTGGGTGGAATAAAGATGTTGTCGAGCAATTAAAGCTTTCTGATGTGCGTCGTTTTGAAGCTCCTTATGGTGAAATACCAGATTTAACACAACTTGACTTTGATCGGGATGTTGTTTTTACATGGAATGGGACAACTTCTGGTGTGCGTATTCCTAATGCGGATTTCATTCCGCATAAGCGGGCTGGATTGACCATTTGTGATGCAACATCGGCAGCTTTTGCGCAATATCTTGATTTTTCAAAATTAGATGTTGTTACTTTTTCATGGCAGAAAGTTTTGGGAGGTGAGGCTGCACATGGTATGGTGATTTTAAGTCCTCGTGCTGTTGAGAGGCTTGAGAATCATGTTCCAGCTTGGCCTATGCCCCAACTTTTCTATATGACAAAAAATGGAAAATTGAACGAAGATATTTTTAAAGGAAAGATCATCAATACACCTTCTATGCTTTGTGTTGAGGATTTCCTTGATGGGTTGAAGTGGGCAAAATCTCTAGGAGGTGCAGCGGCATTAAGAGCACGGGTTGAGAAAAATTTTTCTGTACTTGATGCTTTTGTTCGCAAAACGCCATGGTTAGAATATTTGGCAAAAGATCCTGAAGTGCGTTCTAACACCGCTATTTGTTTAGATATTGTGGATCCAGTGATTACTGCTTTGGATACGGAAAGGCGAGTATCTTTTATAAAAGCGGTTGTGAAGCGTCTTGATGAGGAAGGGGTTGCTTATGATATCGGTTCGTATCGCGATGCTCCTCCTGGGCTTCGAATTTGGGCGGGTATAACAATTGAGGCTTCCGATCTTGAAATTTTAACACAATGGCTTGAGTGGGCGTTCCAAGTTGAAAAAGCACAGCTTTAAATAATTACTGGTGATTTTCACAACGTGTTTTTAAACAAAAAAGGATACGAGAGATTATGATGATCTTTCGTATTCTTGTATCAGACAAACAGCCTCTAAATATTACATGAATTGTAAAAGATTAAGACGGGGAATGAATGCTTTGTCAGGTGTTGGATACGCACAAATTAAAATCTCTAATGTTTTTACTTTTTGTAGCGAAAATGACAGATTGAGAATATTTGGGTACTTGCTTATCTTTATTATCATAAATTTGAAAATTTAATCACTTGAAGATTGAGAAAAATCTGAAATGAGGAGTCGCACTTGCTCTAAGGTTTCGTTATAAAGAAGAGTTTGTTTTTGAATGCTGGTTTTTTTGACCAAACACGACGGAGAAAGTTATGGCCAATGTAGTTGTTGTCGGTACACAATGGGGTGATGAAGGCAAAGGTAAAATTGTAGATTGGTTGTCTGAGCGAGCAGATATCGTGGTGAGATATCAGGGGGGGCATAATGCTGGCCATACATTGGTTGTTGATGGAGTCAGTTATAAATTATCACTTTTACCGTCTGGTTTAGTGCGTGGCAAGTTATCAATTATTGGTAATGGTGTTGTTGTTGACCCTCATCATTTTGTTGCAGAAGTAAAAAAACTATGTAATCAGGGTGTAAAAATCACACCAGAAATTTTGCGTATTGCTGAAAATGCTCCTTTGATTCTTTCTTTGCATCGTGATCTTGATGCAATTCGAGAAAGCGGTTTATCTGGTTTAAAGATTGGTACAACAAAGCGCGGTATTGGACCGGCTTATGAAGATAAGGTGGGACGTCGTGCTATCCGAGTGATGGATTTAGCAGAAAAAGATACACTTATGGCTAAGATTGAGCGGCTTTTGAGGCATCATAATGCTTTGCGTCGTGGGATGGGTGTTTCAGAGATTGATTCTCGAGCACTTTATGATGAATTGATGCAAGTTGCGGATAAAATTTTGCCCTTTATGGATTGTACGTGGCGTCTTTTAGATGAAGGTTATCGAGGAGGGAAACACATTCTTTTTGAAGGTGCGCAAGGTGCTTTATTAGATAATGATTTTGGAACTTATCCTTATGTAACGTCATCTAATACAGTTGCTGGGCAAGCATGTACAGGTTCGGGGATGGGACCTGATGCAATTCATTATGTTTTGGGTATTGCAAAAGCTTATACTACACGCGTTGGAGAAGGGCCGTTCCCGACAGAGCAGATAAATGATATTGGTGAATTTCTAGGAGTGCGTGGACATGAATTTGGTGTTGTAACGGGTCGAAAGCGTCGATGTGGTTGGTTTGATGCTGTCTTAGTACGTCAGATGGTAACAATTTGCGGTGTTCAAGGTATAGCATTGACAAAACTTGATGTTTTAGATGGTTTGGATGAAATAAAAATTTGTATTGGTTATGAGCTTGATGGTAAAAGGATTGATTATTTACCTTCTTCCATGGGAGCTCAGGATCGGGTGAAGCCTATTTATGCAACATTAGAAGGTTGGAAGGAAGAAACAGCACATGCATTGAGGTGGGAAGATTTACCAGTGCAGGCTATTAAATATATACGCTATATTGAAGAACTGATTAATACAAAAGTGGCTTTATTATCCACAAGTCCAGAGCGTGAAGATACTATTCTTATTACGGATCCCTTTGTTAATTGATTATTGTTTTTAGATTTCTATATATGCTCTCTGTTCGTTTTTGTATCTTTTTACAAAAAAAGTTTTTAAGAGCACGTAAAAGAAAGGTGCAAAATAGCATTGTTTATTTTTCATATTCATTTTACATTATTGCAATAGTTGTACCAATATTAAATGGCAACCAATTTAGAAGGCTAAAATAAAGTTTTTTGGCTTTACTATTGATTTTTCTCAGTTTAAGAGAGATTATAGAGGAAATGGTAGATTTCGTTGGAATCTTAAAAAAGACAATTAATGCACAAAATAATATTACACCACAAGTGCGTAAGCGGATTTATAAGCGGGCTACCGAAACACTAGAACATCAATTTGTAACAGCAAAAATACCACAAGCAATAGCGGATGAACAAAGAAAGATTCTTCAAAGTTCTATTGCAACTGTTGAAGGAGAATATTTAGCAGTTGAAAAGAAACGGCTTTCTTCAGTTATTGGGTGGAATCCCACAAATATAAATGAAGATAAGAAAGTTACAAAAAAAACTATATTACCAAAAAATAATGAATTGTCAGAGGTAAACATAAAAAGAAAGCAAGATTTTGTTACACGTTCAAAGGATAACAAGGTATTTGTTGAGCTTTGTGTATCAGATATACCAGATGCAGAGCCTGTTAATATGGAGGCTGATGTGCCTTCTCAGCATGTTAATAGCAGTGTGTTAAAGATTTCTCCTTCGCAGGAAGATAATCCGCATATTGTTTCGCACATTTTTTCTCAGGCTTTACGTCGTGCTAATAAATCGTTAGTGCAAAGGCGTATTGTGATAAGTGCTGTTTCTGTTGTTAGTTTTGTTGTTTTACTTGTTGGTATTTTTTTTGTTGGTGAGCGTGTATTTGTATCAAATGATCATCAGTTTTTAGAAGAAAATCTTCAAGCTTCTCACAGAGTACCAAAGGCTTTTCCAATTAAGAGAAAGTTAACACAACGCTTATTAGAGGATGGAAGTGAAATTGATGTTGGTTTAAAACAAGCGATAGATTCTTCGGATGAAGAAGTACTCTCAACAGTTGTTGATAGAAATTTGCAATCGCTTGAAAAATCAGGTGAAGCTGTTTTCTATCAAGCACGTACAAATTATGATGCAGAAAAGATAGCAACGGGAAGTGCTCGCTGGACGCTTATAAAAGAATCTCAAGTGAAGGGGGCTCCAGAAGAAACAACTATACAAGGTGATATAACAATTCCTGATGAAGGGGTATCATTACGGTTAATTTTACGTCGTAATACCGATCAGTCATTTCCTGCTGCATATATTATGGACCTTGTTTTTATTCTTTCTGATAAATTTTCAGGTAAAGCTATAAGCAATGTTCAAGCATTAACCTTTAAAGCAAGTGAACAATCCATTGGACAGGCTTTAACAAGAACCATTGCTGCAAAGATTAACGATGACTTTTTTCTTGTCGCATTGAGTGGAAATCATCCATTTCTTGATCGAAATTTACAATTGATGCGAGAATTAGATTGGATGCGTTTGGTGTTAACGGATAAAAACGGGCGTATAAGTGAATTAACCTTTGCAAAAGGACCAACAGGTAAGTCTATTTTTAATGAAGTTATTGGACAATGGCTTGCACAACAAGATAAGTTAACAGTTCTTGGTCAAAAAAATAAAACATAGATGCAAAAGAATAAACGGCTGTGAAGAATTTTCTACGACCGTCTTTATCAATTATATACCAAATATATTCAATAAAGCTTTACATATCAATAACTTAAAGAATTCGATAGGCTAATTTACAAGTATAAAGCCAAGGCATGCTTTTTTTCATTTTCACATTTAAAGAATGTGCAAACCATTGGCTTTATACTTAACTCTAGGTTTTATACTTGACTTTGAGATAAAGTAGAATCTTTGATAGAGTTTTGCACTTTTTCAAATGCACGCATTTCAATTTGTCTTACTCGTTCTCGACTAATATTAAATTCACCAGAGAGTTCTTCTAGGGTTAGTGGTACATCGTTTAAACGACGCGCTTTAAATATACGCTTTTCGCGTTCATTGAGATTGTCCATGGCATTTATGAGCATGGAACGGCGATTTTCTAATTCACTTTTTTCAATCAAAATTTGTTCTTGATCGTTAGATTCATCCACCAACCAATCTTGCAACTCACTGTTTTCCCCTTCTTTTGTTCGAATTGGTGCGTTGAGTGAAGTGTCACCACCAAGCCTACGATTCATTGATACAACTTCATCTTCTGTGACATTCAACTGGGTTGCAATTTCTTTCACTTGTTCTGCATTGAGATCACCACTATCAAGTGCTTGAAGTTTACTTTTTAACTTACGAAGGTTGAAAAACAAGCGCTTTTGATTAGCTGTTGTCCCCATTTTCACCAAACTCCAAGAGCGCAATACATATTCTTGGATTGACGCTTTAATCCACCATATTGCATAGGTTGCAAGACGAAAACCCCGCTCTGGTTCGAAACGTTTAACAGCTTGCATGAGTCCAACATTGCCTTCTGAAATGACTTCCCCAATGGGAAGTCCGTAGCCCCGATATCCCATCGCGATTTTAGCTACGAGACGCAAATGGCTGGTTACTAGCCTATGCGCAGCTTTTAGATCATTATGCTCACGGTAACGCTGAGCTAACATATACTCTTCCTTTGGCTCAAGCATTGGAAAACGACGCACTTCTTCCAAGTAACGGTTTAAACCACCATCACCTGTCATTACTGATAATAAATTCATATGGGCCATATAGCACCCTCCTTTTGTCTGAATTCCCTGATAAGGCAAATTCTATGTTTTAGATAGCTAACTATCCTCATAACCTCACTTTAGCATATTTTTCAATTTTGTTCAAAAAAAGATATTTTATTGTGAAATCTTGAGAAGGGGAAAAGTTTCAATTCATTTTTTTAAAAAGCTCAATAAGTTTAGCCATATCTTGAGGCAGTGGTGCGGAAAACGACATAACTTTACCGGTAGAAGGATGTTCAAAAGTAAGACTTGCAGCATGGAGTGCATGTCGGTTGAATTGATCGATTGCATTTCTAATAGTGGGGTTGAATATGTTTGATTTTGTTTTAAAAGCGTTTCCATAAACTGTATCGCCTATGAGTGGATGCCCTATATGAGTCATATGAACACGGATTTGATGGGTGCGTCCAGTTTCCAAGCGACATTCCAGAAGGCTAGCAAAAGATGTTGAGTCTGCATGAGAGCCATATTTTTCAAGCAGAGAAACATGTGTAACAGCATGACGAGCATAAGGGTTTTGGTTATGGATGACAGCTTGCTTTGTCCGGTTATAGGGCGAACGGCCAAGTGATGCATCAATTGTCCAGACATTGCGCTGAGGTGTTCCCCAAATCAAGGCATGGTAGCGTCGATCTAATGCGCAGGTACGTCCATGATCAGAAAATTGAGCACTGAGACTTTTATGAGCTAGATCATTTTTTGCAACAACCATAACACCGCTTGTATTTTTATCAAGACGATGGACAATACCAGGGCGTTTAACACCACCTATACCAGATAAACTATTCCCACAGTGGTAAATAAGGGCATTAACCAATGTACCGGTCCAATTTCCATTCCCAGGATGAACAACAAGACCAGCTGGTTTGTTAATAACAATGATATGATCATCTTCAAAAAGAATGTCCAATGCAATGGCTTCAGCGCTAGGTTCTGCATCACGAAGGTCCGGCATTTCCAATTCAATTATTTGGTTAGGTTTTAATTTTGTTTTTGGTTCCTTTATGAATTGACCATCAATTTTAAGACAGCCTTCACGGATGAGGGTTTGCAAACGCGAACGTGAGAGCACATCATGATATTGTTTTGCGAGCCACTGATCAAGACGTTGCCCAAGAGCACCTTCATCCGTTATTTTCTGTATTACCATACGATTCCTATTAAGTTTTTAATAAGATTTTACCAGTACGAAATTGCTTTACTATCGAGAAATTCTTTAATTCCCCAATGTCCTCCTTCACGAGCGCGCCCAGAAAATTTTACACCTCCAAAGTAGCTTCCACTGGGTAATCCATGTCCATTAACTTCTACCATACCAGAGCGTACTTGTGCCGCAATACGACGATATTTGTTGCGATCTTGTGATTGAATATAGTTTGTAAGACCATACTCAGTCTCATTCGCTAAAGCGACGGCTTCTTCTTCTGTACTAAAAGAAAGAATCGAGAGAACTGGACCAAAGATTTCTTCTTTAAAAATACGCATATGAGGTTTTACATCAGCAAAGACTGTTGGACGGACATAATAACCGCGTTCCATTCCTTTTGGTAAACCAGTCCCGCCTGCAACAAGAGTTGCACCTTCATCAATTCCCGATTGGATAAGATCTTGAATTTTATCATATTGTTTTTTTGAAACAACGGGCCCAATATGATTTCCTTCTTGGCAGTTTGGTCCTACTTTTGTTGTTTCTGCAATATCCTTGGCTATTTTCACGGCTTTGTCATAGATGCTCTGTTCCACAAGCATACGAGTCGGTGCATTACAACTTTGTCCACTATTATAAAAGCAATGTCGTGCACCACGTTGAATAGCATCTGAGTCGGCATCAGCAAAGATAATATTCGCTCCTTTTCCACCAAGTTCCAGACAGACTCTTTTTAAAGTAGCGCTGGCATTTTTAGAAATATCTTTTCCTGCTCTAGTTGAACCAGTAAAGCTGATCATTTCTAAATCTGGATGTGCAGAGAGGTAAGAGCCGACAGTCGCACCATCACCATTGATTAAATTAAAAACACCGGCTGGAAGTGCGGCTTCATCTAAAAATTCAGCAAAAAGCATAGCAGAAAGAGGCGCAATTTCAGAGGGCTTTAACACCATGGTACAGCCAGCCAAGAGAGCAGGAATAACTTTAAGAGTTACTTGATTCATGGGCCAATTCCATGGCGTAATTAATCCTACGACGCCGATAGGATCGTAGTGAAGGATTGCTTGCTCATTTCCCTTTATTAAAGTTTCTTGGAACGAAAACTCTTTATAAGCTTCGATAAAATTGCGAATATGGGAACTTCCGGTTGCAGTTTGCGCATTAAGCGCCATATCAATTGGTGCTCCCATTTCCATTGAAATGGTTTTTGCCATGTCTTTGGAACGTTTTTCGTAGATCTCTAGAATTTTTTCAACAAATCCAAGACGCTCATTTGGTGACGTTGTTTTCCATTTTTGAAACGCTTCTTTAGCCGCATTAATTGCTTTATCGGCATCTTTTGTACTTCCAAGGCTAATGACAGCACAAGCCTCCTCTGTTGATGGATTAATGACGTCAAAATCGTGAGGAATGCTTGGCTCATCCCATAGACCATTGATATAAAATTTCCGTTTATTAAACATAATTCACTCCCTTTTTTCTATTTGTATTTATGTAATTATGATTGTCTTAGTCTAAGCCTTTTTAAACGAGGATAACAAGGGTAATCTTATAAAAACGCGAGAAATTAGATTATATCGTGATAATTGAGCATGGAGAATTCAATAGAGCAATGCTCATTGTATTATTGGGACTAGTTTCTCTTATGAAAAGGGAGAGAAAGAGAGGCATAGACAATTTTCTTGAAGCTTTTTTATCATGAAGTTTTCTTCAAAACAAATGAAATACGAGCTCTATGACACCATAAACTGAGTAATTTATATCGTAAATATGCAAAAGGCAGATTATGAATATGCATTATGGCATTATTTTTTTCATTAAAAAGTAACCATCAGCAAAAGGTTATTAACCTTCGTATGATAGTTTCTACGAATTCTTTTTGAAAAGGTTATTTTTCTCATTGCTATAAATTTGTTGGGTGCCATGCATAATTCGAAAACAAAATCTATTTCTACGTCTTCTTTTTCTGATGATAGTACGGAAGGTGCATCAAGAGAAGATTTATCTGTTAAGATTACTGAGATATTTCCTTATCCGGAAGTGTGGAAAAAGGCATTTGCCCTCGGAAAAAACGTCCGTTTCACGAGAACCCCAGAAGTTGAGATTTTGCGTCGTCGTATAGAAACAGATCCAATTTTTGCAAAACAGTTTAAAATTTTTACGAAGCAAGATCAAAAAAAAATTACAGATACAGATATTGTACGTTGTAACAAGAAAACAACAAATATTCTTTCGACAAAAAAAGTCATTAATCCTCAATCAATAGAGAATAAAACATCAGTTTGTCATTCAACGGTTTTGAAGCAGTTGTCACGTCAAACTACTCGTATGCCGTCAGCAAATATTCCACTTGAGGAGGATAAACAAGAACGTAAATTACAAGTGGAAAATGTGCTACAAAAAATAAAACCTGCTTTGCATCTTTCCGATGATGCATTTTTTGAGTGTGAATCTTTGATATTTGAACATGTGGAGACTCAAACTTCAAAAGAGGATAGAACATCACTTGACACGACAAATGAACTCACACCGGATATTCCCACAGCCTTTGATGAGTCAATAACTGCTCTTTACCGTGTTCTTGAATACCGCTTTCCACAACTCTATGATTCAATTACATCAGAATCTCCAGCGGAAAGGATGCGAGGTGTTGAGAAAATTTCTGATTTAATGCATACAAATAATGATACTACTAAAGAGTGTCATTCTAAGCTTTCTGTTGAAGATTCTGCTCATACGTTAAGTAATACAGGGGCGTTAAGTGATGCAGGAGCTAGTATAGAGACTGAAAATACCAATAATATTGTCGCCAATAATACTGTTGATTGTATAAATAAAGCCGTCAAAAAGAATTCAAAAGATTTTTCTGTGATGCAAGCAAACAGTAAAACTAAAACATTGCAATCTACTCGTATGCCATTAGGTAATTATGATTCTGCTTTTATGCAAAATATTCAATCTATTGACTGTGATGTTTATGAATTTCCTCCGATCAACTTATTACAGGAACCTGTTTTTCATGAAGGTACGATGATTCCTCAAGAAACATTAGAACGTGGTGCTGGACTTTTGGAAAGTGTTTTGGAAGATTTTGGCATTAAGGGTGAAGTTATCCATGTTCATCCAGGGCCTGTGGTAACAATGTATGAATTTGAACCCGCCGCGGGCGTAAAGTCATCGCGCGTTATTAATCTTTCTGATGATATTGCGCGTTCTATGTCTGCTATTTCTACACGCGTTGCTGTAATTCCTGGACGTAATGTTATCGGGATTGAGTTACCCAATGCGGTTCGTGAAACCGTTTATTTACGGGAATTAATCCAAACACGTTCTTTTCGTGAAAGTGAATTTAAACTTGCTCTTGCTTTGGGGAAGGGGATTAATGGTGAACCGGTCATTGCAGAATTAGCAAAAATGCCTCATTTATTGGTTGCAGGAACAACAGGATCAGGCAAGTCTGTTGCAATTAATACAATGATTTTGTCGATTCTTTATCGTATGACACCAAAGCAATGTCGTTTGATTATGGTTGATCCTAAAATGTTAGAGCTCTCTGTTTATGATGGCATACCACATCTTTTAACACCTGTTGTAACAGATCCCAAAAAAGCGGTAACAGCTTTAAAATGGGCTGTTCGTGAAATGGAAGAACGTTATCGCAAAATGGCTAAGTTGGGTGTGCGTAATATTGATGGTTTTAATGCACGCGTTGCACTTGCGGCTCAAAAAGGCGAAACGATCATGTGTACTGTTCAGTCGGGTTTTGATAAGGAAACAGGGGAAATGCTTTATCATGAAGAAGCCATGGATCTCACGCAGCTTCCTTATATTGTTGTGATTGTTGATGAGATGGCTGATCTTATGATGGTGGCAGGGAAAGAGATAGAGAATGCTATTCAGCGCTTAGCGCAAATGGCGCGTGCGGCAGGTATTCATCTTATTATGGCAACGCAACGTCCTTCTGTTGATGTTATCACAGGTACAATTAAAGCGAACTTTCCTACCCGCATTTCTTTTCAAGTAACATCAAAAATTGATAGTCGTACGATCTTGGGTGAACAAGGTGCTGAAACACTTTTAGGTCAGGGGGATATGCTTCATATGGCAGGTGGTGGACGCATTGTGCGCGTTCATGGCCCTTTTGTTTCTGATGAAGAAGTTGAATCCATCGTTGCACATCTAAAAATGCAAGGTAAACCTGATTATTTAGCAACGGTAACAGATAATGAAGACGATAACAAAGAGGATACTTCTGCTGATTCAGCTGCGGAAATTTCTGAGGAAGAAAATTTTGATGAAGAGGGTGAGGAACTTTATAACCAAGCTGTAAAAATTGTTATGCGTGATAAAAAATGTTCAACATCTTATATTCAGCGCCGACTTTCAATCGGCTATAATAAAGCAGCTTCTCTCGTCGAGCGGATGGAAGAAAAAGGCATTGTTGGAGCCGCTAATCATGTTGGAAAACGTGAAATTTTACTCAATGAAGGGAAATAAACAAGCACATTTTAAAATGGGTAATTTTTAAAATGTCTGACAGTCATTATTAAAATTTGCTTGTTTTATTTTTTATAATAATATTAAAAAATTGAGTAGAGAGTCATAAAGAAAAAGCGATCTTTTATATTAAGACTTCTGATGAGGTAAACAAGCTGATATCAAAGGAGGTTATGAGATATTTTAACATTTCTAAATGATCTGGAATATAAAGAAATTAAACAAATCTTTATATGAGGGCAGATGATTTGTGTTCTCTTTTTTACAGAGAAATTTTTTAATAAAATAGTGCGGTAGCATATTTTTTCTTTTTTCTTTTGTAGCGATTCTAATGAAAGAAAGATCTTTGTATGAATGCCTTCAAATGCCAAGAACTATTGGTAACATTAGGGGCTGAAATTAGTATAATGATGGTGCTAACCAGCTCTTTTATAAGTATAAAAATGGTAATGCACAATGCCTTGATATCCTCTATAGGGACTTTTACATTACACCATTTACAGATGACGTCGTAAAATAAGCTTGGGGATCTTGGGAGATATCTTTTCAAAAAAGGCGCATGAATGTGTAAAATAAGTGTATTCTTTTTGAGTACTATTTATGCGAGGGAGATGTTACCATTATTGTAACAAGATTTATTACAATAATGGGTGAATAAGCAACAAGAGCTGGAAGCTTCTTTTTATTCTTGTTTTGTTGATGAAACAGTCAAAATTTTGCTACAGACAATTGATATGAGATATCAAGTTATTTTAACCAGAATAGATAATTGTAAACAAATTAGCATTATTCATTTGAGAGTAAATTCAACACTTTTTAGTTTTAGTTATGCCATTAAAAGCAGATGAGTTAAAGTTAAATACAAATGAATTAAAATGTCAGCAAGAAGCTTTTCGTTTTACACCAGAGCTTTTGCCACGGCCTTTTACGTGGGAAATCGATCACAATGGTTTGTTTTGTGAAGTCTCAAAAGAGCTAGCTGAAGTTGTTGGTCCTCTCTCTTCTTCTATTTTAGGGTGTAGTTTTCATGAGCTTGCTCATCAATTTAATGATGATCGATATCTGGTTCTCAGTCGTTTTATTGAAGCGGCTATGCCTTGGAGTAAAGAGATTGTTCAATGGCCTGTCGATGGTTGCTTACAATGGCTTGATGTTGAATTGTCAGCTTTGCCAATTTTTGATGTTACAAAGCAGCTTAAGGGGTTTCGTGGCTTTGGTGTTTTAAAAATACAAAAAAAAGTCCAAGAAAAAAGAAATGAAAAGCTAGAAACAGAAATGCCATGTCTTACGGAGATAGAACGCTCAGCTTTTCGTGAAATTGCAGAGCAATTGCGTGATGAATTGAATTCATCGGTAAAAGAAGAAAATTTAGTTGAAGAAACAGCTATTCAGTTACCATATGCACAAACATTGCCGGTAAATGCTATAGAACAAGCTCTCGTAAAAGAGCCCGCTGCAGTTTTATCATTGTTGGATACAGCAACAGATGGTGTTTTATGGTTGGATGAAGAGGGCTTTGTTCAATCAGCGAGTAGGGCAGCCTTAGCATTAATGGGTTATGAAATAAATGAACTACGAGGACAACCATTCTCTTCATTATTTACTTTGCAAAGCCGACTTTTGGTTGAAAAGTATTTTAAATCAATCCGTATGGAGGAAAAAAATCAGGTTTTAAATCGCAGTGAAACCGCTGATTTAATGACAAAAAATCATAAAAATATAACCGTTTTGATAACGATTGTATTTTTGGCAAAGCAAGGCAATTATGCTGTTATGTTGCGTGATAGGACACAAACAGTTCCATCAGGAGAAAAAAAAGCAGAAGAGGATAAAATCGTTGGAGTTGTTCATGAAATACGAACACCTTTGAATGCTCTTATTGGTTTTGCAGAAATTATGAGAGAAGGCCGTTTTGGTTCAATAGAAAATGAGCGCTATCATGGATATTTACGCGATATTATTTCCTCTGGAAAACATATATTATTGCTGATTAATCAATTACTAGAGTGCTCGAAGATAAATTATTCTGGTTCCGATAACCAGATTGATTCTTCCCTTATTTCTGAAACATTTGATGTAATATCTTGTTTACGTGCGACGATAGCTTTTCTTGAAACTCAAGCCAATCAGAACGGCATTATCATGCGTATTGTTGCTCCACCTCATGTTCCATTTATTCCTGTATCACAACAAGTGTTTCGCCAGATTATATGGAATCTTCTTTCCAATGCTATTCGTTTTACACCTTTGGGTGGACAGATTATTGTTCACGTTTCTTATAGAAAAGAACGTGTAAAAATTTCAGTGAGTGATAATGGTATAGGGATGAACGAAGAAGAAATTATACAGGCACTGCAACCTTATGGTCAAGTAGAGCGCAAAGATGGCCGATCTGGTGATAGCGCTTTTATGGGAACAGGTTTAGGCCTCCCAATGTGTAAAGCAATGGTGGAAGAAAGAGGGGGACAATTTTTACTGTTCTCAAAACCCAATCATGGAACAACTGTGGAAATGTTTTTTCCTCGTGTTCCATGATGTAAATCTGGCATAAAATTATTTTTTCTTAGCCAAAAGATCTCTAATTTCTGTTAAAAGTTGTTCTTCTGAAGACGTTTTTTTGGGGCTTTCTTCTTCTTTTCTACGGATTTTATTCATAGCTTTAACGAATAAAAAAAGAACCCAAGCAATAATGAGAAAATTGATAAGTAAAGTAATAAAGTGTCCATAGCTAATGGTTGCTCCAGCTGCTTTGGCGGCACTCAATGTTGCTTGTTTTTCGCCAGCAAGTTGAATAAACATATTAGAAAAATCAATCCCACCTGTAATCAGCCCAATGATTGGCATAAAAATATCATTGACAATTGAGTTGACCAAGCTACCAAAAGCACCCCCTATAATCACACCGATAGCAAGATCAATCATATTACCTTTTAGGGCAAATTCTTTGAATTCTTTAAGCATTGCATTTTCCCCTTTATATAAGCGATATACGGTAATTTACTTACCGCTTTTGATGAAAAAGGAAAGGGCAGATTTTATTTTTAGGATTATATTACGATATTAATATTATTTTCAAAGAACTTTATAAGGTTTAATAAAGGGCTTTAGGGCTCTATTTGAATGTACATAGAATACTTCCTAGAAAAAAGCTTTTTTGATAAAAACTATAGCTGCTTTTTCAACAGAAAGTAGAAAACTGTAGCTTAATTTATATAATTGCCTCAAGATCTTTATGATAACATTAAAAAGAGAGATTTTTACACAATACCACAAAATGGGCAGTGTTGAAAGCTGAGCTATCAGAAAGCTTCTCAAATGAAGTACATATATTGGCATAACATTTTATTATAAAAAGAAAATTTAGGAATAAAAAATATATTTCAGCGCTGATAGAAGAAATAGATAAATGAGACAGAAGTAAAACTTATAATTTAAATCCTCTTAATTCAGTAAGCGATAATAGCAATTAGGAGGGCATTATGGCTTATCTAAAAGCTATTTGTATTGGGTTGCATGAGCTAAAATGGCGATAATTCGGATGGAAGAAACACATTTCATCTGCTGGAAGATTGTATCAGTTTATAAATAGCAGAGCTCTAGGGTTTGCAAGATCATTTTGGTTTGGAAGTCGTTGGTATGATGTTTGAGTTCAATAATCAACTGTCATTACTTAAAATATATGTTAGGCAGAGCACTTAATAGATGCAAAATTGTATTTAATACATCAGAAATGGCAAAGAAAACAACGCAGATTATCAATAGAGTACAAATTGATTGAACATTCTGTTGCTCTAAATAGTGCAACAATAGTATGAATTTAGATGATTTTATGAACCATGTATCCTGTAAATGCTAGGAAAAAATAGCTTTATAGAACAAGCTTTGTTTCTATTGAAAACAATATTACACAAAGGAACTTTGGGAATAGAGATAATTTGCCTGCATTTTTAAGAAAATTATGAGCGTGCCTGCATAAGACGTCATAAAACCATGACTATGGTAAGAGCCATTGATGTTCCAATTCATGCTGAATTTTATAAGATTAGGATTCATATTTTAATCTTTAAAAAATGTCGAAAAAGAGAAACATTTTTTAAGAATAAAAAGTTCTTTACATAGTATAACCAATATAAACATGTATGGCTATTATGTGATGAGTTTTCTTCTAGAAGGGGAATATTATTGGGATAATATGCTTGCTTTGATTGGAAATCTTTTGTGTTAAAAGGTAGAGGTGAGGTGCGATGGATCATTTTTATGTTGTGGAGAAGAATTGATGAGTTTTTTTCGTTGTATTGGCCGTTCTGCCTTATTTATGTTGGATCCAGAGCAAGCACACGGTTTAGCGATTCTTGGGCTGAAAAGTGGATTAAATGGTTGTCAAAAGGTTATCGACAAACGTTTGTGTGTAACTGTTGCTGGTCTTGAGTTTGAAAATTTTATTGGTCTTGCAGCGGGGTTTGATAAAAATGCAGAGGTTGTAGATGGTATTTTTCGGTTAGGATTTGGTTTTACTGAAATTGGGACAGTGACACCAAAGCCTCAGATTGGAAATCCTAAACCACGGCTTTTTCGTTTAAAAGAAGATGAAGCGATTATTAATAGAATGGGCTTTAATAATGACGGACATCAAGTTGTTTACAATAGATTGCATGCGTGTAAAAAAACTGGTGTTATAGGAGTCAACATTGGAGCCAATAAGGATACGGTCGATAAGATTGATGATTATACTGTTGGTATTGCTCATTTTTATGATGTTGCTGATTATTTTACGGTTAATATTTCTTCTCCTAATACACCAGGTTTACGTGATTTACAGGCCCGTGACAGTTTGCATCTTTTGTTGAGTGCAATTTCGCAAGCGCGAAATGAGCAAGAGAACAAGCATGGATTCTCCATTCCCATTTTTTTAAAAATTGCCCCAGATTTATCAGAGAAAGAATTAGATGATGTTGCTGAAGAAATAAAACTTTCTGATTTTAATGGGCTGATTGTTTCTAACACAACTCTTTCACGCCAAGGTCTTAGTAATAGTCACTTCCGTAATGAAGAGGGTGGGCTTTCTGGACGTCCACTCTTTGAGCGTTCTACTATTATGCTTGCAAAAATGCGTCAAAAATTAGGGAAGGAGATTGCAATTATTGGCGTTGGCGGTATAAAGGATGCACAGACTGCTTTGGAAAAAGTAAAAGCTGGTGCAGATTTGATTCAATTATACAGTGGGATGGTTTATGAAGGTCCAGATCTTGTCATAACTATTCTGCAAGAGATTTTGCAGATGATGCAACAAGATGGAGTTGATAACATAAAAGGCTATCGTGATCATAGTATTGAGCATTGGGCAAAATTTCCTTTGTAAAAAACGCTTTTTTCTTCACAAAAAATTGCGAGATTTTTTTAAAGGGGCTTGCAAACTTTGTTGATCTTCCTTATGTCACATAAGCAAAGAATAAATGTTTACGAAATCGTGAACAGTTATGATACATTTGATTTTATGCGGTTGTAGCTCAGTTGGTTAGAGCGCTGGTTTGTGGCACCAGAGGTCGTAGGTTCAAATCCCACCAACCGTACCAAAAAATTTTATTGAAAATACTGAAAATGGATATACAAGACGAACAAACGGCTCGCTGAGGATCTTTTATCAATGACTGTAGTTGCTTGGGGGCATAATATTGTACAAAAAAACGCATGGCATAAAGTCCAAAAAACCAATAAAGGGGCATTGCGCTTCTTTTTTAAGAACTGGGCATCTCCTCTTACCTTAATGCGTTCTCATTATGCATCCTTTACACAAGACTTGTGATGGAAAGACTTTACGGAAAAAATCAATGTGTTTTGTTTAAAAGATCCGAGCTTAATATGCCCTTCAATATGGAAGGGTATTTCACAATGTTTGTTGTGATGAAGCAATTGCTCTCTCTTGGCATGCCACTGGCTGTTGGGTTTATCTCTCAGATGATGATTTCCTTCACAGATGCAGCGCTTGTAGCGCATTTAGGCGTGCAAGCCTTGAGTGGTACAATGTTAGCTCTGAGTATATTTAGTTTTGTTATGTTGTTTGGGCTAGGTATTATTACCGCGGTTGCACCAAAACTTGCGGAAAGTTTTCGTAGACAAGATAGATATGCATTGAAGGCATGGTTTGATCAAGGAATATGGCTTTCCCTTGTGATTGGAATGATGAGTGCGATCATTTTACTCAACACGAGAAATATTTTGTGTTTTCTCGGACAAGATGGGACAATTGCCAATATAGCGCAGGAATATAATAGTGGTGCTGCTATAGGGGTGGTGTTTTTTTATCTTTATGTGAATAGCCGGGGATTACTGTCAGCAATTGGTAATCCAAAGCCGTTAACCTGGGTTATGCTTGCGGCTATCCTTGTGAATTTTCTTATCTCTTGGCCGCTTATTTTTGGTATAGCTTCTGTAAGCGGATTAGGTGTCTTTGGTGCAGGAATTGCGAGCAGTTTGATCCGTATTTTAATTGTTATTGCAGCAGCAATAATTTTGTCCCGCAATTCTGCTTTTCATTCTTTTCGCTTTAATTATTTGAGACCAAAGTTAGAGATTTCACGAATAATAAAATTGCTGCGAGTAGGGCTACCCATTGGTGTACGTATTCTTATTGCGGAGGGCTTTCCTTCGTTCATTGCATTCATGATTACGGTTTATGGGGTCGAATCTTTGTCCGCGCATACGATAGGGATGCGTCTCGATATGCTTATTTCTGTGGTGGCTTTGGGGATTTCCAGCGCAGCCGCGACAATAGCAGCGTGGTATAGAGCAGATAGGAATAATATGGCTCTAAAACAATTGCGTATGAGTGTCACAGTTTTTGCTGTAGCTTATGTCTTGTTTTTATCAGGGATTGTTTATCTCTCTTATGGATTCATCCTTACAACCATCTTTAATATTTCTTCAGAACGCGTTGTTGTTTTCTCTTGGAAGTTGCTTCCGTTCATTTTATTGTCTTTTGCTTTTGGCACTTTAGGAGCTATGCTCAATGGCATACTTGTGGGCTTGCTTGATACGTTTTGGTCAACAATTGTTGTAGCAATAAGTTATTGGGGGTTAGGCCTATTTGGGGGAGCGCTAATGGCGCATTTTTTTGAATATGACTTTATTGGCTATTGGCTTGGCATGATTGGTGCAAGCTTAATCGTTTCTCTCTTTAATTATATGCGCGTGGGTTATTTAATAAAATGCAATCCTATGTTTGGGGCAGAGTGAGTGTTATAAAAGCGCTTGTAAAGCACTAACTGTGAAGGCTTAGCTACTCATCGTCCATAGAGGCTGTTTTACTTCTATGGAGATAACAATATAGGTTACAAAACTTGCTTAATATTGAAAAGAAGTGTCTTTGATTGTAGCCTCAATATTATTTGTTGAGTTTTTAAAATAATATGGGTTTATTAAAATCATTCGGCTACAGTTTAAGAGTAAGTTCGGTAGATTGGAAGAGTTTAATACCTTAAAAAATGACGAGAAAAAACGTGCTTATATTCATACGCCGTTGAGGAGTCATTTAAAAAAGTTATTGTTTTTATAAGTTATTACCATTGCGATGCTAAAACGCATGCATTTGTCAAAACAATCGCAGACGCTAACGATGTTATTCTTGCAAGCCCTGTTTATCACGGGTCTTATTCAGGGGGATTGAAGAATGCTCTTGATAATTTAGAGTATAATGCTTTTGGGATAAAGTTTTTGGTCATCTCTCTCATGACAATATAACCCAAAATGCGCACTGCCCTGTGTATATTTGGTACCAGTTGCGCATACGCTTTATGGACAAGCTCTGCAATATCAAGTTGCTTCGGCTAAAGATGATTTTGCGTTTGAGAATGAAAACCGTACACGGAGACTTAGCAGCGTAAATGTACGGGCTTGCTGCGCACATCTTGCTGATAAAATGTACAATAAGGGTGGAGGATATGATCAAAAATGATAAGAAATACCGTTAGTTAGTCGTTGGTGGTACAGGAATATTGGCGCCCTTTGCCGGTCATAAGGGCTGAACAACGTGATTATCGCAGCGCGTTTTCGTTCTCATCAATCCAAAATTGAGTTATTTCAGACAAGGGCTAAATGTATATTTTGGAGATTATTATAAGCCATAGGCACAATTTTTAAAAGGGGTACCACTATGGACGGGCTTGAAATATTGCATATTATGGGGGGCATTCGCCTGCACATGCATTTTCGTGTAGGTTGAGATTGAGCGGTTGTCCTTCTTACCGAAACCTCAGCGTATTGTTCATGTTTTTGGTTCTAATGCAGAGGATAAAATAATCTCTGGATGTGCGCATCATAATAAGATTGATCCCACATCTGTAAAATTAGGTCGGAAAAGGCTATCATATGGCCGGCGGTGGTCAATGAGAAAAGTGTTTATGATCATGTGATTTGTGAGAGCCGTATTGAGAAAGAGTTTGCGCAAAATCTCGATAATGACTCTGATGTAAGATTGTTTTTTAAACTGCCAAGAAGTTTTAAAATAACCATTCCCATTGGTTCTTATACGTCTGATTGGGCGGTTTTTTTAGAGAGGGATGGCGAACAAAAGCTTTACTTTGTGCTGGAAACAAAAGGAACGAATAGCGATTTTGATTTGCGCCTTAAAGAAATGCTGAAGATTAAATGCGGCAAGGCGCATTTTACCGCCCTTGAGACTGGTGTGGTGTTTAACGAGGCACTGGTGATGAGTTGGCGCGATTCTAAGCGGGGATGGTGGTAGAGAGAGTGGGGGCTGTGGTAAGAGTGGGCGGCACGAATGACGCTGTCTTTAGTTGCGTACCGCCAAGCTAATTTTGTGCTTTGCGGAATTCGCTAAGACTTTTGGACGTACCGCGTTTACCGCGTAATAAAATCTTATGAATATCATGCAGAAGGCGCGCGCAGAAGGGGGTGATTACGTGACTAGCTTCCCAATGCCGTAATTAAGTACAGCTACATAATGAGATAGCTCTTCAATATCATCAGTTGCACTGATACTTTTTCTTTATTTTCAAACAATAATAGGTCAGATGGTAACGATTATGTCCTTTCTATCTAAGAAAAGAGTAGCACCGCTTGCGTATATGCACGAGTAAAAGTCAATCAACATTGGTCTGAGGTAAAAACCGTCAATTATTTCTAATACACCTAAGGATTTCATAGCTTGCTCTAACGGTTTATATAAAGCCGCCCTTTTAAAAGGTGGATTGGGTGGAAAATTTATTGGGATATAGGCTTTATGAATCTCTCGAACTAAGCTTTCTACTATGCAGGTTCTAAGGCGTGATTGCATATATGCTCGCATCTGTTGCTGCATTGTGTAGGCAGAGATCCTAAATGAGGAAAGGAGGGCTGCTCTTTTAATTACAAAGGAAGAATACGGCGCGTAAGTGAAGCAAAATGTATTTTGAGGAGCAGTAAAGGGGTGAGGTATTTGATGTCCAGCGAGTGATGGATGGAGTATAAGGGGGTATTGCTAGGGCGGAGTTTTTAGTTAAGAATCGCGCTCCGTACGCTATAAGCTCTCTGCATCCTTCATATAGGCGTTGGATCATCGCCCAATGCAACGTAAAGGGGCTGTTTTGTCTTTAGCGCTTGTTTGGCTGCTTCTATAGTGCCGCTGGCTCTATCAGCCATTATGGTGATAATTTTCTCGTCCAAAGAATAGATCAATTGATTGCGTAATAGGGTATGTGTGCCTTTTTGATCGTGTCTTTTTTTTAAAGCAGCTGTTACCTCGTGGAAGGATTGGGTGTGTCTATATGATCAGCCTGCCAAAGAAAAGGAAGCGTTATTGCGATAGCCACCAATAGGAGCCCAGCGATAAAGGTGGCAGCAAACTGCAATGATATAAAAGAACCAAGGACGCCGACCAAAAAGCTTCCGACCGGCGTTCCAGCATAGCCTATCACTCGAAAAGCAGAATTAGCTCGCCCGAGAAGTTGCTTTGGTGTGAGGCGCTGCCTGAAGGCGGTAACACCAATAAACCATAAGCTTGCTCCAACGCCAGCGATAAAGGTGACGCCCCATACGACGACAGCACTTTTTGAAAAGGCTGGAATCAACAGCAAGACAACCGTTCCTAAACCGTCAGTGAGAACAGCTAGGCGCACCGGTGCATAGCGTATACGCGGCGCAAATAGGGCACCTGCCATTGTACCAAGCGCGTAGGCTGCAAACATCACGCCATATTGGCTGCTATGTAGGCCCAGATACCGACCGTCGGTAACGAAGAAGATGAACGAGGTTAGGAATGCTCCAAATACCACCGATAGAAAGAATGTGAGTAATGTAAGGGAGGTAAGATGCCGATTTGAAAAAATGAAACGAAAGCCGGCAATGATATAACGGAAAGTGATGTTTTCTTTATCAGGTGTTGGCGATGTCGGAACAGCATGGCGAGCGGTAAAAATCAATGTGATAAAAAGCACGATTAAAAGGCCGAGAAATAGCAGTGTGCTATGCGCTAAAATGCTGCTTGTTATGACAGGGGCAAGAAAATAGGAGACCCCGAAATCTAAGAACAAGACAATAGAGTAGAAGGTCATCAATCGCTCTCCCTCCATGATAAGTGGTGGAATCGTCATTATATAAGCTTCGGCAGAAACGACGATGAATCCAGCAATGGTTGCATAGAAGAAAATTTGTTCGGCTGGAGTAATCTGTATCATAAGTAGTATGAACAGGACAATATGCAGTAGCATGAAGATGAAGAGAGCTGTGGTGGCAAGTTTTATTTTGTCGCAGCGATCAAGTAAAACGCCTGCAAGGATGCCGAAAATTGGCCACGCTAATGAGAAGAGACCTTGCGCCCAACTTACTCCGACTACGCCATATCCAGATTGTCTTGCTAATAGCGGGATGGCAGTGCGCAAAGCACCGCTGAGTAAGGCGAGCAGACTAACGGTTAGGCAAAAATAGCGTATGTTCTTGTTGGCAAAAAGCGTGAACATTCTGTTCTCCTTAAGATGCCACACAGGTTTCCGCTGTTCCATCAAGTACGGCGGTTGTATTCAGCATGTTTGCGACATAGTCGTCCAAAATATTCCTGTCTTCCTGAGGTAGAAGAAAATACATAAGGTTGGAATACCATTGCCAACCACGCTGGGTTAGCTGGAGATTGTTATCACTTTCTGCGATGAGACCTGCACCTATGAGCTGTTGTAGGTTATTGTATACGAAAGAGGGAAGTGCGGTCCAGTCAATTCTTTCTTTTTGGGCATAGCCGTTATAAGGTAGCCGCATACACAAAGCTTTGGAGGCTTGTTGCTCCGCTGATACCCAATTGTAGTATACTTTGGATTTTCCTTTAAGTTGTATGTCGGTAATGTATCCGCTTCGACTGGGATTGGCTCGTGTGACGAGTGAGCTGGGAATCGACAGTGCTGACGCCCCAAAGCCAACGACATAATCGTCATGATAACCATGCAAATATTTGTGATAGCGGAAATAATTAGCTGAACTCGTTTTAGCGAGCGTTAGAGGAGTGTTATTGGCAATTTTGATATAGGAATGCCCATTACACGGCGCATAGCCGCAGCTGCGCATAACGATATCGCTAAATAATCGAAGCATCTGTCGATGCTGTAGGCTGGATGGCTTTAGCCCTTTTTGTGCGTAAGACTTATGCAGTTGCGACGTGATAGCCAGATTGTTAATTGCATAGAGGTTGATGGTTTCAGGATGAAGCTCGCTGACTTGCTTCAAATCGTATAATAGTTCTTCGGCTTGCTAGCTGTGCATGCCATATAGTAGGTCGAAACCGACATGTCCAATTATCTCTTGTGACAAAGCCACGGTATTGTTGATTTGTTCACGTGTTGAGGTGAGGTTAAACAATGATCGGAAACGCTCAATGAAACTCTGTACACCGAAGTTTATTCGGTTAACGCCGATCTCACGGGCAGCATAAAGTTTATCACGTGTGACGCTCTTCGGTTCGCTTTCCAGTGTAAATTCGGTTAAGGAAGAGAGCTCAAATTCGGCATGCAATACTTTTCCGATGTGTCGGATATTATCTGCCGACAAAAGCGATGGTGTGCTGCCCCCTATATAGATGCTGCGGATGGGCCCTCTAAGCGAGCGAATGAAATTTCCTTTGGTTCTGATCTCTGTGGTAAGCGCTGACATATAAGATTCGATTTGTTTAACGTGCTTGTAGTCCCCTTTCTGAAAGGGACAAAAGGAACAGATGATTTCACAAAAGGGAATATGCAAATAAAGAGAAATAGTATGCGCTTGTGGAATCTGCTTACTGTGCGCTAGTTTATTAAAGTCTAGGTAATCGTAAAATTCATTTGAAATAGTGCGAAATAACGGATATGTGAAGTTGTAAATCAGCTTGAGTTGATCGAATTTCACAAAAGGATGATCCACGAGTTGCATAGCTTATCTCCCCCAATTTCTTAACGCGCACTATATTATTGACGGGCGACTGGTGATCCAATTATCCGAGTGTATTACCAAAGATTTTCACGGAACATAATGAATCCTCCTTTTGTAGAAGTTATATGTATTATACATATAACTCATTATATGAACAGATGAGCTTGTTTAAGAGGCAATGGAAAGATAAAAAAATGTCTATTTATAAAAAAACTTTCTCTTGCAGTCTTATGGTCTGATATTGTAATTGGTATCCTGTTTTACGTGGTCGGGCTATGGATGCCTAGGGCGAGAAAAAGCAGGGTATTTTAATGGACGTGCGGGGCATCATTGTTATGTTGCTGGGACTTGGAATTTGCGTCTGGTTATGAGATATCATTAGCGCAAAAAGATGGTTTTAAAGGTAGAGATACATTTTTTAATATCCCTGTAAAACTTCGAGAAGAGATAGAGTTATCCTATTAGAAAACATATAAATATCCAGTGTGATAATATTATCGAATTACATGACATCATCACTCTTGCACGCCATTTTGATATACTACCTAAAATCTCATTGAGATTGTGCCATGTACTGGCAAACAGGGATAGATCGTGTTTTGGTATGACTGCGGCGAAGTTACGTGCCGCATTATCTTTGCTAGAATCCAATAGGATTAGGCTTAATGGGGTGCCTTTGCATGTGGGCTCTAATTTGAATTCGACTGAGTTAATAGTATCCACCTTAACTAAGGCTGGAAAGGATATTTACGCATTGAAGGATCAAAAAAGTTTTATCAGTCTAGGCGGAGGATATCCGACTTCCACAGCGTTCTGCGATGCCATGACGGTCAATGACGAATACCCTCGTAAAATTTATGAGGCATTATCACAATTGGGTTGTGATTTACATAAGCTTACGGTAATTATTGAACCTAGGCGTATTATATCTAAAGATTATGGTTATTTATTTTCAAATATTAGCTCTATAAAAGAGCAGAATGGTACGAACTTAATTATAATCTGGGCTCTGGGGATGTGTACTCAATCTGCACAGTATCACTAGATCATAAGTCAAAGTATGTGAAAGCAACTGATACAAAATAGATTTTACGATGGTGGAAGACCGACGATAAAGGACGTTAGTTCAAAGGAAATTGATATTATTGTGTTCTCATATCCTGATTTTTTGGCTTTTTAGATATAAATAACACATCTCCTAGTGGGCTGGAGACTATCAGATGTTGGATCCCGCATGGCGCAATTAGCAAAAATTCCTATCTATTAGATTTGGTATGCTCTACTGGATTCTCAGCTCTAAATATTGTGTGCGAAGTGCAATGTCAAGCGGTGGGAATTGATATAAGTGCAGAGTCTGTACCATCCGCTCAGAACAAGGTTGATAGCTCTGTTATGCAGACGATGGTTAAGTTTCATGTCGGAAATGCTGAGCGTATGACTTATCCTGAAAATACATTTACGCATATTACGGCGGGGTGAGTATTTGTAAGCACAGCTGTAAAGGCTACTCACCATCCTAGGGTGTTTACTTCTATGTGGATAACAATAGAGTTACAAAACTTGCTTCATATTAAAAGAAAAGTTTCTTTTCTTTTAATATGAAGCATTGCTACAACCAAAAGGAAATTAAATATCTCGCCTTTATTATTCTCGTCAATGTTTGCTTATATATGATTATTTGAATCGGAATTAGGTTACGTACAATATGGTATTTCTCGCTGTTTTATATAAGGAGAAGGTTCGCACCGATGTATCGCGTGAAATATCAATTTTTTCACTATGGTGATAGGATAACTTGTTGAGCGTAAAGTTCTTTTACCTTGATGGATCTTATAGTATTATTCAAAATATCAGTTGATAAATTTTTTTCGTGTCGTTTATGCATGGGCTGATACAATAAGAATAGGACTTGATTGTTTTTAAAGTTGGTATGTTATGGATGTAAAAAATGGTAAACAAACGAAAAGTAAGAATTTTAAACCTGTTTCTCGTTTTCTCAAAAGTTTACGTGGTGTGCACAATTGGGAACAAGTGTCACAATGGCTTGCTTTCCGTAAGGTAGAGGATATTGAATGTATTACGCCTGATCAAGCAGGGGTCCCACGGGGCAAGATGATGCTTTCTAAAAAATTTACATCGGAAACATCATTGGCATTGCCTTCAGCAGTTTTTATGGCAACAATTTCAGGGGATTATCCGGAAGATGGTCATGGTTTTGAATATCCTAAAGCAGATGGTGATTTACGCCTTGAGCCTGATCTTTCTACGTTAAGCATTGTTCCATGGGAAGATGCTCCTACGGCACAGGTGATTTGTGATCTTGTGTATCAAAATGGTCAGGTTGTGGATTACACACCACGCAATGTTTTACGAACAGTGGTTCATTTTTACACAAAAATGGGTTTAAGCCCTGTTGTTGCACCAGAAATTGAGTTTTATTTGGTCCAAAAAAATCCCGATCCTGATTATCCGTTAGTTCCACCGGTTGGTCGTTCTGGGCGTTCAATTGGTGGTGGACAGGGGTACTCCATTGCTGGTGTTAATGAATTTGATGATTTGATTGATGATATTTATCAATTTTCAGAGGCACAAGGATTGGAAATTGATACCCTCATTCATGAAGAAGGAGCAGGTCAGTTTGAAATTAATTTACGTCATGGTGATCCTATTGAGTTAGCGGATCAAGTTTTTATGTTTAAACGAACAATTCGTGAAGCAGCACTAAAACATAATATGTATGCAACTTTTATGGCAAAACCCATTCAAGGGCAGCCGGGTTCTGCTATGCATATTCACCAATCGGTTGTTGATAAGAAAACCGGTATGAATATTTTTACACAGGAAAATGGTGAAGAAAGTATCTGTTTTCGCCATTTTATTGGTGGATTGCAAAAACATATGCCAGGGGTACTTGTGATGCTTGCACCTTATGTGAATTCTTATCGACGTCTTGTCCCTGATAATTCGGCTCCTGTTAATTTGCGATGGGGATATGATAATCGTACTACAGCTTTTCGAGTTCCCCGTTCTGCTCCTCAAGCGCGGCGTGTTGAGAATAGACTTCCTTCATCAGATGCGAATCCTTATTTAGCCCTTGCAGCTTCTTTAGCGTGTGGTCTTATTGGTTTGCAACAAAAAATTGAGCCGGATGAGCCAGCGATAAATAATGTAAACGCTGATAATATTGAGTTACCGCGTGGGCTCATTGAGGCAGTCAATTTGTTTGAACAAGATACAGTGATACGTGCTATTTTAGGGGATGTGTTTGTCAGTACTTATGCTGCAATCAAACGACAAGAGTTTGAAACTTTTATGGAAGTAATCAGTCCGTGGGAGCGTGAATATCTCCTGCTGAATGTTTAAATTTTATGACGATGATTGATTATAATTCAATTTCTCCAGGAATTTCTTGGTATGAAGATGCTTTAAGAGAACGTCCATCGTATCCCTCTTTTTGTGAAAACAGACAGTGTGATGTGGTCATTATTGGAGGCGGATTTACGGGTCTTTCGGCTGCTTATCATTTAGCCAAGGCTGGAGTAGATGTTGTTTTATTTGAAGCATCACGTTTTGGTGACGGCGCTTCAGGGCGCAATGGTGGACAGCTGGGAACAGGGCAACGGCAATGGGTAGAAACATTAGAAAAAAAGTATGGTTTTGAGCGAAGTAAGGCTCTGTTTGATTTGGCAGAAGAAGCTAAAAGAGATATTTTATCTTTATGCGCAATGCCTAATTGTCCGTGTGATTTTATAGGAGGACAGCTTTCTGTAACCCATAAAAGGCGTGAGCTTCTCTCTTATCAACGGCATATTGAGGCGATGCAGCGTTATGGCTATCACGCGCTTACTTTTATGGATAAGGCTGAAACATTTGAGCGACTTGGATCAACTTTTTATTGTGGTGGTATTTATGATGCGGATACCGGCCATATAAATCCCTTAAAATTGGTTGTTGGATTGGCAAAAAAAGCCCAAGATGCTGGTGCTAAGCTTTATGAGAAGTCACAAGTAACGACCATAAGGCGCAAGGGAGCACATTGGAAAGTGATAACAGAAAAAGGCAGTGTAACAGCAGAGCATGTTTTACTTGCAACAAATGGGTATAAACTTGGTCTGGAGCGTTTTATTGAAAAAAATATTGTTTCTATTCGCTCTTATATTGGAGCAACGGACCCATTACCAAAGCATAGTTCAATTCTTATAGGGGGGGAATCGGTTGATGATTCCCGTTTTATGGTTCGCTATTTTCGCAAAAGCATTGATAATCGTCTCTTATTTGGTGGTGTAGAAAGTTATGATAATAAGCATCCTCTAAATTTAGATGAACGTATAAAACGGCAAATTGTTGAAATTTATCCTCAATTACATTCTATCAATTTAAGCCATCGGTGGGGAGCAACGGTTGCCATCACAGTTGAACGCATGCCCTATGTTCGCCAACTTTTCTCAAGGATAACTTATTGTGGTGGTTATTCAGGGCATGGCGTTATGCTGGCTCCTTTCGTGGGAAAATTATACGCAGAATGGTTAACTGGAAAATATGAACGTTTTTCCTATTTCCAAGACTTAAAGATTTCATCTTTTCCGGGAGGACGCGTTTTGCGTTATCCGCTTATATTTTTAGCAATGCGTTGGTTTTCTTTATTGGATCGCCTTTAATGTAAACATTGCTTGAAATGAAGAAAATTAATGGCTTATTTAGTATCTGTCTGCTTTAATGATGAAAGCTTTTATAAGTGATATGGGATTTCATAATCGAATAGAAAAATAAACAAGTTCATGGTGCGTAAAATTATTCCAGTTTCTTCCTTTGATTGTATTGTTTTTGGTGGCAATGGTGATCTGGCGTTGCGCAAGCTTTTGCCGGCTTTGTATCATTGTCAGTGTGCTGGGCAATTCAGTGAGCCAACACGTATTATTGGGGTTTCGCGCACTTCCTTAAGTTGTGAAGAATATCAAAATTTTGTCCGCATTTCTTTAGAAAAACATATCCATCCAAAAGATCTAAATTCAACAGAACTCAATCGTTTTCTTGCACGTTTAACTTACGTTTCTGTTGATGTTACCTCAAATCGAGGGTGGGAGGATTTAGCCCTTCTTCTGTCACAAGATTCAGCGGATATTCGAGCTTTTTATTTGGCTGTTGGTTCGTCACTTTTTGCTGATATTGCGATGAAGTTGGAAAAAAATGATTTGGTGACACCACAAACACGGATTATCATTGAAAAACCAATTGGTTGCGATGTAAAAACAGCGGTTTCACTTAATGATGTATTTGCAAGCGCCTTTAATGAAGAACAGATCTTTCGTATTGATCATTATCTTGGGAAGGAAACTGTTCAAAATTTAATGGCATTGCGGTTTGTTAATACACTTTATGAACCGCTATGGAACTCCAATTATATTGATCATGTTCAAATAACCGTTGCTGAATCTTTAGGGTTAGAGGGCCGTACAGAATATTATGAAAGCACTGGTGCTCTACGCGATATGGTTCAAAACCATATGCTACAATTACTTTGTTTGGTTGCGATGGAAATACCATTTACCAACAGTGCTAATGCTGTGCGCGATGAAAAACTTAAAGTTTTACATTCTTTAACACCGCTTGATGTCCATAATGTAGGGCAGCATACTGTACGTGGGCAGTATCTTTCTGGTCTATCAAATGGTATATCGGTAGAGTCTTATTTTGATGATCTGGGAAGAGTGAGTAAGAGTGAAACATTTGTAGCACTTAAGGTTAAGATTGATAACTGGCGTTGGGCTAATACGCCTTTTTATTTACGAACAGGTAAGCGCATGTTCACGCGAATGTCTGAAATTGTTGTGGTTTTTAAACCTATTCCTCATAATATTTTTAATGTGGATTTAGATGAAATTTTTTCTAATCGGCTTGTAATTCGTCTCCAACCTGATGAAGGTGTAAAACAATGGTTGATGATTAAGGATCCAAGTTATGGCGGTATGCGATTTCGTCACATTCCATTAGACATGAGTTTTGCTTCCGCATTTTCTGAACGTAATCCTGATGCTTATGAACGTTTATTAATGGATGTTATTCGTGGAGATCAAACACTGTTTATGCGTCATGATGAAGTTGAGGCTGCTTGGCGTTGGATTGATCCAATCATTGAGGGATGGGAAGCAATAAAACAGCCTGTTCACAGTTATAATGCTGGTTCGTGGGGGCCGTCTGCTTCGATGAGCCTCATGGAACGTGATAGGCGTATATGGAACAATTTAGTTTAGAGCAATAAGTATGTATAGAATGAATATTGACCGTTTAGATTTTGAAACCCCTCAGACTTTAGCCTTGGCATTAGCAGATCGAGTAGCCGCAGAGCTTAGTGTATCTGTTCTTGAGCGTAAGAGAGCAGTTTTAGCGGTGTCTGGTGGTAAAACACCAGAATTGTTTTTTCATTATTTGTCAAAAGCGGATATTGATTGGCAAAATATTATTATCACTTTGGTCGATGAACGTTTTGTCCCTACACACGATGAACGTTCAAATGAACATATGGTACGGTGTCATTTGTTACAAAATTTTGCCGAAAAAGCACGTTTTGTAGGGCTTTATCATAAAGCAATTACTGCTGAACTTGCTGCTTTTTCAGCGGCGAGTCGTGTTAATACTTTGCCTAAACCCTTTGATGTTGTTGTTTTAGGAATGGGGGAGGATGGACATACAGCTTCCTTTTTTCCTGATGCTGATCGTTTAAAGCAAGCGCTTGATCTTCGAACGCAAGCACTTGTTTTACCCCTTCATGCCAAGAGCGCTGTTGAGCCAAGACTCTCACTAACTTTGCCAGTTATTATGCAATCTCGTTGCGTTATTCTCCATTTCGAAGGTTTTCAGAAACGCGATTGTTTTGAAGAAGCTTGTCAAGACGGGTCTGAAATAGAAAT
Source organism: Bartonella sp. AP72JLCBS (assembly GCF_042195705.1). Lineage (NCBI taxonomy): Bacteria > Pseudomonadati > Pseudomonadota > Alphaproteobacteria > Hyphomicrobiales > Bartonellaceae > Bartonella > Bartonella sp. AP72JLCBS. The sequence continues at coordinate 45,529 of NZ_JBHIOU010000011.1, read as the reverse complement.
GCCTATTCGGGCAATTTTGCGTAATTCCCCTCATCTCGTTCAGGTTTATTGGTCGCCTGCAGAAAATGAAATAAGTGAATCAAAATATGTGACACAAAGTGAATAAAACGTAATCTCTCTCAATGAATGAGGGGAAGAAACAATGAAAGGGGGAGAGAAATATGGCACTTTCCAAGACAATTGCCACAGTTACACGAAGAATTTATGAACGTTCTCGATCAACACGAGAAATTTACTTAGATCGTATTGCGAAAGCACAAGTTCATCGCCCCAAACGGAGTTTTTTAGGATGTGCCAATCAGGCTCATGGGTTTGCTGCTTGTGGTGCAATAGATAAAGAGCGTTTGAAGGGAAATATCGTTGGGAATATTGGCATTATCACGGCATATAACGATATACTTTCAGCACATCAACCTTTTGAAAAATTTCCTCACTTAATTAAAGAGTCGGCCCGTATGGTTGGTGGTGTTGCACAGGTTGCAGGTGGTGTTCCCGCGATGTGCGATGGTGTTACGCAGGGAAATGCGGGGATGGAGCTTTCCCTTTTTTCGCGTGAAGTAATTGCAATGGCAACAGCTATAAGCTTATCACACGATGTCTTTGATGCAGCATTGTATCTTGGGGTGTGTGATAAAATTGTGCCAGGTTTATTGATTGGTGCCCTAACATTTGGTCATTTACCAGGAATTTTTATAGCTGCTGGTCCTATGACAAGTGGTCAAGGTAATGATGAAAAAGCGAAGATACGTCAACTTTACGCGGAAAATAAAATAGATCGTCAAACACTTCTAGCATCAGAAGCACGTTCTTATCATGGACCAGGAACATGTACATTTTATGGAACAGCTAACTCTAATCAGGTGATACTGGAGATGATGGGGCTTCATATGCCGGGAGCTTCTTTTATTAATGCGAATACACCGTTGCGTGATGCTTTAACAAAAGAAGCCACGAAACGTGTACTTGAAATGACAGATCTTGGTGATCATTATAGTCCACTTGGTATGATCATTGATGAGCGTTCTTTTGTGAATGCCATTGTAGGATTAAATGCAACAGGAGGTTCTACCAATCATGCGATTCATTTGATTGCTATGGCTGCTGTTTGCGGTATTAAATTGACATGGCATGATATTGCAGAAATTTCATCCGTTGTGCCTCTTTTAGCGCGCATTTATCCTAACGGTTTAGCAGATATTAATCATTTTTACGCTGCGGGGGGAATGGGATTTATTATTCGCGAGCTTATCGAGGCAGGCTTGGTCCATGAAGATGTTTCTACGGTTTTTGGTAAAGATCTCAATGCTTATGCAATTGAAGCAAAGCTTTCTGCTGATGGTCATGTGGTGCGTGAAGCGGCTCTTAAGGAGAGTGGTGATCATAAGGTGTTAGCGGGGTGGAGAAAGCCATTTCAGCTTGATGGTGGTCTTCGTGTTTTATCAGGAGATTTGGGAACAGCTATTATAAAAGTTTCCTCTGTTAAACCAGAGTATTGGCAGATTAAAGCACCAGTCTTTGTTTTTAATGATCAAGAGGAACTACAAAAATCTTTTAAATCTGGAGTGTTGCATAATAAAGACTTTATCGCTGTTATTCGCTATCAAGGACCAAAAGCCAATGGTATGCCAGAGCTTCATAAATTAACGACCATTTTAGGCGTTTTACAAGATCGCGGTCAAAAGGTAGCATTGATAACCGATGGGCGTATGTCAGGAGCGTCAGGAAAAATTCCTGCTGCTCTCCATGTGACACCAGAAGCAGTGGATAATGGCCCCATTGCACGTTTGCAGGATGGTGATATTGTTTTTCTTGATGCTCATGAGGGTAAATTAACCCTTTTGGAGGATTTAGCAAAATTTAACGCGCGAAAAATCATATCTCCGGATCTTTCAAAAAACGAACATGGTGTTGGACGCGAACTTTTTCATGTTTTTCGTCAATCCGTTAATCGTGCAGATCAAGGGGCATCTGTTTTTATGACATGAAAAATGCAAAAATAAATAAGCTGAATCATATACAATGAAACCATATACAAGGAATTGTTACAATTTTTAGAATTTTGGTATCGGCAGATTGTGTGATCGCGCGGCGGCTTTGAGTGTATTAACCATAAGCATGGCAATTGTCATTGGTCCAACGCCTCCAGGAACAGGGGTGATCGCAGCAGCTTTTTCTTTTACGTTTTCAAAATCGACATCACCAACAAGACGTGTTTTCCCTATACCTTTTTCTGGTGCAGCAACGCGGTTAATACCGACATCAATAACAATTGCACCATCTTTTATCCAGTCTTTTTTAATCATTTGTGGGCGGCCTACAGCTGCTACTAGAATATCAGCGCTTCGACACACATCATCAAGGTCACGGGTACGACTATGGGCAATTGTCACAGTGGCATTGGCTGCTGTTAAAAGGGCAGCCATAGGTTTTCCAACAATATTAGAGCGTCCAACAACGACAGCATCAAGTCCAGATAAATCTCGTCCACAGTGTTGTTCAATCATCATCATGGCACCAGCTGGAGTGCAGGGAATAATTGCATCTTCAAGTGCATTTGCCGCGAGTTTTCCTACATTAATATAATGAAAACCATCAACATCTTTTTGGAAAGCAACGGCTTGTGTTATGCGATTTGTATTCATATGAGCAGGGAGAGGCAGCTGTACCAAAATACCATGAATTTTGGGATCAGAATTTAATGTTGCAATAAGTTGAAGGAGTTCTTTTTCTTGCGTTTCTTTGGAAACGGCATGTTTGATTGAAAGAAACCCACATTCTTCGGCTTTTTTATTTTTTGAGGTGACATATACTTGACTTGCAGGATCATCTCCAACGATAATAACAGCGATACTAGGTTGTATATTATAGTGATGGCGGAGCTTTGCTGTTTCGGCCTTAACTTTCACAATAATCTCTTCAGCAAGTTTTTTTCCGTCGATAATATTATTCATTCAGAGATCCTTTCGGTAAGGCTGTTTGTTTTTTTTGTAAAGCATTTTCTAATAATACGATAGAGTTTTATAGCAATATTCATATGAGAACAGTAAGAATGGTTTTATAATGTTGTGGATTTATAGTTTTGAAGACTTTTAAATAATTGCTTTATAAAGAAGCAGCAACATTGCTGTTTGAATAAATTTTGGATAAAGAACAAAAATAATGAAGATACAAAGTGGATATAGTGAATTATAGGATTATAAAAACTTTTTATGATCATTTAAGTTTGTTTTTAATCTGTTATAGGGGGATAAGTATAGAGGGATAATGTGCGCATCAGAATAATAAAATTTTTGAGCGGAGTTTTTATTACAATTATCTTTTTATTTGGAGTGGGGATTCTCGTTTTACCTTATCTTATTTCTACAGATGCGATTCGTATTCGTTTAGCGCAGGATTTAAGTGCATGGACGGGTTACAATGTGCAATTGCGTGATCCACCGCGGTTACATCTTTTTCCTTATCCTAAAGCATTTCTTTCTGGCGTTACTTTAACATCAAAAATGGATGATGTTGCGCCATTAATGGAAGCTGAATCAATAGAAGTTGATCTTTCTGTCGTCGATCTTCTTTGGGGACATATTTCTTTTTCAGAGACGCGGATTATGCATCCTCAATTTGTTATGGAAAAGCCTGTTAAAACAATAGCAGATTTTTTTGATCGGTTTTCTCGCTCACAAGGTGCATTAGGGGTGGCAATACGTAATACGCGTGAAATATTAAAACATAATCCTGAGCATCCAGAGATAGAGCACCTTTTAAAACAACCTTTTGGACGGATTGTCATTAAAAATGGTGTTCTTGTGTATCACGATAGTTTTTCAGGAGTAGCAGACAAAATAACAGGATTAAATGCAACTTTAGATTGGCCGGAATCAACTCAGGAAGTACGGTTACGTGCAGATGCGCGTTGGCGCGGAGAGTTTACAAAATTATCACTTGATGCTTCTCAAGCATTGCTGCTTCTTGCTGGAGGCAAAAGTCATATTAGGGCAAGTCTCAATTCTGTACGTGGGGGAATAACTTTTACAGGAAAGGCTCGATTATCTGAATATTATATTTTTGACGGAAAAGTGTCAATGCGTTCTCCTGGATGGAATCAGACATTGTCTTGGGTTGGTGGAAATCAGTTTTGGGGACATAAATTAAAAATACCCATTGTATGGGAATCTCATTTTTTAGCGCAGCCAATGCATATCCAAATGAACAATGTTACATTTACGATGGGGAAAGCCAATGCGCGAGGAGCTTTAAAACTCGATTTTCAAGATTATGTACCAAATGTCATGGGCTCTTTAGCCTTTGATAATCTAGACCTTAGCCTCTTGGGTTCAATGTTTTTTTCAGGTAAAAAGAAAAATGCCTGCTTTGACATGAGAACTTTTGATTGTATTGGCGTGGATATACGACTTTCTGCGCCACAAGCTAAAATAGGAAATATTTCACTCACAAATTTAGCTGCTGCAATACAAATAAGAGATGGGCATGGTATTTTTGATCTTGGACATGCGAATATTTTTGGTGGATCTGTGCAAAGTAATATTGAAGTTACCTCAGCTGGACAGAAAGTGCGTATTGGAGGAAATATTTCAGGTGCTTCTATTGATATGCAGGAGACTTTAGAAATCTTGGGATTTATTCCATTTATACAAAGCAAAACGAATTTTACTGCAACGGTACGAACACTTGCTGATTCTTGGCCAGAAATTTTTACGAAAATGCAGGGTGAGTTAACACTGAAGATGTCTTCTGGTCGGCTATTAGGGTATGATCTGAATGAATTACAAACAAGACTTTCAAATAAACAACAATTTCTTTTAATGAATAATGATACTTTTTCAACAACATTTGATCACTGGGATATTCAGACAAGCTTTTCAGAAGGTATGATGAAGGTAACAGAGTCATTAATGCGTACAGCAGACTTGAGCTTATCCATTCAAGGAACCATTGCAACTGCTATTGCGCAAGGGAAGGAAAATGAACTGATATTACAGGCACAACTACGCAAAAACTATAGATCAGAAACTTTATGTAAAGATGTCCAATGTCTTGCTAATAGCCTTGCATGGCCTTTTACATTTTCTCTAAGCTCTAAAGGACAAAATCATGGTGATTTTTGGGTTACAAAAGATATTAACGCAGATTGAGTATCGTTTTTCATCTGTATAATATTCTATCCTATAATGGTAATTCGTCTTTTTGCAACTTAAAATTGTCTTTTAAATTTAAATCAGAGCTCCCATTATCGGAAGATTCTCTCATTTTAAATCCGTTCGTCGTGAAGCAGTAAAAACCATCCTCACCGTCATAATAAGTGAGGTTGGTATAGATAAATGACTGAAGAGAGGAATAAAAAACCTTCTTATGGAATCTTTCAAATACAAGAGATTCATAATATCGGTGCTAATCTTATAAAAATTGCTAAAAAACATTAAAATTTTAAGGAGGATGTTGGCCAGTGCTTATTGAATCGCAGAAGAAATACCATAGCCATCTTTGGTAATTGTATGCTTCCCGTCGGCTCCAACAGAACCAATTCCCACTGTAATCAAAATAAAGGCTAAGAGGGTTGTAATCGTAATAATTGTAGCTTTTTTAGCAGACATATTTTTCCTCCACGGATGCATCAATGACTGAATGCAAAGATGAATGGTGCATTATTTAAACTTTTATGAAAGCAGAATCACTTAAGGATCTATAAGTTCCTATTATTATCTCATAAAGCTAAAAAAACTCTATAATTCTTTAATATATTATAGTTCTATAGATATAATTTTTTCTTTTTGCTATATATTTTTCTTCATTTTCTCGATGACGATAGTGAGCATTGGCAAAATTTTTATGCGCATAAATTATAAACTTAAAAGATTATTTATCCGACAGACATTGGCTTTGAATGAAGAAATAAAGATAGAGGGGGCACAAGCTTCTTATCTTATGCATGTTTTGCGTATGAAAGAAGGAGCAGAAATTTTACTTTTTAATGGACAGGATGGTGAGTGGCTTGCTAAACTTATCACTGTTAAGAAAAAATTTGTTGTGGTTCAGCTTATCCATCAAGAAAGATTACAAACGACGCATTCCAATCTTATTTATTGCTTTGCTCCACTCAAAAATGCGCGGTTGGATTATATGGTGCAGAAAGCTGTTGAAATGGGGGTATCGATTTTGCAGCCTGTTATAACGCATCATACGCAGGTTACGCGTATCAATATGGCGCGTATGGAAGCCAATGTTATTGAAGCTTCTGAACAGTGTGGAATTTTATCTCTTCCTGAATGCGTATCGGCTCTATCATTAGCAGAACTTTTAGCACAGTGGGATGAGACACAGCCTTTATTCTTTTGTGATGAAGAGCATAAATCGCATAATCCATTACCTTCTTTTAAAAAGCGTGACGTTACAACACCTGGTATTCTTATTGGACCGGAAGGTGGCTTTAGTGAAGAAGAGCGGAGCTTTTTAAAAAAACATCCTTTTGTGGTTCCAATATCACTAGGTCCGCGTATTTTACGCGCTGATACTGCCGCTGTTGCTGCTTTGGCTCTTCTTAATGCTACCGTGGGGGATTGGGCAATGGATTGAGAAATCTGTAAAATCATTCTAAACAATTTATTTAAGATGATGATACCAATTATAGGATACGGTAAGTTATGGCGCTTGATATAACTGATGAAAGTGAAATTTATAACTTAGATTCTTTGGTTAGCTATTTCCAAGGGGGGTATAAAGCAGAAGATGATTGGCGCATTGGTACAGAACATGAAAAATTTCCGTTTTATAGAGATGGTTTTCACCCTGTTCCTTATGAAGGAGAGAGGGGAATCCGAGCGCTTTTAGAGAGGATGCAAAGCGCCTTAGGATGGAAACCTATTTTAGATGAAGAGAATATTATTGGGCTCGTAGGATCAGTTGATCAGGGAGCCATTTCTTTGGAACCTGGGGGACAATTTGAATTATCTGGTGCACCATTAAAATCAGTAAGCCATACATATTACGAGTTGATGGAGCATTTAACTCTTCTCAAAAAAATTGCAGAACCATTAGGTATAGGTTTTTTAGGTCTTGGAGCTAGTCCAAAGTGGACTTTAGCTGAAACGCCGCGAATGCCTAAATCACGTTATCAGATTATGACTGATTATATGCCTAAAGTGGGGTATAATGGTCTTAATATGATGTATCGCACATCAACAGTTCAGGTTAATCTTGATTTTTCATCTGAAAGTGATATGCGGCGAAAAATGCAAGTATCCATGAAGTTACAGTCCATTGCAACGGCATTATTTGCAAGTTCGCCCTTTACAGAAGGGCGCCCAAATGGCTTTTTATCGTGGCGTTCTGAAATTTGGCGTAATACGGATAATCAGAGGACAGGCGTTCTGCCCTTTGTATTTTCTGAGCGTTTTGGTTTTGCTGATTATGTTGAATGGGCCCTTGATGTTCCAATGTATTTTGTTGTGCGTGATGGTCGTTATTATGATTGTACACACATAACGTTTCGTCAGTTTATGAATGGAGCATTAAAAGGACAAGTTGCAAATTCAATTCCAAACATGGGAGATTGGATTAATCACTTATCAACGTTATTTCCTGAAGTCCGCTTAAAAAGATTTTTAGAAATGAGGGGAGCTGATTGTGGTTCTTGGAAGCGCATTTGTGCGTTGTCGGCTTTTTGGGTTGGGCTTCTTTATGATAGGGAAGCACTTAATGAGGCAGAGGCTTTGACAAAAGATTGGTGTTTTGAAGAAGTTTTAGAGTTGCGCCAACGCGTTCCTAAAGAAGGGTTAAGAACTCCTTTTCGTCAAACTATTCTTTTAGAGTTAGCACGTCAAGCTCTCGCTATTGCTCGCAAAGGCTTAAAAAATCGCAAACAGTATGATACGAATGGTTTTGATGAAACAAATTTTCTTAATCCTCTAGAAGAGGTTGTTGCAATGGGACAAACAGATGCTGAAAAATTTTTGTCCCATTACTATTCTATTTGGAATGAGTCGGTAGAACCTTTATTTTTAGAATGTGCCTATTAAATTTGAAGCAAAGATACTTCCTACTTTTTTAAAAATGCATATAACCGTGGTGGTTCATTCACTCATTTGCTCTAGAGAGCATATCCTACCTTGCTTTTAACATTTCTCATAACGGAAAGGATACAATACAAAAATTTCTTGGGGAGTGTGATTTTTATACCCAATAATATCACGATATTTCCGTAATCATAATGTTGTCCCTTTGTACAAAAGATAGTTCATAAGAGATAAAGCTTATTATCAAACATTTTTTATTCACTTGGCTAAGCCTACTTATGAATAGGTCTGAAAATTATATTTTTTACTTTTAAAAGGGATAAAAAATATAATTTGCGGCTAATAGTCAATTATTATAATTCAATATACGATGCTTATATGAAAGAGTATTTTATTATACAAAAATTACGATATCAATCTTTCAGTGCGCTAAAAAGACAGTAGAAAAAATACCGATAGATCTATGTATGTATAACTCAATTTTATTTTTATAAAAAAAGAAATATATTATGTAAATAGATAGAAATAAAGATTATTATATATAATGAATGTGTTAATTACATCATTAAATATTGATAAATAAAAAATATTATCTTCATAGAGTTATATGAAATTATAAGCTATTCATAGATAAGAAATAACTATTTGTATGCAAAGGGGTATTATATTAAAATACTATTATTCTTGATAAAGAGGCACGAGATAAAGAGATTGAGCTTGTAACGAATGAGTGTTTGAATACGCACAAAAATTCAAAAAAGCACAACATTTCTATAGCAGAATAATCTTTATCAGTATGAGCGCAACTTATTATAGGCAATTAATTATCCCCATACATTGTAAATCTGCTGTAAGACTGCTTTTAATGCTTTAAACTGTACTATTCATAAAATTTATAATATTTGTAGGCTTAAAGCCTCTCATTTTAATCATATATCCTCAGTCTTTTCCATTGTTTTCATTATCTAGAAATTTGTAATCGTCTTTGTTATGCTCTCACTAGGATAAGCAGCTTTAAAATGTGCTCGTCCTTCATCCGTAATGGCATCACGCCTCTGTAAACCAGATGTTTTTCTTTCCTTTATTGAATTTGCAAACAAATGGGATTGTTTTTCATCATGAACAGTTACAGAGATTCAACGTTTTTATAAAGATACCGTGGAAAGCATTGACCTGTATCTATTGCATCTAGATTAGGCAAATTCTTAGCTATCAATACAGAAAAAACGCTTCGTGCTCCTATGCCTGTAATTTGTATCATCCTATTTTCAACTTTTTGTCCTATCAGGACTATACGAGGCATTTGGTAAATTCCATCGTTGAGATTCCGATTATAATAAAACCACTGTTGCGTAAAAGGATAATATGAACTCTGAGTGAGGCATGCCTCTTCAAATTCAAAAACCTTTCCTCTTATTAGTTCTTGCGTAACATTATAACTCCAACTTATCTTTTTTATATCTAAAGTGACAAAATTATCTATAGCACGTGCACGTGTTGTTCGATCAGCATATGAATAGGTATCGTTAAAACGTTTTACTGCGCTATTATAAAAAGCAATCATATTATTTATATTTTCTGCTCAAGCTCCGCCCTCCAATGTTACGGCAACTCTTGCATTAAGATGTTTCATAAGAGGTCTTTCTACTCCTTTCTTATACATTTTTACTCATACGCCAGCCCTGCTTGTGACGTGCAAGCAAATGATTTTGATTGATTCAAGATAAACAGGTTTGAAATGAGAGAATCTTACGTTATTCGGGACTCTCATTTAATATGCAAAACAGTAAATTATGATTATAAATCAATATGTTGTATTTCAAAGCCTTTTTATGACTATAAAAAGAGTTTTGAAAAATAAAAAAGCTTTCATTGAGAGCAAAGAAAGAATGTATAAAAAGTATTTTCAATAAAATAATTATATTTGAAGTGCTGATCAAAGCTATTGAGAGTGCAGTCCATAAAATGAGCAGAAGTAGCTTGTTGGTGTATTTTCTAGAAAAATCATGAATGTTCGATTGTTAATTCATCCTTGCTTGGAAAGCTCGCTTCAGTTCAAATAGAAAAAGAGAGAGGTAAGGAGATTTATAGGATAAGATATGCTAGAATTATTCAATATTAAGATGCAATGAATGCTGCTTATATTTCTCTTTTTTAACTATTTTATAAGAGCATAAATTTAAAGAATAAGAAAATAATTTTATTTATTTTCTTTAAACAGTTATTAGTAGATAAAAAATTCTCTTTTAATCTATAAATTAAAAAAATAATGATTTTGTAAAAGCCTTGTAAGCTTTATAGGTTAATTTTAAATATCATGCATTGATTTTGAATTATGCAGATTATTTATGTCAACCATAATAATAGTGAGCATAGACAATGACACTTAATTTTTTCGTCAATTTATTTCTATTTGTTATTTTTTTATTGTTGGTTTTTCAAAGTAAGAAAATGCAATGGAGTCTTTCACTACGTGTTATGCTATGGCTTATCCTTGGCTTGATTTTTGGAAGTGTTTTGCAGTTTATTTATGGAGAGGGTGAAAGCACTTTATTGAAATCCGTTGAATGGTTTAACATTGTCGGTGAGGGCTATATTTTATTGTTGCAAATGATTGTTATGCCACTGGTTTTTATCTCTATCGTTTCAGCAGTTGCTCATTTACATTCTGTTTATGCTGTTGGAAAGATGAGTATAATAACAATTTCAATATTGCTTTTTACAACGGCTCTTTCAGCATTGGTTGGTGTGCTTGTGGTTAATTTTTTTGGATTAACAACCGATGGTTTGGTGCATGAAGGGCAAAATGTTTCTGCTCTTCTTGAAGGTCATATTTCTAAACTTGGAGATATGAATATACCAAAGATGATTTTGTCTATGATTCCTAAAAATCCATTTGCTGAGTTGAGTGGAGCTAAACGTACGTCAATTATTAGTGTTGTGATTTTTGCGTCATTTTTAGGTGCATCGGTTCTTCTTTTAAAGAAAGATGAGCCAGAAAAAGGAGAAAAAGCGCTTTTATTTATTCAAGTGGCACAAGCTTGGATTATGCGGTTAGTCCGTATTGTGATTGCTTTGACGCCTTATGGTATTTTTGCACTTATGACGAAAGTAGGAGCAATATCGCGTATTACAGATATTTTAAATTTACTGGTTTTTATCATTGCCTCTTATGTCGGTATTATTTTAATTTTTGGAATTCATGGTGTATTGCTTGGTATTTCTGGGATTAATCCCTTTCGTTTTTTCAAAAAGGTTTTACCAGTTTTAACATTTGCTTTTAGCAGTCGTTCAAGTGCTGCAAGTATTCCTTTGAATATTGAAGCGCAAACACAGTGGATAGGTGTACCACAATCCATTGCGAGTTTTGCAGCTTCTTTTGGGGCAACAATTGGACAAAATGGTTGTGCTGGTCTTTATCCAGCGATGCTTGCGACCATGATTGCACCCTCTATGGGTATTAATCCTCTTGATCCTACTTGGATTGCTACGCTTATTGGTGTTGTAACGTTGAGTTCTATTGGTGTTGCTGGTGTGGGGGGAGGTGCTATTTTCGCTGCATTGATTGTGTTACCAATTATGGGGCTTCCTGTTACTTTGGTTGCTGTACTTATCTCTATTGAACCGCTAATTGATATGGGACGGACTGCTCTAAACGTGAGCGATTCAATGATAGCTGGAACGGTCACCAGTCAAATATTACGGACAACAGATAAAAGTATTTTTAAAAAATAATTTTAGATTATATTTTTTGGGGCTGTAAAACATCTGTAAGAGATATTTGCGCTGAACCAGGTTGTAGCGGTTTTTGTTGATTGGGATGAGGAGCCCAACCAGAGAGCCAGATGAAAGAAAAATGTGCACGAATACGTCCATCAGGATCACTAAATCGTTGTGCATAGATTTCAGCTGCGCGGAGAAAAAAACGTTTGGATACAGGGCGTCGTGAACGATTGATGAGTGCATTTTGCATTCCCATAGCTTTAAGATCGTGCATAAGGTCAAACATTGTATTATAACGTATTGTGATATCTTCAACGTCTGCTACAGGCAGGGCAAAGCCAATACGCTGTAAAAGAGCGCCTGCATCACGAATGTCGGCAAAAGGGTAGATTCTAGGGCTTGCTCCATCATAAATTTCACTTTCAGCTTGCAGCAGGCTTTCGCGCAATTCTCTTAATGTACCAGCTCCTGCCATAACAGCAAGAAATAAGCCATCTGGTTTAAGGGTATTTTTTATCTGGCTTAGAACACCAGGGGTATCATTGGTCAATTGTAATGAAAGAAGTGAAACAATAAGGTCACAGTAACTTTGAGGTAAATCAAGAAATTCTCGATGACGTAAATGAAATTTTTTATCATGGCTTTGATAAAGCGGATCGGTCTCAATGCGTTCTATGGAACAAACTTTTCCAGATTTCATTAAAGCTTGCGCAGCAAGGTCTGTATGGCTGTGTAAATCGAGAGCTAATGTAAAGAGGCGATCAACAGTGCTAAGGCGTTTATAGAGATCTTCTGCCATGTGAGAGAGTAAAAAGTCACATCCTTTTTTTGCTTTTTGAAAGGCACGTTTTCGGAATTGTTCAATGCGGTTATGATCAAAAATTAAAGGATGCGACATATTGTAGAACACTTTCGATCTATGAAAGAATATATTTTGAAAAGGTTCATTATTTGTGCAAGCTCTGTCAAGTTTATAATATGAAAGAAATAAATTTATAGAAGGTAAGAGTTTTTAAAGGAATTAAAATTATAAATTGAGGAAATACAAAGGAACTTTTGTTCTGAGGGAAACTTGTAAAAGCCTAAATTTATAATGTTGTATTTTCGAGAAGCGGCGTTAAATAGCGGAGATATACTAAGTAAGTTCGTTGAACGCTTGAAAACGATGCTTTATCCACCAATTTGTCCTGGATGTAAGCAAAATGTTTCTACTTATGGTACGATTTGCTCCGAATGTTGGAAAGATCTTCAATTTATCACAAAACCTTATTGTCCTGTTATGGGGACTCCTTTTGTTTGTGATATGGGGGATGGTTTTCTTAGTGGTGAAGCACTCCGTAATTCCCATCCTTTTTCACGTGTTCGCTCAGTCATTGTTCATAAAGGGCTTGCACGAACTTTAGTAACGCGCTTAAAATATGGTGATCATATAGAATTGGCATCATTTATGGCCAATTGGATGATGTTTGCTGGACGCGAGGTTATTGATGATTGTGATGTTATTATTCCCATTCCATTGCATTTTCGTCGTTTTTGGGAGAGGCGTTATAATCAATCTGCTGAGCTTGCACGTTACATTGCAGCATCACAAAAAAAGCTTTTAAAACCGAGTTGGCTTGTTCGTTGTCGGCATACCCGTCCGCAGGTTAGTCTTTCTTCGAGAGAGAGAAAACTTAACGTAAAAAATGCTTTTAAGGTTTCGCATAAAGTTAAAAAATATCTCAAAGGATGTTCTGTTTTGCTGATTGATGATGTATTTACAACGGGTGCAACAGTTACAGCAGCAGCTGCTGCATTAAAAGATGCAGGTGCACGGCAGGTTGATGTGCTAACATTTTCGCGTGTTCTCAAAGAAGATTCTATTTTTCCCTCTTCTTAAGAGGAATTTAAAATGAATATTATTAAAAAATATTGGAGGATAATACTATGAAAGAGGTAATAATTTATACACGCCCTAACTGTCCTTATTGTACAAAAGCACGTGATTTGCTTAATAAAAAAGGCGTAAAGTATACAGATATTGATGCTTCCACATCCCTTCGCCAAGAAATGGTACAGCGTGCAAATGGACGTAATACATTTCCACAAATTTTCATAGGTGATTATCACGTTGGCGGTTGTGATGATCTTTATGCTTTAGAGGCTGAGGGAAAGCTCAATTCTTTATTACAAGGCATATAATATTTGTAAATTACATATTCTTAAGACCGTTTTGCAAGAAGGAGATAGTTAACGCCCATGTCTTTTGAGCGATTCCAGCTGTCGTTTAATGGGTTATAAGTAATACCTATCTCATCAATGACAGTCAGAGCGTTTTTTGATAAGAAGTTTTTAAGTTCTAGAGGTTTTAGGAATTTTTTATAATCATGGGTTCCTTTAGGAAGCCAACGTAGAATATATTCAGCGCCTACAATAGCAAGCCCCCATGCTTTCCATGTGCGGTTGAGTGTTGAGACAAACATCACCCCTTGTGGTTTCAGCATTTTTGCTGTAGCTTCTATGAAGAGATTAACGTCAGCGACATGTTCAACAACTTCCATATTAAGGATGATATCAAATTTCTCTCCTTCGTTGGCGAGTGCTTCTGCCGTAGTGATACGGTAATCAATTAAAAGATCATTTTGGGCTGCATGAATTTTTGCGACTTCAATATTCGTTTGTGAAGCATCAACGCCTACAACTATAGCACCAAGACGTGCCATTGGTTCAGATAACAAGCCTCCTCCACAGCCAATATCAAGAATTTTCAAATTGTGAAAGGGCGTAAGTGAAGAAGGGTCACGATTAAACTCTAAACAGATTTTTTCTCTGATGTAAGCAAGGCGTGTTGGGTTAAATTGGTGAAGAGGTCGAAATTTTCCTTGTGGATTCCACCATTCTGTAGCAATACGTGAAAAATGATCAATTTCACTTTGATCAATAGTTGTCGGCGTTTTATCTATCATTTTGCTTTCCTTTTATTTTTAATGATCAGGTCAAGTAGATTTTATACAAAGTCAAGAGAAATTAATATAATCATAATGAAACTTGCACAAATGATAGATATTCGCTATGTCGAGAAAATGGTTAGTTGATACAGCATCTAATTCTCATTACTGTTTGAGATAAAAGATGTAAAGGTAAGAGTGTTATTAATGGCGCGCATTGTCATGAAATTTGGTGGAACATCTGTAGCAAACATGGAATGTATTCATAATGTTGCACGGCATGTCAAAAGAGAGGTTGATGCAGGCAATGAGGTAGCCGTTGTCGTATCTGCGATGGCTGGTAAAACAAATGAACTTGTTCAGTGGACAAGTGATGCTTCCTCTATGCATAGAGATGCTCGTGAATATGATGTTGTGGTTGCTTCTGGTGAACAGGTTACGTCAGGTTTGTTGGCTTTGACACTTCGAGAAATGGGGGTGAATGCACGTTCATGGCTTGGTTGGCAAATTCCTATTCATACAGACAATGCGCATGGCCGTGCACGTATTACTAATATTGATGGATCTTTTTTAATCGAGTGTTTTCAGGAAGGTCAGGTTGCCGTTATTGCTGGTTTTCAGGGGTTATCTCCGGATAACCGGATTTCTACCTTAGGGCGTGGGGGATCAGATACAAGTGCTGTTGCTATAGCCGCTGCTGTACAAGCTGATCGCTGTGATATTTATACGGATGTGGATGGTGTTTATACAACGGATCCACGTATAGAGCCGAAAGCGCGTCGTTTACCAAAAGTAGCTTTTGAAGAAATGCTAGAAATGGCTTCTCTTGGTGCAAAGGTTTTACAGGTTCGTTCTGTTGAATTGGCAATGGTTCATAAGGTTCGTACCTTTGTGCGTTCAAGTTTTGAGGATCCTGATGCGTTAGGCATGGAGGATCCAATGAGTTCTTCTGGAACACTTATTTGCGATGAGGATGAAATTGTGGAACAACAAAATGTTACTGGTATTGCTTTTGCTAAGGATGAAGCACAAATTTCCCTTCGTCGGCTTGCCGATCGTCCAGGGATTTCGGCAGCAATTTTTGGTCCCTTGGCTGAAGAAAGCATTAATGTTGATATGATTGTGCAAAATATTTCTGAAGATGGCTCAAAAACTGATATGACTTTTACTGTACCATCATCAGATGTAGAAAAAGCCGTTACACTTCTTGAAAAGAATCGCAAAGAAATTGGATTTGATGTTCTCCAGTTTGAAAGCGATCTCGCCAAGGTATCTGTGATTGGTATTGGAATGCGTAGCCATGCAGGTGTTGCCGCTACAGCATTTAAGGCTTTGGCTGAAAAGGGTATTAACATTCAAGCAATTACGACCTCAGAAATTAAAATTTCTATTTTGATTGATAGTGCTTACACTGAACTTGCGGTTAGAACATTACATGCTGTTTATGCACTTGATAAGGGATAAGTATTTTTAGTTTCAACAGAGTTTCAATAACGTAAAGATTTAATATATATTAATAATTTTTGTTAAGGATATTTATATTTTTAACTTAAATGGAATATTTAATACAGCAGAACTCTCTCATTTTAAACTTGTTCATGATGAATTTAAAAATGGTTACTTATACATTACAAGAGAAAGATGTTTGGGTAAAAACTCTGTTTAAGAAGGGATATAAAATATGCCGACTATAAACGTTTTAGAGCCTATAGAGTGAGATGGAGAAGACTTTACGATAAGCCTTAATAGAACTAAGGAACAATGCACTGCGTTTATTCAAAGAATGCATATTACATGAGGGACAGCCTCGTGAATACAGATTTAATATTATAAATCTTAGAGCAATGGGAGCTCATTGGATTAGTGATGGAATTACCAAAATAGAATTGATGATGTATTTTCTAGAGATGTTTAGTTTGTCATCAAATGATTGTTTATGACTTTATGTATATCTTGAAAATTTAATTTTTTCCATATTACGAGGCAATAAAAAAATATATCTCTATAGATAATATTTATGTTGCACTATAAGTTATAAAATTACCATGTCTTATGCGTTTATAGCTTTTTCAGAAGTACTTTTCATAAAATCATGTAAATATAGATCAAAATTAATGATAATGTTATAGTGTGTTGCTTTTATGATTTTATTACTTAAATTTTTTTTCATGTCTATTTCTTTTTTTTGAATTATGATTAAGATTTTCAAAGTTTTTGATACCTCCATATGTTTTTTAGGTTAACTTTCTTCCCTTAACTACTCTATTATAAGTATTTTCTGTGTCATACTGCCAATCACACATGAAATACATTCTTTCGTTTTTGCAGTATATTGTGCTAGTTTCTTATCATGTTTACATATTTTGCAAATGGTGGTCTTTGTAAGTAAAGCTCTTCTTGTGAGAAATATAGCCATATTATTTTACCCTTCTTGTATTTTATGTGGCGTTGTACAATTTGAAAGTCTCGGAAATATTGCTTTTTAAATTATCTATGAAGAGTATTTTATGATATCAAGAAATATAGAGCGTGCTCTTTAAACAAAAAGAAAATAAATATCAAATAAGAGCGGAAAAAGGGGAGAACAACGATATATATGCTCTATTTTTCCACCAATCATATGTTTTAGAATAGTCTAAATGACTAGGGTTTTCTTTTTTTCCGCGAGTTAATTACGTAAACTAGAGTGCTCCCTATGGAAGCATGCTTCAAGTTTAATTCTTTCATGGAGTGAGACAAGCGATGTGTCGATGATAAAAAACGGGAATATTTTTCCACTCCATCGTCAATCTAGTAGTGATGTTATGACGTTGTTATTCCAAATAAATCTTTTGTTTTTTGTTACCTGTATCAATATCTAATGTCAGTGCAGATGCATATTTGATGGTATATTGAGACGGATAAGGGGCCTACGAGCAACTCCTGTTTTTGTATGCCAGATAGGAATAAGGATGTTGCGTATACCTGGTGGGGTAATTTCTGAAATGGAGATAAAACCTAATTGGGTGAGATGAAGCCATAAAAGTGAAAACCAACTTCCATTTTACAACTTCCTTTTAATTCTGCTTTACAATTTTCAAAGGTATTGACAGCAATATCTTTTAAATAATGGATATTACACATTGGTTCACGTTTTTGTTTATTTGCGTTATTTAAATCTATATGCCTTTCACGTAAAACAAAACGCTATTATAGTGCCAATTTACGCGCTTGTTTTGAAGAAATATCTCTCTCCCCAAGCGCCCCCCCACATTATGGCGCCTGTGGATGGCTAACGTAAAGTTTATTGGGGACCACCATCTCCTTTACTTAGATCAAATGTGTCAGCTGGTCGTCATCATTTAATTTTTAGTTTTCCTGTTGAACAGCGCTTATATGGATATGATGAAGCATTCTTATTTCTTTCTTCAAATAATCCATACTTCTCCTCGGCTTGTGACGTGTAAGAGAATAGTCTTGATTGATTCATCATGTACAGATTTGAAATGAGGAAATCATACGATATTTAGACTCCATTCAAGATTTATAATGATAAATCAAATATTTTTTATCCAAAAATAATGTGCTTTTAAGAAGATAAAAATTAAAGTTATTTAGAATACCGCAATAAAATCAGTAACGAGGAGGGTGGTTTATTGGAAAAAAATAAACCATGGAATTACTTAACTGATTATTGAATTTTGCTTATTCTTATCTGTTTCGTATGATTAAACATAAGATATTGATTTATAATAATTAATTTTTTCTTTATAGTGAATAATAGTCCCGACGAAAGGCAGCTTTTCTGAAACCACGAAGCCTTTTATATTGAAACAATTAAAATTATTTCTGTACATATCATGAGTGGAGCTGGTGCATGAGTAAAAGAATATTGAAGAAAGGAATAAAAATATCTCTTATAAGTCTTCTTAAGAGTCAAAGGTGTTGTAACATTAGAGGCTCGTAAATAGTATGATGATGTTAGTTTTCTCCTTCATAAGTGTAAAGATGAGGCGAGACAACAGCTTTTACATTAAATATCGTCCGAACCCAACAAATGAGCGAAATCGCTTTTTAAAAGTTCTGCATAAAAATGTATTTTCAGTTAGTTTGTTAGGAACTATGAGAAATTCCTTTATTGCGCTTAATATAAATAAATCCATATCCCAGACCGATAAGGGCAGATAAACCTGAGCCACAAAGGACCCCAATTTTTGCCGCATCAAGCAGAATAATATCTTTAAAAGCGAGCATTGAAACAAAAATAGACATTGTAAAGCCAATTCCTGCTAAAAAACCAATGAGTAAAACGCCTGTCCAGGTCATATGAGGGGGGAGGCGGCATAGCCCTGATTTTACAGCTATATAACTGGCAGTGATAATACCAAGAGGCTTACCGATGAAAAGACCAATGACAACACCCAGAACAATCAAGAATGATTTGTCAGAAGAAAGATCAAAGTTTGCAAAACTTACTCCTGCATTTGCGAAGGCAAAAACTGGCATGATACCGTATGCAACCCATGGATGCAATGCTTTTTGAACACGTGTTACTGGGGCGATCATGGCCCGTTGTCCTTTGCGCATCTTTTTCAATGCTGTTGAAATATGATGCAGATCTGTTTTTGTATTTTTTTCTTGAAGAATTTGCATAGCATTACTGAGCATGGTGAGTGGCGCTACAAGAGTACGGGTAGGAAGAACGGGAGTCATCATCCCTAAGATTACGCCAGCAAGCGATGGGTGAACGCCTGTTACCATTAAACCCCACCAAATGATTGCACCAGGTAAAATGTAAAGCCATGCTGATGCAAGCCCGATCCACTGAAAAAATAGTACCAAAGCAATACCCGCTCCTGCAATCATTAAACCGCTAGGATCAATGTTTGTTGAGTAGAAAAAAGCAATAATAAGAACAGCGATAATATCGTCAATAATTGCTAATGATAGAAGAATAATATGAAGATTAGAAGGAATTTTTTTCCCTAGAAGAGCAAGAATACCTAGAGCAAAGGCAATATCTGTTGCTGTTGGCACAGCCCAACCGCGGATATGTCCCTCGTTAAAATTGAAGATAAAGTAAATAATTGCAGGAACACAAACGCCCCCTATTGCAGCAACAATTGGTAAGATTGCTTGTTTAAAATCGGCAAGAGCCCCTTCATGAATTTCGCGTCGAATTTCCATTCCTGCGACGAGAAAGAAAATAGTCATAAGGGCATCATTAACCCAGAAATGTAAATCCCATGAAAGAGTGAAATGACCCAAATTAAAGCCAAGAGGTGTATGCCAAAAAGATTCATAGAAAGCAGCATATTTAGAATTGGCAAAAATAAGTGCAGAAGCAGCAGCTAATAAAAGAACAACACCACTAAGAGCTTCAATATGGAGAAAACGCTCGATAGCAGAAAGCGCTTGATTAGTGACACGAGAAGCGCGATTAGGCAGGCGATTTGAAGATAAATCAGACATGAACAACTCCAAGCATCGTCAATTTTAGATTCTATACTCTCTGTATAAATGACTTTGTATGATATCTTCTGTATCATACAAAAGAAAAAAGAGGAATAAAGTTCTTAATTTATAGACAAGATCATCATGTTTAAAGCACAAAATGTTTAACGCGACGCTTCATTTTTAATAGTGAGATGTACTTTGCTTAAAGCCTTAGATAGATCATTTTGTAGAGCAGATTCGAGATCAACTATTGCGAGACCTTTATTATCTTTTGCTTTAATTTTAACGATCAATGTTTGTGGATTTTTAGCAAATTCTCCTAAGGATTTTGAAATTTTTTCTGCTTCGTCATGATTTTTTAGCAGAATTTTTGGGGTCTGCGTCATCATTAGATAGAAATCGTCATAAAGTTCCTTTTTTAGATCATGTTGGCTGTCATTAAGATTTTGCGCAAGATAAGAAAAAAGCTTATCAATGAAACCTGCATCCGTATATTGTATATCAATTTCATTGATGCCAAGGTCTTGAGACGCAGCAATCATTATATTTTTCTGACCAGAAAAAAGCTTTTCATCAACATCAATAACCTTAGCCGAGATGTTCCCAGATCCAACGTTTTTCATATTGAAAGACATTGTATCAAGAAAGAGCATACGTTTTTTTTCATCGTAAGAAATATCAATTTTTCCTGAAACATTAAAGCGCTCAAAGTTCAGATTTTTGAAGAACTCTAAGTCTTTTTCATTCATTTTTTTAGGTAAAACGGAAAGGTTATTGAGAGAAAGAAAAAGCTTTTTAGGGATAGGTTGTTTCCACAAACTTGGTTTGAATTGGAATGATTCGAGCGTTGCTTTCAACTGCGGTATATCAACGGTGATATTATCAACTTTGGCATCCGCTGAGGTAATGGCGAGCAGTATGTTTAGAAGAAGACCATTTTGTGCTACTTTTTCAGCGATTTTATTATTCTCTTTTCTTGCATTAAGATAAGCTTTGATTAATTTTTCAGGAGTTTGCTCAAGCGGTTTCATCTTTAAACCAGATGTTTTAAACTGCCCAAGGAAGAAAGAGCTGTTTTTTTCTACTTCTTCAAAAATATCGACACTTATATTATTCAAAGAAATGGGGCCAGTAACGGTTTTACCTTGATTGAGAGCATTGTTTTTTCCAAAAATGATAGAGTAGGCATAGTTGATGTCGATATCATGGGCTTTTATTGTATCACTTTTAGCCATAAGTTGCATCTGTTTGGCACCATTTGCTACGACCGTTTTAAGATCCATATTTTTGATACTAACTGAATGGATATGGTTATTTCTAAAATCAGAAAGCTGGAAATTCTTGATTTCAACCGTTTCTGTTCGGTTATTTTTATTTTCTATAGAAAGTTGTATATTGGGAGCAATAATTGAGGAAAGCTCAATACGCATCATTGATTGTAAAAGACGTGATGTTATCGTTCTATCCTTTTCTTTTAAGGATACATTCCGAAGAGAAATTTGGGGAATTTGCACATGAATATTATTATGCTTTAAATCAACATTATAAAATGTAAAAGTTCCGGGAATAAAGGAAAGAGGAGGACGGGCAGAAATGGCACCAATTTTAAGTGATGTACCAGCTGGAACAGGTAATGTCACATTCTTCAAATTGATTTTACCTAGAATGCTTACTTCAGATGTTTCGGCTTTTATGGAATGACGGGCTATTTCTTTTCTTACAAAACTGTCAAGATAGGGTTTTGCAATATAAAATCCACCAACAATTATAATTGCCAAGATAGCAACAAATCCAATAATGCAAGTGAGCCAATATCTGAGGTTACTTTGATACCCACTATTAAGATTGACCATTCTTTCTTCTTTCATTTTTACCACTCTTTGAATTGAGAGTGAAGATAAATTCTTTTAAGCAACGACAAAGGTTTAAATATAGCGTGTACCAGTTTCAACAATTATCTACTCTCTATATTAGAGTTATTCTCATCTTTTTTACAATATAGCTTTATCAACTTTTATCAATTTTCTTTGGGTTCAGCACTTTATAGAAAAGCACGCATAATAAGGAGAGGCAAGTTTATGCGCATCATAATTTTTTATCACTTTAAAATTATCCTAAAATATTTCGATGTCTGCTTTTATCTTGCTGCTGTTTATAGGAATATTTAAAACATAAAAAATATGTTCTTGTTCATTATAATTTAATGGGGAGAGGTAAGTGTTATGACAGAAAATCAAATAATGGCTTTTTCGATCATTGGTCTCATGATGGTTGTTTTTATTTGGGATCGATTTCGTTATGATCTTGTTGCTATTTGTACTTTATTAATAGCTTGTGCCCTTGGTCTTGTCAGTCCGAAGGAAGCTTTTAGCGGTTTTAGTAATGATATCGTTATTATCGTGGGGAGTGTGTTTGTTGTCAGTACTGCTGTATCTCGCTCTGGTATAATGGAATTTATTATCCAACGGATATGGCCAGACGTGAAATCGGTGCGTCTTCAATTAGCTTTTTTGGTTCTTTCTGTTGTCGTATTATCAATGTTTGTTAAAAACATTGGTGCTTTGGCGATTATGCTTCCGATAGCTTTTCAGTTTGCACGTCGTTCTCAGGTTTCTCCTTCTGTCTTTTTGATGCCCATGGCCTTTGGTTCTTTGTTGGGGGGGCTTATGACACAGATAGGAACATCTCCCAATGTTGTTATTTCAGCGATGCAAGAACGTTTAGCAGGAACACCTTTTACTATGTTTGATTTTACACCAGTTGGTGCGGTTGTTGCGACGGCTGGTGTTGTATATTTGGTCTGTTTTTATTGGCTTTTGCCTGTGCGTGTGCGTTCAGGTGTATCGTTTGATGATGCCATTGATATTCGTAATTATGTTGCAGAAGTACATATTCCAATAAATTCACCGATTGTGGGAAAAAATATTGTTGATTTGGTTAAGCCATCAAGTGGTGATGTTATGGTGATTCAAATCATCAGAAACAAAGTATCTATTTCACCATTACCAGATTTTGTTTTGTCTGAAAATGATATTATTTTGCTGGAAGGATCACATACAGGGTTAGATAGCGTGATGAACTCTGCTCGTTTAGAGTTTTCTAAGGGGCGAACTATTGTTGCAGGTGATAAGGACAGTGATATTGATATTATTGAAGCAGTCATTACCCATAATTCACCTCTTATCGGTATTAGTGCGAAAGAGTTTTCTTTATTTGATCGCTATAATGTAAATTTGCTTGCGTTAAGTCGTCAACATGAAAGGGTGCGGGGAAGACTTGATGATATTATTTTCCATCTTGGAGATGTGATTGTTTTGCAAGGACAGGATGCAGTTATTCCAAATTTATTAAGAGAATTGAAATGCTTGCCCCTAGCAAAACGAAATATTGTGTTTGGAAATTTACGACATGGTTTCATCTCTTTAGCTGTTTTATTTATAGCAATTATTTTTACAGCTTTTCATATTGTTCCAGTTGCTTTTTCTTTCTTTTCTGCTGCTGCTGCAATGGTGATCTTTCGTGTTTTGCCCGCGCGTGATCTGTATCAGGCATTAGATGGCCCAATATTAGTGCTATTAGCAGCTCTTATTCCAGTGAGTGAAGCGTTAGAGAAAACAGGATGTACGGATCTCATTGGTCAATGGCTGAGCCAATTGGCAATATTTTTCCCGCCATCCGGTGCTTTAACGCTTATGTTGGTGACAGCTATGTTGGTTACGCCATTTTTGAATAATGCAGCAACAGTGATGATGGTAGCACCAATTGCGTCAAGTTTTGCTCACTCCCTTCATTATAAGCCTGAAGCTTTTTTGATGGCTGTTGCAATTGGTGCGGGCTGTGAGTTTCTTACACCTATTGGACATCAAAGTAATATGCTCGTGATGGCGCCAGGAGGATATCGTTTTAGTGATTATCCACGTTTAGGTGCTCCATTGGCGGTGTTGATCGTTATTATTGCTGTTCCAATGCTTATGTGGGTTTGGCCCTTACAATAGGATATTTTTAGAAACTTTAAGAATCAATTATAAAAGGTTGTTAATCGTATGAAGATAAGTTGAAGGGATATACTTTATATAGAGAGCTTTAACTGAAGATTTGGAATTATACCACACTTTCATCATGACGCTTCGGTATTTTTGATACAGATAAAAATTTATCTATTTGGTTTTAGTAGATATTCATGGAAATTTACTGTTTATTCAAGTTTTTTCAAGAATTGGTTTTTCTATTATAATTGTATAATCCAATACAACCAACGATTGTGGTTGAAGACTTTAAAAGATTATCCCTCTATATAATGGAGAGAAAGTTCGCTTGAGATGATAGGCAATCATGATAAATATTAAGGCAGTGAATTTTTCATAATATGTAAAAGCTGTAATGTGAACAAACAGGGTGCTTACATCATTTTCGATTAAGACTGTTGCAAAAATCTGATTGAATTGGCTACATGTTGATTTAAAATAAATAAACGAGTAATTTAAAGATTTTTAGTTAATTAGGGCTACCATCTTTATCCATTTATGCGTAAAAGCACAGGTGAAGTAACTTTTTTCAAGGTATGATATATGTCGTATGATAGTTTTATTGCTGAAGTGAATGCTGAATTTCGTCAGGAAAAGGCGCTTGCTTTTTGGAGACGGTATGGTTTTTCAATTATTGGAGCAGCTATTCTTTTTATATTCATGATAGTTGCTTATCAAGTTTATCATCATACACAAATAAAGAAAGCTGGTTATATTGGTGATGCATTTGTAAAGAGTCTTGATCTTGCGGATACACGTGATTTTGATAAAGCGATAAAGCAATTAGAAACTGTTAAAACCTCTCATTTTGGGGGGTATCCTTTTCTTGCTCGTTTACGTGAGGCTTCTTTACTCATGGAGAAAGGTGATATTATTAAGTCAGTGGAGATCTTTGATTCTGTTGCAGCGGATGAGAAAGCACCACAGATTTTGCAGAAAGTTGCAAAAATTCGGGCGGCTTATATTCTGGTTGATACAGGGACATTAGCTGATGTTGAAAAGCGCATCAAAGATATGGCAAGTGATACCGATCCTATGCGTATGTCTGCAAGAGAAGCTTTAGGCTTAGCTGCTTATAAGGCGGATAAAATGGATGAGGCGGTTTATTATTTTAAGAAAATTTCTGAAGAAGGTTCTTTGGGTTTAAAAATAACAGATCGGGCTCGAATGATGCTTGAGCTTATACAAGCTGAGGGCAAGGCAAATAAGGAATAAATCGATGAGCCTTACCATTGCTATCGTTGGTCGTCCCAATGTTGGGAAGTCAACACTATTTAATCGTTTGGTTGGGCAAAAATTGGCTTTGGTTGATGATAAGCCTGGTGTAACACGTGATCGGCGTATTCATGCGGCAAAACTTCAAGATCTACGTTTTGATGTGATTGATACGGCTGGGCTGGAAGAAGCAGGTGATCATACACTTGAGGGGCGTATGCGTTCTCATACAAAAGTTGCAATTGATGAAGCGGATCTTATTTTATTTGTATTTGATGCAAAGAGCGGAATAACACCAAGTGATTTAAATTTTTCTTCATTGGTTCGCAAATCAGGAAAGCCAATTGTGCTTGTTGCCAATAAGTCTGAGTCAAGAGCGGCAACAGGAGGAGAGTATGAGGCGTGGTCATTAGGTTTGGGGGAGCCATGCCCAATATCGGCTGAACATGGTTTGGGACTTAGTGATCTGCGTGATGCAATTATAGATGCTGTTGGGTCAGAGCATGTTTTTGGCAACAACAAAGAAGAAGATAGAATGATACAACCTGCATCTGTTGGTGATGATGTAAAGGATTTGGAAGAAGAAGAGCTTATTTACGATGAAAGTAAGCCCATTAGGATTGCAATTGCGGGGCGTCCCAATACAGGAAAATCCACTCTTATCAATAGTATGTTGAAACAAGAGCGATTGTTAACAGGACCAGAAGCAGGACTCACGCGTGATTCTATTTCTGTAGATTGGGAATGGCGTGGTCGTCATATTAAACTTTTTGATACTGCAGGTTTACGTCGAAAGTCGAGAATTCAAGAAAAATTAGAAAAACTATCTGTTGCAGATACTTTGCGTGCTATTCGTTTTGCAGAAGTGGTGGTCATTGTTTTTGATGCAACGATACCTTTTGAAAAGCAGGATTTACAAATTGCTGATCTTGTGATTCGTGAAGGGCGTGTTCCAGTTATTGCTTTCAATAAGTGGGACCTTATTGAAAACAGTCAGACCACATTGATTGATTTGCATGAAAAATGTGCGCGATTTCTTCCTCAAGTTCGTGGTTTGAGAGCTGTTCCTTTATCAGGACAATATGGTCAAGGGATTGATAAACTGATGGAAAATGTCATGATGATGCACCGTGTATGGAATCGTCGCATTTCGACGGCTAAATTGAACCAATGGCTTGGAACTGTTGTGGCACATCATCCACCTCCTGCGGTTTCTGGACGTCGACTTAAGGTTAAATACATCACACAGGTTAAGACACGTCCTCCTGGGTTTATGATTTCCTGCTCGCGCCCCAAAAGTATGCCTCAGTCGTATTTGCGTTATCTTGTCAATGGGTTACGTGAAACATTTGATATGTCTGGTATACCCGTTCGCATATCATTACGAGCCTCTGATAATCCTTTTGCGACACGTTCCAAGAAGAAATGATAACTCTTTAATTTTTTAAGTGAATGAAATCTATACTTAAGAATCTTAAAAATAAGTTTTTTAAATGATCGTTCTTTTCATAAAAGAAAAAGTTTTATTTGCTAAAGTTTTAATTTTATTGATAATCATTTATCATGAGCGCTATTGAATAGAGTTCTCTCATCTTGATAAAGATCATTTATTTGCATGTCATGAGAAGAGTTTAATAGGGAGTATTTAAGAAAGAGTACATAATCCTCTTAATGGGTTATTAAAGTGCAAGAATAGATGCAATATGAGGGTAGGGGAATGTAATTATGATGCTTGTTTGAAAAGCAGCATTAGATTATCGTTTCATAAAAATAAAGCTTATGAATAAGCGCTTTTGCTTACGATAGTTTGTCTGAATAAAAAGCAAAAATATTTGCTGAATCTACGGATATTCAATTGTAAAGAGCGAAATTCAAAAAAGTGGATTAAAATTGTATAAAGTAGTATGGTGATCTTATTTAAAATTTATTGTGTTCTATTGGCTTGACCTATTTGAAATTTTAGATTTATTAATATCTCGTATTTAAAGAAACCTCTCTTAATACCCTCAAGCTCATTGAGTGATGGGTTCTGTGATGGCATATGTAAAATACTTTGCGAATAGGATCATATAAAAACCATTGATTATTATCATTTTCATAAAATAAAAAGTGCAAGTTTATTTGAATAAAAGGAACAAAAAACGCTCTCATACTGTTTTTTAGCTTTCTATGTTCTCTTTCAAAACTAGAATTGATATAACATTGGGAGCTGGAAAATAAGATGGTATCAGTTTACACCTTTTGTTAAGCGTAAAAATGGCTGTTCTATGAGTTTTATATCATTCACAGGAACTTTTGTTATATATTCACGGGTGCTGTCGTGAAATCGGTTTAGGTGCTCAGAATATCTTTTTAAGAAAGATGTAAATTAAAAATACGTTATTTATACAATAAAATTTATACGATAATTTGTGATAGATTTCTTTTAGTATCTTGACGAATAAATTCGGGAACAATATGATGCACACGGTTTTATAAAATGTATTCTTACGTTGCTTTTTAATTAAGGAGCCAATGATGGCGATGGGCGAGAAACCCGTTATGAGCCGTAAGGAGGCTGAAGAGGAAAAGCAAGGAGAGTGTCTTCATTCAGAGGATTTGGAATGTCGTAGTAGGAACTTAAGCGTAGCTTTAGTGCGCAAGCAAGCATTAAAGAAGCGGGAGCATAGGAATAAGCGGGAAAAATCACAAGGAAGGATGGCAGGTGCAATTAAGCTTTCCAGTGAGTTTCTGGCAAGTATTATAGTTGGTATTGTTTTGGGGTTGGGGTTTGATAAGTTAGCAGGTTCATGGCCTTGGGGATTGGTATTTTTTCTCTTCTTTGGATTTGCTGCTGGTGTATTGAGTATTCTTCGGTCTGTGGGGTATGTTTCCTCCAGTCAATTAGGAAAAAAAGGCGTATTGCGCCAAGATAAACAAAATAAAGGGGCCAATGAGAGGTCCGATAAATGAGGTTGAAGTGACAGCGCACGCTCCAGATCCTATTCATCAGTTTGAGGTTTTAAGGCTGATTAAGATTTCCATAGGAAATATGGATTTATCGTTTACAAATGTATCATTGTTTACAGTTCTCACGGTTGTTGTAACTTCTATTTTTCTCTTTATTTCATCATCGAGTCGTGGATTGGTTCCAACGCGGATGCAGTCTCTTTCGGAAATGGCATATGAATTTGTAGCATCGACTCTGCGGGAATCATCTGGTGTGCAGGGAATGCAGTTTTTTCCTTTAGTTTTTTCTCTGTTTACTTTTATTTTGGTTGCTAACTTTATTGGTCTCTTTCCTTATTTTTATACGGTTACGTCTCAAATCATGATCACGTTTTCGTTAGCAATGGTGGTAATTTTGACGGTGATTGGTTATGGCTTTTATAAGCATGGGGTCAGTTTTTTGAAACTGTTCGTTCCCAGTGGAGTTCCTGTTGTGGTTTTACCTCTGGTGACAATGATTGAGGTTATTTCTTTTCTCTCCCGTCCAATTAGTCTTTCTCTTCGTCTTTTTGCGAATATGCTTGCTGGTCATATTACGCTTAAAGTGTTTTCTGGGTTTGTTGTTTCAATGATTGGGGTAGGAATCGTAGGTGTGGGTGGTTCGATTTTACCGCTTATTATGACTGTAGCAATTACTGCTCTTGAGTTTTTGGTCGCATTTCTTCAGGCTTACGTCTTTACGGTTTTAACTTGTATGTATCTTAATGATGCAATTCATCCAGGACATTAATAGAACTGGCGGTTTTCCGTCGAATAATGCAATTTCGCTTTAAAGGAGAATAACATGGAAATGGTGCTTGCAGCAAAATATATTGGCGCTGGTCTTGCTTGCTTTGGTATGGCTGGAACAGCTTTAGGACTTGGTAATATTTTTGGTAGCTATCTTTCTGGTGCATTACGAAATCCATCAGCAGCAGATAGTCAGTTTGGACGTCTCGTCTTTGGTTTTGCTGTAACAGAAGCTTTGGGAATTTTTTCATTGCTCATTGCTTTATTACTTCTTTTTGGGGTTTAATCATTATCAAAAGGGTATATCTGTTCTTGCATGAGGAAAGATTTACCCTTTTAGGCTCTTAACTAGAGAGATGCCAGAGAGATGTTTGTCAGTTATCATCGGTTATAGAGGGCTTTAATAAGCTATTTAAAGGATGAAAGAAGATGTTTGTTTCAAGCGCTTATGCACAGAACACTGAAACGTCGATAGAACATATTAAAAAGGTAGCAGAGCATGCAAATCGTGTGTTTCCGCCTTTTGATTTTGTGCATTTTGGTTCGCATTTTTTCTGGTTGGCAATTTCTTTCGGACTGTTTTATCTTTTTATCTCCCGTGTAATTGTACCACGTATTGGCGGTGTTATTGAAACACGGCGAGATCGAATCGCATCTGATTTAGATCAGGCAATGCGCATGAAGCAAGAAGCAGACATTGTTGTTGAAACTTATGAGCGGAAATTAGCAGAAGCGCGTTTGAACGCGCAGGCTATAGCGCAGGTAGCTAGTGAAGAATTAAAAGAAAAGGCAGAGCTTGAACGGAAAGAAATTGAAGAGAGTCTAGAGAAAAAACTCGCAGATGCTGAAAAACAGATAGCAAAAATTCGGGATAAAGCGATGCAAAATGTTGGTTCTATCGCTGAAGAAGTAGCTCTTGAAATTGTGAAAAAATTGATTGACGTTGATATCAGCAAAGAGGCTGTTCGTTCAGTTGTTAAAACTGCGGATTATTGAGGAAGACAAAGATGACTGATACTTTTTGGGCATTTGTTGGGTTAGTTCTTTTTTTGGCTCTTTTAGTCTATTTCCAAATTCCACAGAGGGTTATACACCATCTTGATGCGCGCGCGAAACGTATCAAAGATGAACTGGATGAGGCTCTGCGTCTTCGTGAAGAGGCACAGGAAATATTGGCTGAATATCAACGCAAACATGCAGAAGCAGAAAAAGATGCGCAAGAAATTATTGCAGCAGCAAAGCATGAAGTTGAATCTGTTATTGCTGAGGCCCGTGCAAAAGCAGAAGAATATGTAAAAAACCGCAATAAATTGGCAGAACAAAAAATTGCCCAAGCAGAAGCGGATGCAATACGCATGGTTTCTTCATCGGCGATTGATTTGGCAATTTCTACAGCACGTACCCTTATTGCAAGGGAAATAGATTCTAACAAGGCAGATGAACTTATCAAAGAGTCTCTTGAGAAAGAATCATTTATCAAAATGAAAACATATCTTAATTAATGATATTTGAGAGATAAAGAACAGTCTCTTTGGTTGCATAATTTTCTCAATATTAATTAATAAAAGTCATAAAAAAGAAAAAATTATCTTCATTGTTTTTATCAGTTAATAGGGTATTTTGATTTTAAATGACAAGTTTTGAGAAGTCTGCAACCGATTGTGTAACAATGTGAGTGCGTTTGAGAAGAGCAAGACGGTTAGCACGAACATCAGTTTTTTTATCATTCACCAATACTTTTTCAAAAAATATATCAATCAATTTTCCAAGTGGCGCTAGCACACTGAGTGCAAATGATAAATTTGTTGCATTGATGGGAGCAAGAACCTTTCTTTCTACTTCACAGATTGCATGATAGAGCTGCTTTTCTTCTTTCTCGACAAAGAGCTCAGGATTAATTTCATTCGCTATTGTTGTGCTTTTTTGAAATTCATTTTCAAGAATATTGGCAGTACGTTTTACAGAGGCTACAAAGTTCATTCCATCGTGGGTATTGATAAAAGCGATAAGCGATTCGACACGACGTGCAACCAATAAAAAATCATCAGAATCTTTATTTAAAACGGCTTCAAGGGCATCGTAACGAGCGCCTTCCTCTTTTAGATAGATTTTCAAACGGTCATGAAAAAAGAATAACAGATCTGATAAAATATATTCTGTTTTTTCTGGAAGCAGATTCTGCAATTGTGAATTTTCTCTTTGAGAGATTTCATATTTATTTTTTTGTTGTAAGAAAAGATTCGTTGCTAACTGGAACAGCGGCATAAGATTGATTTTCCAATCTCGCGAAAGTACAAGCCTAATAATTCCCAATGCTGCTCGTCTTAACGCATAGGGATCTTTTGAGCCCGTTGGTTTTTCATTAATGAGCCAAAAGCCAACGAGCATGTCAATTTTGTCGGCGAGCATAACGGTTATAGCAAGTGGTTCTTGTGGAAGACGATCTGTTGGTCCTTGAGGTTTATAATGGTCTTCGATTGCTACAGCTACGCGAGGATCTTCCCCTTGAAGAAGGGCGTATTTTTGCCCCATAACACCTTGTAGTTCAGGAAATTCTCCGACAATTTCTGTTTGCAAATCAGCTTTTGCAAGGATGGCTGCACGTTTTGCTAAAAGAGGATCTGTTTGTATCAAAGGGGCAATTTCTTGTGCGAGTGTAGCAATGCGTTCTACTCTTTCACCTTGTGTACCTAATTTAGCATGAAAGGTTACATTCAAATGATCAAGTCGCGCCATTCTTTGATCGAGAGGTTTTTTTATATCAAGCTCAAATTTTTTTATAGAAGATTCCAATTGTTGAAGATCAGGCAAATCATGCTGATCGGTTTGCCAAAAATGAAGTGCATCAGAAAGACGGGCACGGACAACCTTACTATTTCCTTTCGAAATTTCTTTGCCTTCATCATTTGCAAGAATATTAGAAACGAGAATAAAATGATGAGAAAGTTTTACTTTTTCTCCTTGTTTGCGGGTGACAAAACATTTTTGATTGGCTCGAATGGTCAAGCGAATAATTTCTGGAGGAATATCAAGGAATGATTTGTCAAAATCACCCATCAGGATAACAGGCCATTCAACAAGACCAGCAACTTCTTCTAGGAGGGGATTATCTTGAACCAGTTCTAAACCGTTTGCAAAGCAGAGATTTTGGGCATCAGCTAAAATAATATTCTTTCGTCTTTCGGCATCCAGAATGACTTTATGGGTTTCAAGTTGAGTAACATAGTCATCAAAGCGGCGCACTTGAAATGGCTCTCCATCACTTAAGAAACGATGACCATAAGTTAAATTATTGCTTTTAAGAGAACCAATTGTAAACGGAATAACATGTGTTTCACCAATTTCTGGTCCGAAGATGCAAAGAATGTTTTGTAAAGGTCTAATCCACTTCAAAGTACCACTTTGTGCTGAATCTTTTCCCCAACGCATAGATTTCGGCCACGGAAAGTTGCGGATAATATCCGGTAAAATATCGGCAATAATTTCTTCTGCAGCTCGACCTTTTTTAACAATTTTAGCAATATAAAAATGACCTTTTTTATCATCATGTCCAATATGCGCTTCAGAAACATCATTTAATCCTGTTGCACGTAGAAAACCATCAATTACATGCTGTGGTGATTTTATACTGGGACCTTTGCGTTCTTCATGGACATCTTTGGAGCGTGTGGAAAGTCCGCGTATGTCCAATGTTAGCCGACGAGGTGTCCAATATTCACGAGCAGCTTCATAGATCAATCCAGCATTCACAAGTTGATCTGTAACAGATTTCTTAAGATCAGCAGCAGCTTTTCGTTGCATACGTGCGGGGATTTCTTCACTGAAAAGTTCAAGAAGAAGATCAGACATTAGGCTTCTCCAGTATATATTTGTCCAGCTTCTGTGAGTAAAAAGGCTTCCCCACAACGGCGCGCGAGATTACGAACGCGAAGAATGTAATTTTGTCGTTCGGTTACAGAAATAACGCCACGTGCTTGCAAAAGATTAAAGATATGGCTCGCTTTAATACATTGATCATAGGCAGGAAAAACACAGCGATGGAATACATTTTCTTTATTTGGTTTTCCAGCATCAAGAAGTGCGCTGCATTCGCGTTCTGCATCGATAAAGTGCTGATGGAGCAGTTTTGTATCAGCAAATTCGAAGTTATAATATGAGTATTCCTGTTCTGCCTGTAAAAAAATATCTCTATAACTTATTTTGTTTTCTCCCTCCAAACCATTAAAGTTAAGGTCATAGACGTTATCAACCCCTTGGATATACATCGCTAGACGCTCAAGACCGTATGTGAGTTCCCCTGAAACTGGAGCGCATTCAATGCCGCACACTTGTTGAAAATAAGTAAATTGAGAGACTTCCATTCCATCGCACCAACATTCCCATCCAAGCCCCCAAGCACCAAGAGTGGGACTTTCCCAATCATCTTCAACAAAGCGAATATCATGCAGTTTTGTATCAAGCCCGATAGCTTGTAGCGACTTTATATAAAGTTCTTGTAGATTGAGCGGAGAGGGTTTGAGAAGCACTTGGAATTGATAATAGTGTTGTAAACGATTTGGATTCTTACCATATCGGCCATCTGTTGGACGTCGAGAGGGTTGGACATAAGCAACTTTCCAAGGGCGTGGTCCTAGAGAGCGTAATGTTGTTGCTGGATGAAAAGTCCCAGCTCCGACTTCCATATCGTAAGGTTGCAAAATTGCACACCCATAGTGTGCCCAATAATTTTGCAAAGTTAATATTAGTCCCTGAAAAGAACGTTTGGGGTTAAGATGTTCAGGCAGTTTCACGCTTTATACTCTTTATATTGGACTAAACAAAAAACCAAAGTAATTTTAGTTTCTCTATTTATTATTCATGTGGTTTATGGTTAAGCATCGTTTATTGCAAACCAAATTTCAACTTTTCTTGAATTTGTTCAGAATTTTCTGGTTTTCCGTCAATTGCGTGGTTCCATTGAAAGATTGCTTCACGTTTACGCCCAACTTTCCAATAGGCATCCCCTAAATGATCATTTAGTGTTGGGTCCTCAGGTTGTAATCTGACAGCATTTTCTAATATTTGCACTGCTTTATTATATTCTTTTAGTTTATAATAAGCCCACCCTAAAGAATCGAGAATATGACTGTTGTGAGCTTGTAAAGCAGAGGCTTTTTGTAGCATACGGAGCGATTCTTCAAGCTTCTCACCACGTTCCACAAGGGAATAGGCTAAATAATTAAGAACCTGCGGTTGATTTGGGAAAAATTCAAGTGATTTTCGCAAGTCAAGTTCTGCTTTTGGCCATTGCTTTAAACGTTCAAAAGCAATACCACGCTGATAAAAGAGTTTCCAATCGTCCTGCTGAAAGTTTTTTATCTTTGTAATAGCGTAGTCTAGAGTTTTAATGGCCTCAAGAAATTTATTGTCCTGCATATAAAAAGCAACGAGCGTTATCAAAATATTACGATCATTGGGAAATTTTTTATTTAACAATGTGAGTAATTTTATTGCTTCTTTGTAATTGTTGTTATTGGCAAGAAGGAATGCAAGATGAAGTTGTCCATCTTTATAATAAGGAGATTTAGGGGATAAAGCGCGATAAAGTTTAATTGCTTGATGTGGATCGTTCAATTTAGCAGAAATGTGTGCGAGCTGAAACAGTGTTGCGTCATTTTGAGGGTATAATGCGAAAGATAATTGCTTAAAAATACGTGCAATTCGCCCTGAGTTTTTGTAGTTGAGGGCTGTTCCAAAATTATATAATACCTCGGCTGCTCCTTGTTGAGGTGTTTTAATAACTCTCTCTAAGAAAGAATTTTTTTCAATTTTTTCTTGAAAGTTTTTAAGGACTTCTCGACCTGACAACATTTGTTCGCCATGCTGGATTGTTTGAAGAGCTTGGTTGCGCATATTATGGCGCAATTGGAATGAGGCATAGGCTATGATAATACGCTCATAAGTATTAGGAGCGATAAGAGTTCCCTGTTTGTTACTCAGTGCTTTAATGAAATATTTTTTTGCATCCTTTGGCCGTTCTGCAAGGTCGCTCATAAGTGCTAGATGATAAGATATAAAAAGATCATACCAGACAGGACCTTTGAGTTTCTTAAGATCATCGATTGCCTGAGATTTTTGTCCAGATCCAAATGTAATCCAAGCGCCGATGAGTTCAGGTATTGGATTATTGGACGTAGGAAGTTCCTTTAATTTCAGAAGAGCCTTGGCATTCTTATAATCTTTTTTGATGAGACTTTCTACTGACAAAGTTAAGGAAACAAAGGGAGTTATAACATCGTTCTCTTTGAGTTTTTGGGCTTGTTGGACAGCTTCTTTAAAGTTTCCGACCGAGAGCATAGCTTCAAGGAGCTCTTTTTGTGTTTCAATGTTATCAGGTTGATAAACCAGTGCTTGTTTAAAATAATTGATAGCAAGTTCTGTTTTATTTTCATGATTTGCAACCCTTCCAGCTAAATAAGCACCTGTAAATGAGCTTGTATGAGTTGCTGCACTTATTTTACTGTAGGTGAGGGATGGCATCAGCATGATACCCACGATAAAGAGGGCAAAAAGTCGAGATACCGTTGCAGAGCACATGGAGCTAATCCTTTTCAAGATAATCAATTGATGGTGTTGTTTATAGATCATATCTCATTACTTTGTTGAGAAATACTGCGATTCTTGCAAAGAATTCAGTTTACGCGCGCAATACAAAATTCAACAGTCTCAACGAGAGCATTATAAGCAAGATTTTCATTCATGGGAACAAGAGCATCAATTGCATATTTTCCATAGATGCGTGCTTGTTCTATTGTATCTGTGATACTATCATACTTTTCCATTAAGTGTTGCGCGTGTGCGAAGGATTCATCATTATTATTGCCATCTTCAAGCGCTTTTTTCCAGAAATCTTTTTCTACCATATTCCCACGCTCATATGCGAGAATAACAGGCATTGTGATTTTTCCTTCTCTAAAATCATCCCCTATATTTTTTCCTAAGTTTTGAGCACTACCGCTATAGTCAAGTGCATCATCAATTAATTGGAAAGCTAAACCTAAGGATGTTCCATATTCACGTAATGAAGAACGCTCTTTATTTCCATAGCCAGCAATAATGGGTCCTACTTCAGCGGCTGCTGAAAAAAGTGCTGCTGTTTTTGCATCGATGATTTTGAGATATTCTGAAGGGCTGGTTTTTATATTTTTTGCGGCAGAAAGTTGCATAACTTCTCCTTCAGCAATAATTGCAGCAGCGTTGGCTAGGACAGAGAGCGCTTCTATGGAACCGACATCGACCATCATTTTAAAGGCCTGGCCCAATAGGAAATCACCAACAAGTACACTTGCTTGATTCCCCCAAATCATCCGTGCTGTAGATTTTCCACGTCGTAAATTACTTTCGTCAATCACATCATCGTGTAGCAATGTTGCTGTATGCATAAATTCAACAGCTGTTGCGAGTTTTATATGCCCGTCACTTTGATAACCAAACATATGAGCAGAAGCGAGCGTAATCATTGGGCGTAATCGCTTTCCACCTGATGAAATAAGATGGTTAGAAATTTCAGGGATCATCTCAACCTCTGATTTTGCCATAGAGAGAATAAATTGATTTACGCAATCCATATCTTTTTGAGTAAGATTGACAAGAGATTGAAGAGAAATTTGATTATTTCTTATTTGTTTTGGTTTGATAGCTGCACTCAATGTGTTTACTCCTAGAGTATTGCAATGGACATATATAAAATTTACTTTATTCATTAGCATAAAGGGGGTTTGGTTTTGACTCAAGCTTTTGATGTCGTTTAAAAGTGTTAGCTTGGAATGTTATTGGCAAGAAATGTTCTTTAGCGAGTGTAATCTTATTGTTATGAAATAATAAAAAATTTAAAATAGTAGCTGAATGGCAAAAATGCAATTTATAAAGGTGAGCATTAGGCTTTTAAATGGATAAAGCAGCGAATCAGAGTGGTGAAACAATTGACAGTTTTCACCGCGGAAAATTTTATTTGGTTCAACCCCATAAATATGGTCATCGTTCTGGAATGGATGCGATGTTATTAGCTAGTTTGGTTCCGAGTGATTTAAAGGGCAAGGTTGTTGATTTAGGTGCAGGTGCTGGAGCTGCGGGTTTGGCTGTTGCTTCGCGTTGTCTGAAAGTTCATGTTACCTTAGTTGAACGTTCAGCTTTTATGGTATCTTACGCTCAAAAAACGCTTATGCTAAAACAAAATAAACAATTTGCTAGCCGAATTTGTTTGCTAGAAGCAGATGTTACCTTCAAAGGGAATGCCCGTATAAAAGCAGGTTTGATAGATAATAGCTTTGATTTTGCGATTATGAATCCACCTTTTAATAATCCCACCGATCGTAAGACACCTGATAAACAAAAATCTGAAGCACATGTTATGTCTGAAGCAATGTTTGATAACTGGTTGCGGAGTGCAGCAGCTATTGTTAAGCCAGGTGGATACTTAGGGCTCATTGCACGTCCACAATCGTTGACAGATATCTTGCATGCTTTAGAAGGGCGTTTTGGTGGTATTTGTATAATTCCTGTGCATGCCCGTGCGAAAACAGCAGCAATTCGTCTTTTATTTTACGCAAAACGAGGAAGCAGAGCAGCTTTATCTATTTTACCGGCATTGGTTATACATGAAGGTAATGACCATACTTTTTCACCTCGAGTTGATGCAATTAATAATGGATATATAAGCTTGTGGGAACTTTTCTAATAGTATCTTGTGTTTTTTAGTTTATTATTTAAAGTCTACACTTTGTCATTAGGGAGGCTTAGCTTTTGGGTGAAGTTATATTTCTGATTGTAATGTGGGGGTTGATTGGCGCTTTTGGATGGTATCACGTTGTTCCTTTTTGTTGTCCTTGCCTATTTAATTGTTCTTAATTTATAAGGAGATTTTGTTTTGATGGATTTTATTAAAAGTTTTATTCCACGCCGTTTTTCTTCCGATAAACTTGAAATTCCTGTGGTGCGCCTTCAAGGAGCAATTATGGATTCATCAGCATCTATATCTCGTACCCTTTCCCTCAGTAGGTGTGCAAATCTTTTAGAGAAGGCTTTCGCACACAAAAAGTCACCGGTTGTTGCACTTATTATTAATTCTCCTGGTGGTTCACCTGTACAATCGCGTTTTATCTTCAAGCGCATTCGTGACTTGGCAGAAGAAAAAAATAAAAAGGTTCTTGTGTTTATTGAAGATATTGCAGCATCTGGTGGTTATATGATTGCTTGTGCAGGGGATGAAATTTTTGCAGATCCTTCTTCAATTGTTGGTTCCATTGGAGTGGTTTCAGCTTCCTTTGGTTTTCCGGAACTTTTGAAGAAAATTGGTATCGAACGGCGTGTATACACAGCAGGAAAGAACAAAGTTACATTAGATCCATTTCAGCCAGAAAAAAAGGCGGATATTGAGCATTTGAAATCTCTCCAACTTGAAGTGCATCAAACTTTTATCGATTTGGTTAAAGAACGGCGTGCTGAAAAATTATCAGATGATTCGAATCTCTTTACAGGAATGTTTTGGAGTGGAAAACAAAGCGTTGGGCTTGGTCTGGTTGATGGATTGAATGATGTACGTTCTGTTATTAAGGAGCGCTTTGGTAATGATGCAAAACTTCGACTTATTATGCCTCCAAAAAGTTTTTTAGGACCTAAAACGCCTTCAGGAGTGACGGCACATACGGTTTATACAGTCGTTGATAGTGCATTGATGGCAGCAGAAGAGCGAGCTCTTTGGCAGCGTTATGGTTTGTGATGGAAAGGATCATTCAAGCCAGAGAGATTTTTATCTAAAAACAGATACTAGAAGAAAAAAGGCTTGAAATGATACGAATGAGAACATGTCGTTTATTTTGTATGAGAACTCTTTATATTTATTGTTTTTTAGAAAACGATTAAGAATATTCCAAGCTGTTTATAGGGCTCGTGCTAAAAGTATGGGTAAAAGGGGGAAATTTTTAAAAGAACCCTATGTAAGTGAATATTACGTCATATGATATCAAATGTACAAACTTCGTTCCAAAGACATTCCTATTTATTTACACCTATTAAATTGAATTTAGCTCTACATGTTGTAGGGCAACGTGCTGACGGGTATCATTTAATAGAGAGTTTGGTTTATTTTAGTCTTAGCGGTGATTGTCTACACTATGCACCTTGTGAAAATAATCAGTTTGTTTTGACGGGGTCGTTTGCAAAAGGGCTTGTTTCTCATTTAGACAATTTGGTTATTCGCACAAGGGACTTTATGCATAAGACTTTTCCGGAATGTGCTCAACCTGCTTTTTTTCGGCTTGTAAAAACATTACCTGTTGCTTCAGGCATTGGTGGTGGCTCAGGTGATGCAGCTGGGGTTATCAGCATGTTGCGTCGGCAGTGGAATCTTGATTGCCCTTACGAAGAATTAGCAAAAAAGAGCTTAGTTCTTGGTGCTGATGTTCCCATGTGCCTTTGTGCATTAGAATATCAGCAGCCGCTTTTGGTTAAAGGAATTGGTCAAGAGATGATACGACTAAAAGAAGCTTGTTCATTAGCAATGGTATTGGTTAATCATGGACAAGAGATTTCAACACAAGCTGTTTTTAAAGCGTTAGAGAAGCGTCATAATCCTTCTTTAAAAATTAATACAGACGCTTTAAAGAGTGTTGATTCATTAGTTGAAGTTTTACAAGAAACGCGTAATGATCTTTTTTCTCCTGCATTAAAAATAGCACCTCAGTTAGCTGAAGTGTTATCTATATTAGATGAATGTGGGGCTCTTTTTTCCCGTATGTCTGGAACGGGAGCAACTTGCTTTGGCATTTTTAAAAATAAACAAACGGCGCAACAAGCAGCTCTTTTTATCAAATCAATGCACCCAAATTGGTTTGTACAACCTATCATGACTTTAGGAAATATTTGATAAATAAATATAAAAGCTTTTATTTCATCATGATTTTATTATACATAATAAAAGAGGGTAACCAAAGAAATGTGTTTTTTATTTTTTGTGCAAGAATTCGTGGAATGTTTGAAGAGCTATTTAAAACTGTAATGCTTGCAAAAAATGATCAGGCTACAGAAATAGATGTATGTTTGTTGTATTTGTGATTTATCAAAGATGTTTAATTTTCCGCTACAACCAAATTTTTCGTGCGAATTGGATTTGCAAAAACAGGGTTTTTTTCATATAGCAGGTGTTGATGAAGTAGGACGGGGTCCTCTCGCTGGACCTGTGGTAACAGCAGCCGTTATCTTGGATAAAGATCGTATTCCTAATGGGTTAAATGATTCAAAAAAACTTTCTTTTTTCCAACGAAATAGACTTTATCATGAAATTTTGCAAAGTGCATTAGCGGTTTCAGTCGCCAGTCTTTGTGCTCGTACAATTGATCAATCTAATATTAGAAAAGCAACGTTAGAAGCAATGCGTCGCTGTATTATAGGATTAGCCATTCCAGCCCACTATGTCCTTGTTGATGGGCGTGATATTCCTTCTGAGTTGTCCTGTCCTGCAATGGCATTGATTAAGGGCGATCAGCGTTCAGTTTCAATTGCAGCCGCATCTATTATTGCGAAAGTAACGCGTGATCGGATGATGGAATGTACAGGACAAGTTTATAAAGGGTATGGTTTAGAGAAGCATGTAGGTTATGCAACGCTAGCGCATCGTACAGCTCTTGATAAATATGGACCAGTTATAGGATTACATCGTTATAGTTTTGCACCACTAAAAGAGTGTAAAAAAGGTAATTAAAATCAGTGATTTACTACAAGAGTAAAGGGTTTTATAATTCATTGATTCTATTATGTTTTTTGAGTGTCTATCCCTAACCTTTTTGAAGCTTTTTATCACTTATTCCTATCTATTTTTTCCAGATATAGAATCAGATATTTCTAACATGGGCTTAACTCTTATTTGTTATTAACCGTATAGCAATGATATACGACAAGGGGCGGTAATGGCAATTGTGAGTTTTAAATATAAGGGCTTAAAATTATTTTATACAACAGGTTCCACAAAAGCTATTTGACCAGATCACTTAAAAAATTACGCGTTATCTTAACGGCTTTAACAAGTGCTACTACGCCTGAAATGTTGAGAGCGCCTGCCTTTAAAATACACCCTCTTAAAGGTGAACTTACAGGGTACTATTCTATATGGATGAATGGAAATTGGCGTGTTACTTTTCGCTTTATAGGAACAGATGTGGAGCTTGTTGATTATCAAGATTACCATTGATGAGAGGAATGAAAAAAATGACGCATAACCCCGCACATCCGAGTGAAGTTCTGAAAGTAGCTTTCTTAGAAGAAATGGGGATAACAATACAAAAATTAGCTGATCATCTCCATATGACAAGAGCTTCTTTATCAAGAGTGATTAACGGACATGCTTCTATAAGTACCGAGCTTGCTATTAAATTAGAATTAGCTGGTTTTAGTAAAGCAAAATTTTGGTTGGATATGCAAACAAACTATAATTTATGGCAAACAAAGCAACAGGCACAACCACCTATTTCTCTTCTTGTTTTTGATACACCTCAAACGCCGCTTTGATTTCGTTAATAATTTTGATGGTGCTTTGGTTTGTTTTTTTAGCTGCCGCCCATTGCTCTAACTTTTTTGAAGTTTTTTAATGGCTTCTATTGCAAGGCGTTTTCTATCGGCTGTTTTGGTATAAAGAGATGCCATTTTATCTTCTGTCCAGCCAAAAAGCGCTTTCATTTGCGAAACTGTCGCACCAGCATTGGCTGCACGTGTTGCTGCTAATTTTCGCAATCCGTGCGCTGATTTTTTAATACCCGCCGCATTACATGCTTCACGAAAGAGGTTGCCAAAACTTTCTTTGACAAGCTTATTTCCACCTTTACCACAAATAAATGTTTCATTACCTATGGGACCAATTTTAAGGGTTTCCTCTAGTTCTGGTAAAATAGGAAGAAAAACATCTGTTTTAAATTGGCTCTTTTCTGTTTTGAGATAAATGATATTATCTTTGACGTCTTTCCAGCCGATACGAACGGCATCACCACGACGCAAGCCTGTATAAAGAAGAACATCAATCCAGACGCGTTCATGTGTACCATGTGACCAACGGTGATAATATTTGTCTATGTCCTCTTCTAGCCATGGCAGCAATCCCCCACTGTTTAAAGATTTTGGTGCTTTTATATTAAAGGCAGGATTTCTATTTAAAAGGGCATTATCAACCGCCCAATTAAAGAGACCGTTTAAAGAGGTCAAAAAATGTTTTGCCGCCGCGGGGGTCTCTCGCCTTCTGTCTACGGCTTCAAGAATGTGTTGTTTGTTTATGCTTTTATATGCACGATCACCGATATGTTTAGAAACATTATTCAGAATTCGATATTTAACTTTTTTAGTAGATTCTGATTGATTATGCCATTGCATGCTTTGTAAATACTGATGCAATAACCAATCGAAAGAGCCTTTTGTAAGTCTGTTTATTTTCTTGGAGATGCCATTTTGCGCTTGTTTAATAGCCCAGCGTATATTTGCTCTGATGGAAATCAATGGACTGTCATAAATTTTAGCTTTTCCACTAATAAATGTACCACCGAAAACTTGTGCATCCCCAAAAACTTTGGCATAATCATAGACTTTTGCATCATCACTTATCCAGCAATTGCCATCATGACTTAGATTGTCTTCTTTTTGTATAAAAGCGCCAAGATCACCTGCCTTTACATCTCCAAAGTCTCTCAAAGCACGGATGTAGTAAAGTGTAATGTATCCACCAACCTCAATTGTTTCATCAGTCAGTTCATATTTCTTTTCCTTGATTTGCGCAGAATTCACCCGTAGCGTGAATCATGCATCACTTAAAAGTTATTAGGAATGGGTAGGGGGCTGGGAGGCATATGGGCACTCCCATTTTTTAAAAATATGCAAATTTATTTTTTTAGATGTGCTTAATTTCATATTTCCAATCAGGCAATGGAATGAGAGCTAATGCGAGTTGTCCTCTATGACACATGCATACATTAGCTTCAAAACAGGTGATTGCAACGCGCTTTTTGTTTAAAAAAATTTGATATAATTTGTTTATTGCACAAGAATTATCCTTGAGAGTTGTATTTTGATAATCTTCAAAAAGGCGATCATAATCTTTTGTATTTTCAAATTTCTTCGTTTTTCAGAGGCAATTCCAAGTTCAGGCATATGCCATATATTCAATATCAATGTTGTTTACAACTTTCTCTAATTGTCTTTTTGAAAATCCGTATTTTCTGCTTATTGGATTTTTACGAATATCATACAAAAGTTTAATATTATTTTTGATAAGTTGATTGAAATAGTCCTCAAAGGATTTTCTTTCATAGCCAATGGTAAAAAACAAAGCTCTCATCTTTAGCAGGCTGTATGATGATATGTTTGATGTTACACACGTTTAATTTCCTTAGTAAATAGGTGGGGGCTCTATGAGCGCCTCTTTCCAAAAGGGATAAATCCTCCAGCGATTATCATAGTGTTGTGGAGCAATCAGGCATCAAAGCTGGTGATGGCGGCTTTAATATCATTGTTAAAGACAAAACAACGCTGACCGGAGGCATCATTGCCAGCACCGCGTCGGCAGATAAAAACAGCCTGACCACAGGAAGTATCAGTACCAGTGATATCACCAACAGTGCGCATGCTCAAGCCAGCAGCCATGGGTTTAGCATTTCTGGGAATGACACGATAAAGAACATTGCCAAAAATGTTTTAAATCACGGCAAAACCAAGGATGGAGCAGAAGGGGAAACCAAATCTGCTATCAGTGATGGGAGTATCATCCTTACTGATATAACTGGACAGACGGCGATGGGGCAAGATGCTGGACAAATCATTGGCTCTCTCAACCGTAACACCGCTTGAGGGCATCGTTCATAATCGCGTAGATATGATCAATGATTTATCGGATGAAGGGCTTGGATACTAGGACAAAGTGCGCGAAATGACAAATGTCAAAGAGCATCCTGAGGGAGAAGTTGCGCACGATGAAAATGGCAATGTACTCTATTTAACTGATAAGAATGGAGAGTATATAAAAGGCAGCGATGGAAAGTACATTACTCTGTATCACTTTTTAAATGCTGAAGATGAGCAGCATTTAAAAGCTGGCTCTGATGGCGCTGTTTATATGTTCTACAATGGCATTTTAAATTCACCCGATGATGCTACGGGTAATGCTGTCCAATTGGCTGTTAATAAAAATGGTCCCCTTTATTTTACATACCACCCACAAGCTAAAGACAGGCTCGTAGAGATTGGAGTAGCG
The DNA here is from genome assembly GCF_042195705.1 of Bartonella sp. AP72JLCBS. Taxonomy (NCBI): domain Bacteria; kingdom Pseudomonadati; phylum Pseudomonadota; class Alphaproteobacteria; order Hyphomicrobiales; family Bartonellaceae; genus Bartonella; species Bartonella sp. AP72JLCBS. Next base: position 1,200 of record NZ_JBHIOU010000011.1, on the reverse strand, counting down.
ATTTATGAGTATTTTGGGGGATGGAGTAATTCAACCAAGAAGTTACAAGATTTTATCTATCATTATGGCAATACAGGGGCGATCGTTAGTGCGCATAGCCGAGTAGTCTTACAGTGGGCAATGGAATGCGTGACTTTGAACAGCATGGCATTCACGGTATAGCAGAAAAAACAGATATCTATCTTTTGGGACCAGCTAATAACTCTCTATCGATAGCGAATGCACTATATTATGTGAGTGATGGTAAAAAAGATCATATTTATTTACAAAACCATATATTTAATCCCATTGGTACAGGAATTAGTCACAATCTACCTCCTGTTTATAAGGTACCCTTGAAGTTCCCCTATGTATTATCCACCAGCAATTCCAATGATAGAGCAAGGGGGAACGTTTATCGGGCATAACCCTAGTACCCATAAGTGTTATGGTAATGCGGGGAAAAATGTCAAGATACTTATGGAACACATCATAATGATAATACAAAAATTTATGCACCTCGTGCAATTTTAGATTATTTAGGTTTAGGTTATTTATGGAAAAAAAATGAATACACTGTTTAAATTATTAAGTGGGATAGTTCTATTAAGTATTACTGGATGTAACTCAAAGCCTCCTTCAACATACTTTGTTATATGGCAAAAGCCAAGTGTAGACTTTACTGAGGTAGAAAAAGCATCGTTAGAGTGTGGTATATCATCTCCTTATAATATAGATTCGGAAAATAGTAAATTGGATTTAAATGAATGGGCAATGATTCATGGTTGTGTGATTCAATCGGGATTTCACTATAAAATTAAAAATGGAAAATGGTGTGAAATTGTAAAGATGATAGAATTCCAGTGTATCGTCCAAGTGCTGTCATCCCGAGGCGCAGTGTCAAGAAGCGCTTAAATAGTCCGTATTGTAAAAAAAGTATAAAAACACTCTTAAATATCAACACTAAATTTTGCCGTTGATAATCAACAATCAAAATGCTGTATGTGAAGCGATATGACGTATGGAATACACTTAGGTAATCCTATAACGTTGCGTCATAGGACGGATTGTGCACTCTCTAGGGTGATGAGTTTGAGAAAGCCTTGTCCGTCCTTACGTGACAAGTTTTTTTATACCACGTCGTTATAACGTTGCTGTTTTGCTTGCTCGATGACATTCAAAAGATCCGATTGTAACCAACGGGATAAAAAACCAAATTTT